>NZ_JAVREJ010000036.1:0-37509 GCF_031845345.1 Pseudonocardia charpentierae | reverse complement strand
GAACCTGCCCGCGACCTGCGCGAACAACCCGTCCAACCCGGCCGACCACGCAGCAAGATCCTCCTCCACGAACACAAGATCGAGAGGATAGACCACTGTCGATCACGAACTGCGGCTGGAGTACTAGGTCCGACAGAGCGGTCCAGGGCCTTCCCGGCCTGATCAGGTGCGCAGTTGGCTGTGCAGGCCGGCGAGGACGATGGTGAGTCCTTCGTCGAGTTCGGCGGCGCCGTCGTAGGCGGCCAGCGTGGTGGCGAGGGACCGGAGCCGGGGGAACTGGGTGATGGGCAGCCGGTGGAGTCCGAGGCGGAGCAGGTCGTCGGTCTCGTCGGGGTTCTGGATCTGTTCCTGGAGTTCGTGCAGGACGTGACCGTAGAAGAACCCGCTGAACAGCCGGGCCGCGTGCAGCGCTCCGGTTTGGTCGAACCCGGCGGCGGTGAACAGCTCGATCAGTTCCTCCAGGAGTTGGAGCGTGCCCAGGGGTCGCAGGGCGAGCGGGCCGGACAGGGGCCGGGTCAGCAGCAAGGGCACCACCCGGGGGTGGGCGAGGGCCACCCTGCGGAACGTGTGCGCGATGCGCCGCAGCTGCGCTTCCCAGTCCCCGTCCCGGTCGCCGTTCCCGTTCTTGTCGGACTCGTGGGGCGTGATGAGTTCGGCAGCGACGTGCTCGACGACGCCGTCGAGCAGGGCGTCCTTGTCGGCGGCGTGCCGGTAGATCGCCATCGGGTCGCGGTCGAGGGCCTGCCCGAGCCTGCGCATGGTCAGCGCCTCGACACCGTCGGCGTCGATGATCGCCACGGCGGCGGTGAGGATCTGCTCGCGGGTCAACCCCGTGCGCCGGCCCGGCGGCTGCGGCGTGACCGCCCGACGGACGCGCCCTGAGTCGCTGGTCACGATCACTCCCCTGCGTCCGCCATGCACTTGCTACATCGTAGGTCTACACATAATATCTACAGCGTAGCGCAGGCTGGATGGTGAGGCCAGCGCATCGCGTGACCTCGGCGTTCTGCCCGGGTACGACATCGCACGACGGAGGAGTGACATGACTCGGGCAACGAATCGGCCGTCCACAGCTACCCGACGTACCGGCGGCAGCCAGCCGTACGTCGACGGGGACAGCCTGCGCGGTGAGCAGGATCTGCGCGGTGAGCAGGATCTGGTGGGCGTCCGCGACCGCGACGACGGCTATGCCCGGGATGACCGCACCGAGCGGGACGCGCGGGGTGAGCAGTGGCACGGAGACCGCGGCGAGCTCGCTGACGGTCGCGAGCCCCGCCGGGAGCCCGGTGGCGTCCAGCGGACGCTGGATCAGGTGACCGACAGGGTCAGGGCGGCGACGTCCAACCCTGCGGATGCATTCACACCCGCTCCCGACATGTCGAAGGTCGTCACCGCGTGGTTCGACATGGCCGGGGACGTGATGAAGCTGCAGCAGCAGTTCTTCGCCACCATGCTGGCGGCCGGGAACATCGACGCCCGTACCACCACGAAGCTCTGAGTTATTACCTGGACGACCTCGGACGGCCGTCCGTCTCGCGACGCCGCATCGACGCCGCATTCATGTTGCAGCGATCGCCGCATGACCATTGCGGACCGTTATCACGCGCGGGCAATACCCCCGCGCGGACCGTACGACATGAATTGAGAATCACATGACCATTACCGGCATCATCACCGCGATCGTCGTCGGCGCCATCATCGGCGCTCTCGCGCGACTGATCCTTCCCGGTCGGCAGAACATCCCAATTTGGCTGACGATCGTCGTCGGCATCGTCGCCGCCGTCATCGGCACCGTCCTGGCTCGCGCGGTGGGGATCTCCACCGCGACCAGCGGCATCGACTGGCTCGAGTTACTGGTCCAGCTCGTCGTCGCCGTCATCGGCGTGGCACTGGTCGCCGGCATCTACAGCCGGCGCGGCGTCGGCCACGGCGGACGGCACTGAGCACGGCGGCCGGGGCTGCAGCACTCGTCTGCAGATCCCGGCCGATCATTCCTGCTGATATAGGATGCCAACACGAGTTGCCCCGGACCCTGGTGACGCGATCGGTCAACGATCACGACGCGTACATCGGGGAGTTCCATGTCGGCCAGCTCGAGGTCCGTTCCGTCCGAGCACGTCGTCGAGGACCAGGGCGAACCCCTCGTCCACGATCGTCGGATCCGGGTGGACGGGGTGGACCTCCAGTATCTGGAGGCCGGGTACGGGCCGCCGTTGTTGCTGGTGCACGGCCATGAGCAGAGTGCCACCAGCTGGCGGTGGGTGGTCCCCGTGCTCGCCCGCACCCACCGGGTGCTGGCTCTGAGCCTGCCGGGACACGGCGACAGCGGCCCGGCAGCGGGCGGCTATGCCCCGGGAGCCGACCTGGCCCCGCTCGTGGCCGACTTTCTCGACACCCTCGGCGTCGGGGCGTTGCACGTGGTCGGAAACTCCATCGGCGGCGCGGTCGCACTGCGCCTGGCCCTGGCCGACCCGGGGCGAGTCCGGACCCTGATCCTGGTCGACAGTGCCGGTCTGGGCCGTGAGGTCCATCCCCTGCTCGCCCTGGACACCCTGCCGATCATCGGCGAGCTGGCCATCATGATCAGCCGCCTGCCGGGCGGAGACGTGGGGCGCACGTCGATGTCCGCCGCGATGCTGTTCGCCCAGCCTTCGCGGGTGCCGAAGGAGTTCTTCGACGAACAGCACGCCCTGGGACGGCGCCCGGGCCAGTTGGAGGCCTCCACCGCCATGGCCCGCGCCCTGTTCGACGCCACCGGCCAGCGCGAGGTCCTGCTCGACCGGCTGCCCGAACTCACGATGCCCACCCTGGTCGTCTGGGGCGGACGCGACTACGTCCTGCCCGCCTCGCAGGCGCAGGCCACGGTGGATCGCCTGCCCCACGGACGGCTCGCGCTGTTCGCCGACTGCGGACACCTGCCCCACGTGGAGAGCCCCGCCCGGTTCGCCACTGTCCTGAGCGACTGGCTCGCCGAACACCACGACTCATCCTGAGAAGGCTTCACCATGGCAGCACCCGTGCCCTCCCCTGCAACATCGGCACCCGATCTCGGGCAGCCGTCATCCGGGCAAGCGGCAGGTTCGCAGGCCTACCGCAGCCAAGCCGACCGCTACGACCGGCGCACCGACGCGTTCCGCCGCTGGCGCGAACTCGTGGTCGAGCACCTGCCCGCACACCGCGGTGACACGGTTCTCGACGTGGGCTGCGGCACCGGACTGTGCCTGCCGCTGCTGCAGCGCAAGGTCGGCCCGTCGGGCACCATCGTCGGGATCGACGCCTCCGCGCAGATGCTGGAGGTGGCCGGTGCCCGGGTGATCGAGCACGGCTGGGACAACGTGCGTCTGCTCGCCGCGCCGGTGGCGGAGGCGTCGATCGACGACGTCGCGGACGCCGCACTGTTCTGTGCGGTGCACGACGTGCTGCAGTCGCCGGCCGCGTTGACCCACGTGTTCGCACATCTGCGGCCCGGGGCGGCGGTGGCCGCCACCGGCGGGAAATGGCCGCCCCGGTGGAACGTGGCGCTGCGCGCCTGGGTGGCCGACCTGCACGCACCGTTCATCCACGACTTCACCGGCTTCGACCAGCCGTGGCGGCTGCTGGCCGGGTTCGTCCCCGACCTGCAGGTGACGGAGCTGGGCGCCGGCGCCGGATATCTGGCGATCGGCCACGCCCGTGGGCGACTCGAGCACGACGAGCAGTGAGAGGGAGGGCGACGATGGCCACCACGACCGACGGCACCACCGAGAGCAGAGCTGAACAAGCCGGAGACAGCACGTCACTGGAGTGGCTCGCCCGCGGCGGGTTGATCGCCTACGGCGTGGTCCACCTCCTGGTCGGCTGGCTGGCCCTGCAGATCGCCTGGGGCACGTCCGGCGGCACCAGCGCCGACACCTCCGGCGCGCTGGGAACACTCGCACAACAACCTTTCGGCACGGTCCTGCTCTGGGTGGTCGCCGTCGGCCTGCTGGCACTCGCGCTCTGGCAGACGAGCGAAGCCGTCTGGGGACACCCCGACCGGGATCGCAGGAAGCGCGTCCGCAAGCAGATCACCAGCGGGGCCAAGGCGGTTGTCTACGCCGCCCTCGCGGTCAGCGCGGCGCTGGTGGCACTCGGCTCCGGATCGTCGAGCTCCCAGTCCCAGGAGCAGGCCACCACAGGGGTGCTCGCCTGGCCCGGGGGCCGGGTGCTCGTCGTCGCCGCCGGCCTGGTCGTCATCGGTGTCGGCATCGCCGGCATCGTCAAAGGCATCAGGAAATCCTTCACCGAGGAGATCGACACCTCGTCGATGTCCCCGGCGGTCCGCTCGGGCGTCTTGCGGCTCGGGCAGGTCGGATACGTCGCCAAGGGCGTGGCCATGGGCGTGGTCGGCGGCCTGCTCACCTACGCCACGGTCACCTTCGACCGGCAGACGGCCCAAGGACTCGACGGTGCCCTGCAGACCATCCTGGCCCAGCCGTTCGGACGGTATCTGCTCACCGCGGTCGCCCTCGGATTCGCCGCCTTCGGTCTGTTCGCCATCCTCCAATCGCGCTACCGCCGCATGTGAAGGCGTCCTTCGACCGGATCGTCGTCATCTTCAACCCGCAGAGCACCGGCGACGGGCCGCAGCTGGCCGAGGAGCTGCGCACGGACCTGACCGAGCGGCTGCCCGGAGTCCCGGTACACCCGTGCCCCACCGAGCACGCCGGTCATGCCCGTGACCTCGCCCGCGACGCCGCGCGGACCGGGCATCCGCTCATCGTGTCGGTGAGTGGGGACGGCGGGTACAACGAGGTCGTCGACGGGGTCATGCAGGCCGGGAACGACAACGCCGTCTGCGCGGTCAAGGCGGCGGGCAACGCCAACGACCACCGCAGGACCACCGCGCAGCGCCCACTCGTCGACGCCATCACGGCCGGCGAGGTCCGCCGCATCGACCTGCTGCGCCTGACCATCGGCGGCGGTGTGCACGCCCGGTCGCAGTACGCCCACTCCTACATCGGCATGGGCCTGACACCCGTCATGGCGATCGACCTCGAGAAGGGCGGGAAGGGCTCACTCAAGGAGATCGTGTCCGTGGTCCGGACCTTCGCCAAGTTCCGGCCCTTCACCATCCAGCTCGAGGACGGGACCCGGCGCAGCTTCGACAGCCTGCTGTTCGCCAATATCGCCGAGATGGCCAAGTACGCCACCCTCAGCGAGACCGGGCCCCCCGACGACGGACGGTTCGAGGTGATCATGCTGCCGCACACCGCGAAGTGGCGGGTCCTGGGCGTCGCCCTCCGAGCTGCCACACGCGGCCTGGGCCCCCAGCCGACCGCCGAGCACTACGCCTTCACCACCCTCAAGCCGATCCCCCTGCAGCTCGACGGCGAACTGCTCGCGCTCGACGCCGGCACACCGGTGCGCATCGACATCGCTCCCGGTGCCCTGGCCACCCTCGGCTGACGGTCTCGGCGCCGGTCAGGGCAGGTTCACCTCGGGCGGCACCCGCGCTAGAGTCTGCCGATCTTCCCATGATCATCAGCCGTCGCGGTCCAGCGTCGGTCGACCGCGGTCTCTCTTCCGCTCCGAGAAAGGGCTGTCATGGTCTCCCCCACGAAGAGGTGGTTGGTTGCCACCGCGACTGCTGTGCTCGCGGGCGTGGCCGGTTGCTCGGCGCCCACGGCCGGCTCGGCACCTGCCGCCGCCGGCGCCGATACCGCGGACGCCGCGGTCGGCAGCGGCGGCGGCAGTGGCGGCAGTGGCGCCTGCGGATCCGAGTCGGGCTTCTGCATCACGGTCGACATCACCGGCGCGGCGACCGTGCAGGGGACCGCCCAGGCGCTCAACCTCGGCACCTGCGCCGACTTCGCGAAGGGCGAGTCGCCCGGCGGCGACCTTCAGCTGCCGGGGTTGCTGGGCGAGGAGATCGGCGGCAAGAAGGTCTCCGCGGTCAACGAGATCCGCGAGTACGCCGGACCGGGCACCTACGAGAAGGACGTGATCAGGTCGGTGGGAGGCGTCATCGACGTCTCCATCGACACCACGCCGTATCAGCTCGCCGACGAGACCACGGCGCAGGCGGTGATCAACGCGGACGGATCGGGCAGCTTCACGTTCACCGACCTCAAGGAAGGCGAGCAGGGCAACCCCACCACCCCGAAGGGCATGATCAGCGGCAGCTACAGCTGGACGTGCACCGACTGAGGGCTGACCCGCCAGGCGCGCCCGTTCGTCGCACTTCGCAGAATTCCGGGACACCTCGCAGTGACGATCGCCCCTGCGCGGTACACGCAGTCTCTGCGAGGTGGAGTCAGATCCCCTGCCAGGCGGGCTTGGCCAGGTAGGTCTGGCGGTAGTAGTCGGCCAACTGCAGCCTGCCGGCCGCGGCGCCGTCCAGCAGGACGGTCACGTGCGGGTGGTGCTGCAGGATGGTTCCCGGCCACATCGCGCTGACCGCGCCCTCGACCAGGTGGTGGACCGCCTCGGCCTTGCCGGCGCCGGTCGCGACGAGGAGCACGTGCCGGGCGGACATGATGGTGGCGAGGCCCTGCGTCAGGCAGTGCGTGGGCACCGCGTCGAGCACGTCGCCGAAGAATCGGGCGTTGTCGATCCGGGTCTGCCTGGTCAGGGTCTTGATGCGGGTCCGCGAGGCCAGCGAGGAGCCCGGCTCGTTGAAGCCGATGTGGCCGTCGGTGCCGATGCCCAAGATCTGCAGGTCGACCCCGCCCGCCCGAGCGATCGCCTCCTCGTAGCCGGCACACGCGGCCTGGATGTCCTGGGCCAGGCCGTCCGGTCCCCGAACGGCGCCCGGGGCGAAGTCGACCCGTGAGACGAAGTCCTTGTCGATGACGTTCCGGTAGCTCTCGGGGTGGTCGGCGGGCAGTCCGACGTACTCGTCCAGGGTGAAGCCGCGCGCCTTCGCGAAGGACAGGCGGTCGTTCGAGTACCGGTTGGCCAGTTCGTCGTAGATGGCCAGCGGCGACGAGCCGGTAGCCAGGCCGATGACCGCGTCGGGCTTGCGCCGCAGCAGGTCTTCGACGGCGTCCGCACCGAGCGAACCGATCGCCTGGTTGTCCGGGAGGATGACGATTTCCATGGGATGTTCCTCTGTCGTGATCGGGCATGCCGGCAGCGCGACGGACCGGGCCGCCGGAGGACTCCTCCAGCGGCCCGACTCCGTGGGTCAGTGGGTGACAGCGATGATCGGTTGCGCGGTGGTCAGTTCGCCGCCGGCCGCGATGACGTCGTCCAGCCGGATGTCCTGAGGCTGCTTCTCCATGACCACAACAGGCACGATCGGGTTCCGGCCGGTCGCGACCACGGAGGGCACGTCGTAGGTCATGATCGGCTGGCCGGCCTCGACCGTGTCGCCCTTGGCCACGTGAGCGGTGAAGCCCTCACCCTTCAGCTGGACCGTGTCCAGGCCGAGGTGGACCAGCACGCCGATGCTGTCGGCGCTCACGATGACGTAGGCGTGCGGGAACATCTGCAGCACGGTCCCGCTGATCGGGGCCACCGCGTCGACGATCTCGTGGGGCGGGTCGATGGCGGCGCCGGGGCCGACGAGGCCGTCGGCGAAGGTCGGGTCCGGGACCTGCCGCATCGGCACAGCTCGGCCGCGGACCGGGGCGAGAACCTCGGTGCCCCCGGCGCTTCCGGCCTCGGTGGGCTTGGCCGGGGCGGGCGTCGCCGGAGTGCTCACCGGCGCCGGGGTGTCCACCACGACCGGGGTGGGACCGGCCATGGCGTCCGTGATCTCGCCCTTGAGGATTTCGGCCTGGGTGCCGAAGACGGCCTGCACGTTGTTGCCGACCTCGATCACACCGGCGGCGCCGAGTGCCTTCAGGCGAGCCTTGTCGACCTGGTCCCTGTCCACGACCTCCATCCGCAGCCGCGTGATGCACGCGTCGACGTTCACCAGGTTCTCCCTGCCTCCGAAGGCGGCGATCAGGCGCTCAGCCTTGCTGTCGGCTCCGCCGCCGGGAACCAGGACACCGTGCTCGTCCTCGAGGTTGGCGGCCTGCTCGGCCTCGAACTCGTCCCGCGGCTCGCGACCGGGGGTTCGCAGGTTCCACCACCGGATGGCCAGGCGGAAGAGGACGTAGTAGACGACGAAGAAGACCAGGCCCATGACGATCAGCAGCCACACGTTCTTGGCTGCCGGAGCGCTGCCGTAGAGCAGCAGGTCGATCAGGCCGGCCGAGAACGAGAAGCCGAGGTGGATGTCGAGCAGGTAGGCGATGGCCAGCGACAGGCCGGTCAGCACGGCGTGCACGACGTAGAGCGGGAACGCGACGAACATGAACGCGAACTCGAGCGGCTCGGTGACGCCGGTCAGGAACGCGGTGATCGCGGCCGCCCCGAGGATGCCGACGGCGATCTTCTTCTGCTTCTTGTCGGCCATGTGGATCATCGCCAGCGCCGCGGCCGGCAGGCCGAACATCAGGATCGGGTAGAAGCCGGCGGTCAGCAGTCCCGCGGTGGGGTCGCCGGCGGCGAACCGGGTCAGCTCACCGGTTACGACCGCGCCGCTCGGGACCTGGTAGTCGCCGAACAGGAACCACACGTAGGTGTTGAGGATGTGGTGCAGGCCGACCGGGATGAGCATGCGGTTGGCGAAGCCGTAGGTGAAGGCGCCGAGAGCGCCGGATCCGCCGATGAACTGGCCGACGCCGGTCAGGCCCACGTTGAAGATCGGGTAGAAGTACGAGAGGCCGAAGCCGAGGACCAGGGACGTCACCGACACCACGATGGGTACGAATCGGCGACCGCCGAAGAACCCGAGATACGACGGCAGCGCGATGGTGTGGTACCTGTCGAACAGCAGCGCGGTGAGCAGACCGACCAGGATGCCGGCGAACACGCTGTAGTTGATCTGGGCCTGCTCACCGGCCTGGTCGAGCACGCCGTCCAGGACGACCGGTGACATCGCCTTGAAGACGGCCTCGATGACCAGGTAACCGGCGGCTGCGGCCAGGGCCGTCGAGCCGTCGGCCTTCTTGGCGAAGCCGATGGCCACGCCGATGGCGAACAGCAGCGGAAGGTTGGCGAACACCGCACCGCCGGCCGCGCTCATCGCCTCGAAGAACGGGCCGATCACCGGCGTCTTGATCCCACCGAGCAGATCGGGCTGGCCGAGCCGCAGCAGGATGCCGGCGGCGGGTAGCAGCGCGATCGGCAGCATCAAGCTCTTGCCGAGCCGCTGCAACTGGGCGAACCCGGGGATGCGCAGGCCGGACGTCTTCTTGGTCGGTCCCTCGGCGAGACCCGGGCCGGTGGGCCGGTCGACGCGTCGGGCAGCGGTGCGGGAAGGGCCCACAGGGCAGTCCTCCAGGGGTGAGCCGATCCGCAGGACCCGGGATCGACGGTGGCAAAATTGGTGTAGACCAACTCGGTAGAGGCAGATTGGCATAGACCAATTTGGCCGTCAAGGGTCCAGTCGCTGTGGCTCGAGTCACAGTCACACGGCACCAGCAGTCCGATCGGCGGCAACCCCTGGTTGATTGGTCTAGGCCAATATCGTTAGGGTGGGGCCGGCGGCGACCAGCGAGGTCCGAACGAAGGGTGGCGACGTGGTCAAGGTGCCGAAGTACTACCAGGTGAAGAACCAGATCCTGGAGCTGATCGCCGGCCTGGATCCCGGAGCGGCCGTGCCGACGGAACGCGACCTGGCCGAGCGGTTCGGCACCTCCCGCACCACCCTCCGCCAGGCGATCGCCGAGTTGGTCGTGGACGGCCGGCTGGAACACACGCAGGGCCGGGGTACGTTCGTCGCGCAGCCCAAGCTCATGCAGGTCCGCCAGCTCACCTCCTTCTCGCAGGATCTGCAGGAGGAGGGCTGGCGGCCGGGCAGCGTGATCCTGAAGATCACTTGCGAACCGGCGGACGCGGAGGTGGGGGCGCACCTGCAGGTGGACCCGGGCACGCCGATCCATCGGGTGGAGCGTCTCCGGACGGCCGGCGACGAACCGATCGCGCACGAGATCGCGCACCTGCCCGAGCCACTGCCGGACCTCGCCGTTCAGCTGGAGCGGGGGGGTTCGCTCTACCGCACCCTGCGTGAGGTGTTCGACATCGAACTGGAGGCGGTCGAGGACATCGTCGAGACAGCGCTGGCCGACCCGATCGAGGCCTCGCTGCTGGGCGTCGACACCGGTCTGCCGATGCTGCTCGTGCACCGCACCGGCTGGGATGCCGACGGCCGCATCGTGGAGTGGACCCGGTCGGTCTTCCGCGGCGACCGGTTCCGCTTCGTCGCCCGGCGCCGGTTGAATGACGATCTTCCGGTGGTGGCAGGCTCTCGCTGATCCGCCGGTGACTCCGCTGCTGTTCGGATTGGTGGGCGCGGCAGGGTTCCGAACCTGCGACCGCTCGGGTCCAAGGCGAGCCGACGACACCTCTCCGAGCTTCTACCAGCAACAACAGCGACACGACCATCCTCAGCACGAACCAGCAACCACCCCAGCCGACTGCAGTTCGTGTCGTGCGACGTGTCACGGCGCGCGGCGCGCGGCTGCTTCAGCACGGTCCGCGTTCGGCAGCTCGCGCATTCGTTAAGGACGACCGCCTCGACGACGCCGAGACCGTTGCCCTGGCCACCTCGATGACGACGACTCCTTCGCCGGTATCCGCGACCGCGACGCTCTGACTTTCATCGCCGAGTCATCGCCGGACGACTCAACGATCGCGGCGAGGCGGCCGACCGGCTCCAGCGCGCAGCTGCTCGCGAGCAGCCCGTGTAGAGCCTCGTTGATTATGGCGAACTCTCATTGATCATGGCGAGCGTCTGGCGAGTTCGCCAATTTGCCTATGGAGCCGGTTGGTCGATCTGCGGCGCGATGCGGGCACCACCTTCTCTGTGCCGGTCCAAGGGTGGGACGTCAGTACTGTTTGCCGGCATCGCGTTACGCATGCCACCGGTCCCGATGCGAGCACCGCGGCGGCGGGTACTACCAGTACACCGCGATCGATGACGGCACCCAGCCGCGCGCAGTGTTGAATATCTACCTGGCGAACACCCAGAAGAGGTACTACAACTACCACCGGCCACACGGCGGACTCGGTGGCCAGACGCCCTATGAGAGGCTCCGCTAGAAGACCACCGCTCCTCAAGCCCAGCTGTAGCCGATCAACGGCAGCCGCACAGCTTCGCGCATCTTGCGAGATCAGTACGAACCACTCGAATGCGGCACTGAGCGACAACTTTGGGAAGCAGTGGGCGTAACAGTCGCCAATGCCTCAGCGACTGGGTTCACACCGTACATCGGTAATCCAGGTGATGCATGATGGTGTGCACACCGAAGGAGGACGTCGATTCGGATGCCCGACGAGCGCATTGACAGATCATTGTCGCGCCGGCCGGAGCGCCGGCCACCGTCGGCGTCGACAGTCAGCATCTACACCACACCGGGCCGGACTGTTCTCAACGAGTGGGATGCGCTTGTCGAACGCACGCCGGGAACCGATGTGACGCAGCTGTCGGCGTGGGCGCGGGTGCGCGCATCGGCTGGGTTCAGTTCGCTGTACATCCACGCACACCGGGACGGCAAGCTGGTGGGTGGGGCGCACCTGCTGCATCGCCGGCTGCCGGTGGTGGGTCGGGTGGGGTACGTGTCCTACGGTCCGGTGGTGGACCACTCGGACGGCGACGGCGACGGCGACGGCGACGGCGACGCGGTCCGGACCGCGATCGCCGACGCACTTCGAGCGCTGGGGCCATGTCAGCTGCGGATGATATTTGTCCAGCCGCCTGAAGGGGCCGACGCGGTGAGCGCGGATCTGCTCACCCGCGGCTTCCGTCCCTCGTCGGCCGGCATCGCCCCGGTCGGCTCAATCCGGATCGACCTGACCGAGGACCTCGCGCAGATCCGGAGCCGGTTCGGTCGGCGGTTGCGGTCGTGGCCGCACCGTTGGGAGGGGCGCGGGGTGACGGTGTCTGTCGGCGGTGAGCAGGACCTTCCGCTGCTGGCTCGGCTGATGACGCAGTCGGCGCAGCGCCAGGGTTTCACGCCGCCGCCCTTGGCTTACCTGCAGACGCTGTACCGGGAGCTCGCCGCGGGCGGGAACGTGGCGCTGTTTGTCGGGTATGTGCACGGGCGGCCGGTAGCTGCGGATCTGGTGACGGTGTGCGGCAGCATGATCCGGGGCCGGTTCGCCGGTTTCGACCGCCGCGGGGAGGCGGCGCAGCTCAGCGTTCCAGCCGCGATCCGATGGGAAATCATCCAGTGGGGCAAGGCCCGCGGGCTGCGGTGGCTGGACTTTGGCGGGCTCTCCGACGCCACGCTCGACGCGTTGCTCAGCGGGGGCAGTGGGGCGGCTGTGTCGTCGTGTGACCAGCCCAAGCTGACCTTCGGCGGCACGCCGTACCGGTATCCGTCGGCCGTCGAGCTGGTGACCCCGATTGCGCTGCGCCTGGCCTATGACCTTGCTCGGTCCTCGCCGCGGGGCCGCCGGGCATTGCAGCGAGTTCAAGTCGCGCTACGGATGCGCTCGGCGCTCAGGTGCTGAACCCGCGCTGTCCAGGCTGCGCGCCAGGGCGTGATCCGCGTCGAGCGTCAGCTTCGATCATCCGCTCGTCCGATCGAGAGCGTGTTTCCACAACGGTGTTTCGGTAGGTGGATCCGTACGCACCCTGCGTCGAGGCAGATGCAGGAGGGACGGTCGATGACGCGCTGCTCGAGGGACTCGACGATCGGCCGGTACACGGCCTTCCTGTCGCGGCGCCGCGCGAGACGCGGCCGCGAGGGGGCAGAGCCGCAGAACTGCGCGGACGTCGTCGTCTCCAGCACGACGGAGCCGAGCCCGGCGGTGCTGCAGCAGTGGGACCGGTTTGTCGACACTGTGCCCGGCGCCGACGTCGCGCAGCTGTCGGCGTGGGCGCGGATCCGCTACGACGCCGGTTCCGGCCGCTGTACCTGCTCGCCCGCACCGACGGCCGGCTCGTCGGCGGCGCCCTCGTGCTCGAACGCGGGACGACGTCAGCGCGGGCCTGCGCAAGCGCGGGTTCCGGCCCTCGACCGCGGGCATCGCACCCGCGGCCTCGGTCCGGATCGACCTGACGCATCTCCGGAATGGACCGGTCGGAACGAGCACGCAGCAGCGGCGCGTCCGCGGCGACGGTCTGGCACGCGATGCTCTGGGCGAAGTCCCGAGGCTACGACACTTACGACCTCGGCGGCCTCCGCGCGGAGCCCGCTCGCCAGCTCCTCGCGGGCCACCCCGAACGGACCGTGGCACTGACCGGACCCGAGCAGTTCAAGACGACCTTCGGCGGCGAGGTGTACCTCTACCCAGAGCAGGTCGAACTCATCTCATCCCCGCTCCTACGCCTGGCCTACGACATCTCACGACGCACCCACATCGGCACCCGGGCAGTCGAGATCGGCAAGCGAGCACTGCGCGGTGGCCGCGGCAGCCGGGACTACCAACCACAAGCCCGACCGTGAACGATGTCGCGAGACACCTGTGCACGATGTCCCGCGACATCACACACGGTGGGCGCGGCAGGGTTCGAACCTGCGACCGCTCGGGTGTAAGGCGAGCGGTTCCCATCTACTCCGGCCTCTACCTGCAACAACAGCCACGCACCGAGCATCAGCAGGCTCAGCAACGCCGCCCGGGTTGACTGCAGTTCGCACCACAAATGACTCCACGGCCAGGCCCTTGCAAGCGCGGGAGGAAGCGCTCTCGGGGACCACGGCTTATATCGGCGCCAGCACGAATGGCTCCACGAAGTTACCGTGCTTGATCACCCGCTCGGGATCATTAGCCGTCCGCGGACGGCGGTGTAGCGATACGGGGATCGTCGCGACGGAAGACCTGCAGGACCGCCTCGTACCAGATCGCCGGTGGACCGGTACCACCCGTCAGGAGCAGCTGCGCCGGATCCCGCGGGTTCCTCCCCGGAACGGGTGAACGCCTTCCGGCACCGGCTCTGCACGAGGACCGCGCGGTACGCGGTGTTCCGTCCAGCGGCTCGGAAAATCCTGGTCACCGACGCCGCGGAACCCGGTTCACATCCCCGGGCAGGGGTAGCCCTTACAGCGTAAGCGGCGTCGACCTGGCAGGTCGACCGGCAGTCACTGCAGATCGGAGGCGCCCGATGGTGGCTGGAACCGGACTGCGGGACCGGGAGGTCCTCGCTGCGCAGGTGTCGGCATTGCGTGGAGACGCGGCCGGGCCGGTGGGTGCGTTCGAGCTCGGCGCCTCGGCGGCGTTGTGCTGGCTGCTCGACGGCGGGCCCGGCCCTGTCACCGGAGAGGCCACCGGTGAGGCCACCGGTGAGGTCGCCGGTGAGGTCGCCGGTCGCCCCAACTCGGCTCGGGCGATCGTGCGGGAGCTCGCGGCCGCCGAGGCGCTGATCTACGGGGCGACGCCGGACCGGAGCGACTTCGCCCGGGGTGTGGAGCATGCGCTGATGTGGGCGCAGTTCGTCACGTGTTCCACCCCTGCCGGGACCGCCGTCGGCGGACGGTCCGGCGAGAACGTACCCGGTGCCCGGTAGGCAGCCGGACCGACGTGTTGAGTGAAAGGAAGTCGACGATGGGCCTGCTCGACGAGTTGATGGGCGGCGGGGAGCAGCAACAGTCCTTCCGCGAGTTCGCCGACCGCTACTCCCAAGGCGCCCCGTACGACGGGATCAGTGACGACGAGGCCGTGAGCCGCTACGGGCAGGTCGCCGGGGAGGTCGACCCCGCCACGTATCGAGACTCCGCCCGCGACGCGTTGGCGAACATGGCGCCGGACGAGCGCGAGCTATATGCCCAGCAGCTCGGCACGGCGGCGGACCAGCAGGGAATCGGCCACGGCTGGGACGGCCGGTCGACTGATCCGGACTCCCTGGCGGCGATGACCAGCACCGTCCACCAGCAGAACCCCGACCTGCTGTCGAGCCTGCTCGGCGGCACGGGCGGCGGGGCAGGGCTGGGAAGCCTGCTCGGCGGCGGGGGCGGGCTCGGAGGTCTGCTCGGTGGCGGTGAGGCGGGCGCCGGCGGCGGCCTGGGCGGCTTGCTCGGCGGCGGACAGGGCGCGGGGCAAGGCGGAGGCAACCCGGTGATGAAGGCCGCGCTCGCCGGGATCGCGGCGATGGCCGCCCGCCGCATGATGGGCGGCGGGTCCGGCGCAGGAGGCCTGGGTGGCCTCCTGGGTTGAGGCCGGTACGGCACGCGGGTCGTTCCGCACCGCCGCCGACCAGATCACCGGCCGGACGACCGCCGCTGACCCTCCGGCGCCGGATGACGCTGCCGGTCGGAGACGGCGTTCCGTCCCCGCACGGTTCGTCCCTCTTCCTCCGGTGCCGCTCCTCCAGCACCACCGCCCTGATCCGACGGGTGGGACGCCGTTTCGTCCGACCGGGTGGGGCTCGACAGGAAAGGCACACCATGACCGACCGCGACATCGAGCGGTCCCCGCTCGGGACAGCCCCGCACACGACCAAGGACCGCTCGCTGGTCCGGTCGGAGGAACGCCTGCTGGTCGCCACCGAAGCCGTTCCCGTGGCCCGGGTCCGGCTGCGCAAGTACCTGGTGACCGAGGATCAGACGTTCACCGTCCCGGTCACCCGCGAGGAGGTCGAACTCGACTACGCCGAGATCCCCATGACCGAGCAGATCCCCGACGGCGCGGGGCTCCTCGACGACTTCGTCGAGGTTGTCCGCTACGAGGAGCGCGTCGTGGTCACCAAGCAGGTCGTGGCGGTGGAACGGGTCCGACTGGTCCGCCGCGTGATCACCGCCGAGCAAGTGGTCAGCGGGCAGGTCCGCCGGGAGGTCGTCGACCTCGACCACACCGGCACCCCAGGCCCGACGAGAACCGGGACCCCGTGACCCCCCGCCGCCACGTCAGAGCGGCCACCGAACGACCCACACGCGCCGGGGGCCACCACACGACCCGGCCCTGGCGGCACCCGGCACACCCGGCAGCCATGACCATCTCCTCCGGACCGGCCGTACCCACCCGCACGTCCGGCGCCACCAATCTCGGTCTGGGCAAGTCCGTCGAAGAACCGTGGCAGCAGGAACAGGCGCTCCCGCCCGGGCAGTGCCGCGACCAACGGTGCAAGACCGTCACGGTTGGGCATGACCAGAAGCGATGAACACCGGCCCGCAGGCTCTAAGTATGGACGCGTCGCCGTCCTGTGACACAGCTCACTCAGTCAACAGCGGTCGGTTCGTCCGCGCGGGGTACGCCTTACAACGTAAGCGGCCTCGTCCGCAGCCGCGGATCGGGCCGTCGTGCTGGTGTCTCAGCACGGCTGACGCATCAAGGAGGGGAGTCATCGTCATGACAACTACCGAGCAGGGGTCGGGTGCCAGCGATATTGGTCGCAGCACGATTAAGATTCGCAAGGTCACCCACTGGCAGCCGAACTTCTCGCTGTCCGGCCCCGGGGAACCCGGCACCTATCTGTTCCAGCTCGTGCTCGACAACGGCGCGTCGGAGGTCGTCCTGACGGTCAACGTCGACGACGCCGACAATCTCTTCGACTGGCTCTCCGCGAGCAGCGAGGTCTTCTACGACCTCGAACGCGAGGTCATCGTCTTCGGAGTGCGCCCCGTCTGATCTCGACCGGCCGCCTCGCGGTGCGCGGTGCGTCATGGTCAGCGGCTCGGGTCGACTGTTCGCGTGTCACTGATCTCGTTCACAGTTCGCATCGACAGCACAGGAGCTCAACACGTGGCCGACACTGCGATCTTCGACGTCGATGGCACCCTCGTCGACACCAACTACCAGCACGCCCTGGCTCTCTATCGCGCTTTCCGCCACTTCGACATCACACTGCCGATGTGGCGGCTGCATCGGGCGATCGGCATGGGCGGCGACCAGATCATCGCTCATGTCGGCGGTGACGAGATCGAGCGGCGGCACGGTTCTGAGCTGCGGGAGGCATGGGTCGAGGAGTTCGACAAGATGATCGACGAGGTGCGGCCCTTCGACGGCGCGCATGACCTGATGGAGGCCGTGAAGTCTCGTGGTTTCCGGCTGGTGCTGGCGAGCTCGGGCCAGTCCAAGCACGTCGACCACTTCCTCGACCTGATCGACGGGAAGTCCCTCGCCGACGCATACACGACCTCGGACGACGTCGAGGCCAGTAAGCCCGAACCCGACCTCGTGGCGACCGCGCTGGAAAAGGTGGACGGTGCGTCGGGGGTGATGATCGGCGACTCAACGTGGGACTGCATCGCCGCCGGCAAACTCGACGTCCCATCGCTGGCCGTGCGCACCGGAGGCTTCTCCGTCGAAGAGCTCACCGACGCCGGCGCCGAGCGGGTGTTCGACTCCTTGCGCGAGCTCGCCGACAAGCTCGACGACACTCCGCTAGCCCGATCCGCGCGGTAGTCGGCCGGGGTCGGCGGCCACAACCGCTCCCTGAGCCGAGCGGTCGGCTGCGAGCTGTCCGAGCCGCTCGCCCGTGGCGGTGCACGGCGGTCACTGGGGGCCGCAGTCGGGCCGGGCACAGAAGCACCGCTCGGCCATGCACTGTCATGACCGCGCGGCACCAGCTCCGTCGTCGTTCGAGGACGGAGCCCTGCACGACAACCCACGGCGCACCGCGCCGCGGAAGGGATAACAGCATGACCATCGCCAACATGTCCGACCCGAGCAGCATGACCGGCGCACCCGTCATGGGCGGCGACGGGCAGAAGCTCGGCAAGGTCGACGCGATCTACTTCGACAACGACACCGACCGGCCCGAGTGGGCCGCGGTCAAGAGTGGGCTGTTCGGCAGCCACGTCTCCCTGGTGCCGCTGTCGCAGGGCACCTGGAACAACGGCACGCTCACCGTGCCGTTCAGCAAGGACGCGCTCAGAACCGCCCCGCACCACGACCCCGACGCCTCGATCAGCCCGACCGACGAGGACGAGCTCTACCGCCATTACGGCATCTCTAGCAGCGGGTATGACTCCACCCGTGGGGACGGCGTCGTCGACTCCGGCCGCACCGACACGGTCACCACCGGCCGCGACCGCCACGACCGCGCCGACGAGACCGGCATCGTAGGCCGCGACACCTCCGGCCCGACCACGGACGACGCCATGACCCGCTCCGAGGAGCAGCTCCGCGTCGGCACGGAGACCCGCGAGGCGGGCCGCGCCCGGCTGCGCAAGCACGTCGTCACCGAGCACCAGCAGACCACCGTGCCCGTCTCGCACGAGGAGGTCACCCTCGAACGCGAGCCGATCACCGACGCCAACCGCGGCGACGCCTACACCGGCCCGGCGATCTCGGAGGAGGAGCACGAGGTCACGCTGCACGCCGAGCGCCCGGTGGTCGACACCGAGGCCGTCGCCGTCGAGCGGGTCCAGCTGGGCAAGCAGACCGTCACCGAGCAGGAGACCGTCAGCGGCGAGGTCCGCAAGGAGCAGATCGACCTCGACACCGGTGATGTCACCACCACTGACAGCACTCGGCGGCGGCGCGGTAAGAAACGCAACTGACCGAGTTCGGTTCTGGTCCGTCACGCGTCGTGGTGGGTGCGTCGTGCGGCTCCACGGCCTCCCCGTAGTACCGCCAGGGCAGCCAACTGGTATCGACGCTGCCCCGGCTGACGCCCCGTTTGATCAGCTTCTACTTCACGACGCGAGGATCTCCTGATGTCAGAACGCAACACGCTCGTTCGGAGCCTCCACGACCTCGGCCTTAGCGCCTGGTTCGGTGGCTCCCTCGCCGGTGCGGTCGCCGTCAACGGGGCCGCTGCCGACGTCACGGACCCGGTCCAGCGGCTGCGGGTCGCCAATGCCGGTTGGGCCCGCTGGACACCGGTCAACGCCGCCGCGATCGGCGCGCACCTGGTCGGCGGGGCCGGGCTGCTGGCAGCGAACCGCGGACGCGTCGCGGCGCAGAGCGGGGTGGGCGCCTCGACCACGGCCAAATTGGCGGTGACCGGCGCCGCGCTCGCGGTCACCGCCTACAGCCGCGCGTTGGGCAAGAAGCTTCAGCAGGCCGACGGGGTTCCGGTCGAGGGCGGGACCGACCCGTCCCCGACCACGCCGCCCGACATCGCCAAGATCCAGAAGCGCCTCGCCGTCTGCCAGTGGCTGATCCCCGCTCTCACCGGGACCCTCACGGTCCTCACCTCGCTACACGGAGAGCAGCAGCGACCCGGCCAGCAACTGCCGGGGGTCTCCACCAAGCCCGGGAAGTTGCTGCGAGCCGCAGGCACCGCCGCTACCGGCCCGGTCGGCGCTGTCAGCGCCATCGGCGCTGCCGCGACCCGCGCAGCCGCTGCCGGCGCCGCGCGTGCCGCACATGCCGCACATGCCGCACGGTCCGCCCGTGCCACCGACCTCGACGCCAATACCACCGAAGCCGCCGACACCACCGATACCGATGCCGTCGTCTGAGCTAGCCCGCGTAAATTCCGATCAACTCGCGGCGTGACGACACGGTGGACGACGTCATCGAACGGCTGCTCGCCGCCGTTCCCCTCAGACCGGACCGCGACCGGGATCGGCTGCGGGAATGCACCGAGGCCACGCAGACGGTCGCACAGGCGGCGATGCCTGGCCGAGGAGATGGTCGACGAGCTCGCCGACTGCGCACGTCGACCGACCGGTGAGCCGCACCGGCCGCCAGATCGGGCGACACGCCAACGGCTTGATCAGCCACGGTATCGCCGTCGGCATCGGCTATTACCTCGCCCAACCCGACGGGCAGCGCCGGTTGACTCAGCTACGTCAACGGCCGCGGTCACGCAGAACCCGCAGGCCGCACGACTGCAGGAACGGGGAAGGGAGCTCGTCGGCGACCACGTCCGCGCCACCCGGACGGCACTCGCAGCTAGGCACGCCAAGACCGACCTCACCACCAGCGCCGTCACCACGACCGACGTCGTGACCGCCAACCTCCCGGGGTAACAGTGGTCGCAGCCGCCGGGCGGTCGTGCTGCTCGACGTGCACCACCGCCTCCATCGGGCCGGCACACAGCTGATGCTCCTCGGCGTTCCGCCCAGGGCCGCCGCCCCCCACCAGTCGGTCCGCAACCGGTCCCCGATCTCCCAGCCGGCGTTCTCTCGAAACTCCACCGCCGAGACAGATGGAGGTCGACGGCACCGAACTGCGCCGCGGAGCGCTGCAATTCTCACGACCTGTGAGGAGCACCGGCACGGTGCCGCACCGGGCCGGCGATTCTTGGTGAACGCCCCCGCACCACTTCCCCAAGCCCGAGCTACCCGGCGACCGACAGGGCAGCGGTCGATGAAACGGCTGAAGGTGACGCGCTGGGCTTCCCGGCACTGGGCATTTGCGGTGCTGCGCATGCCCGTTTCCACCGCATCGCCCATTCATCGCGCCCTGATCTTGTGTCTGAAAGATCGGCAGAGAAAAGGCGCCGGGCGTCGCGGGACGATCCCCGGGTTCGCCCCAGTCATGACTCGGGTCACGTGGCCTGCGGGTTCGGCGCAGCCTTATGGGGTAAGCCTTACGACGTAAGGCTGGCATGGAATGCACCTCGCCGGCGTGCACCGAACGATCAAAGGGGAACGGCGAGATGATCACTCAGGACCAGCTGCGCAACGTGGTCGGGGCAACCGCTTACGACCGTAACGGGGACAAGATCGGCAAGGTCGGTCAGCTCTACTACGACGACGCCACCGGCCAGCCGACGTGGGTCACGGTCAACACCGGTTTCTTCGGCACCCACGAGAGCTTCGTGCCGGTGTCGGGCGCGGATTTCAACGGTGGCCGGGTTGCGGTGGCCTACGACAAGGCCAAGGTGAAGGACGCTCCGAAGATCGCCGAGGACGGTCACCTGTCGCCGCAGGAGGAGCAGCAGCTCTACCGCTACTACGGGGTGGACTACGGCGCCGGCCAGACCGCAGGCCGGCAGGCTGGGCGTGACGCCGCCGACAACGACGCCCCCGGCACCGTCGGTCGCGACACCTCCGGGCCGACCACCGACAACGCGATGACCCGCTCGGAGGAGCACCTCCGGGTCGGCACCGAGACCCAGGTTGCCGGCAAGGCGCGGCTGCGCAAGCACGTGGTTACCGAGCACCAGCAGACGACCGTGCCGGTCTCGCACGAGGAGGTCACCCTCGAGCGCGAGCCCATCACCGACGCCAACCGCGGCGCCGCCTACGACGGCCCGGCCCTCTCCGAGGAGGAGCACGAGGTCACGCTGCACGCCGAGCGCCCTGTGGTCGACACCGAGGCCGTCGCCGTCGAGCGGGTCCGGCTGGGCAAGCAGACCGTCACCGAGCAGGAGACGGTCGGCGGCCAGGTCCGCAAGGAGGAGATCGAGCTCGACACCGACGGTCGCACCGACCGCCGCTGACCGGCTCGACCGCTGGGGCCGGTGGGCAGGGAGCTGCCCGTCCACCGGCCCCTTCAGCCGCGGGCCCAGCCGCGGACAACCCAGCACTTCACCTGCCGTCCCGACGGCACATCACGAACGACAGCACCATCGGAGGGGAACGACATGACCGCGAATGCGGACACCGGCGCCACGAGAGCCGACACCACCGGCAACGGGGCCACGAGCCACAACGCCGAGCAGAGTGCCACCAGCCACAGCGCCACAGGTCACGGCGTCTCCCGCGCCGGAGTCGACACCGACGACCGCTCGTGGACACCGCCCGTCAACACCGACGTGCGGCACGACCGCATCCGTTGGGGCGCGGTGTGGACCGGGGTCCTGACCACCCTGTCGATCTACATCGTCCTGCAGCTGCTGTTCTTCGCCCTGGGCTGGCTCGACCTGGGCATCAACGGCGCCGGCGGCAGCACCCGGGCGATCGTCAGCGAGGTACTTGCCCTGATCGCCTTCTTCCTCGGCGGCGCCGCTGCCGGTGCCTCCGCACTGTGGCACCGGGCCAACGACGGCATGGTCAACGGCGTAGTGACCTGGGCGGCCACCGTGATCGCCCTGCTGGGGATCGCGCTCGTCGGTGGCGGCGCCCTCGTCGGATCGCTCGCCGACACCGCCACCCAGTTCGTCGACCTGCGGGCCGCCGGCGCCGGCGTCGACCTCACCGAGGCCACGCGCAACGCCCAGCAGACCGCCGGCGCGACCGCGCTGGGCCTGGGACTGTCGATGGTCGCCGCCGCCCTGGGCGGCTCGATCGGCGCCAAGCTGTGGCCCGGCCGCGGTCACCGCGACGCCCACAGCCGCTGACCGAACAGCCTGACCGAACACAGCAGCACGGCCCGGTACCGCGGTCTCACGACCCGGTACCGGGCAGCTGCCGTAGCCAGTCGGCGGCGCCGCCCTGGATTGCACTCGCACACCGCCTCAGAACGAGCGCCGGCAACGACCGACCCCCGGCGAGGCTTCGCCCTGCGCGAGCTGTGGATCAGGCGCGTCGAGCGAGGGAAGGAGGCGGCGACGAGTACCGAGCCGAAGGCCGCCGACACGGCGCGCACCGGTCCCGGGGCGCCCGGCCGTCCGCCCCTGTCTCGCAAGCGGATCATCGAGACCGCGATCGACTTCGTCGACCGGCGTGGCCTGATAGCGCTGACGATGCGGCGCCTGGGCGAGGAGCTCGGAGTCGAGGCGATGTCGCTGTATGGCTACGTCAACGGCCGGCAGGACCTCCTCGAAGGCATCGTCGACCAGATGGTCGCCCACCTGCACCTGCGCCCCGGTCAGGCACCGCTGCAGCCGACCGACGGCTGGCAGGTCTACCTCCGCTGGCTCGCCCACGGCGTCCGTGAACTGAGCCGCACACACCCCAACGCCTTCCCACTGCTCGCGACACGGCACCCGGCCGCGCCGTGGCTGCGACCGCCGCTGCGCAGCCTGCGGGTCGTCGAGGAATTCCTCGCCATGCTCAGCTCGAAGGGCTTCAGCGACGTTCGCGTGGTGGTGGCCTACCGGGCCTTCTCCAGCTTCCTACTCGGACACCTCCTGCACGAGGTCAGCCTCCTCAGCGTCCAGGCCTCTCCGGCCGAGAAGCCGCCGGAGGAAGCCGAGGCCAAGGATTCTCACGCCAACCAGTCTCTCGCCTCAACAGGTTCCAGCACGTCAAACGACTCGAGGTCGAACTGTCCGAAGACCGCGCCGCGCCAGAGTTCGAGCAAGCACTCGAGGACCTGCTCGACCGACTCAACCGAATGATGACCGAGCAATGACAGTCACATCGCCGCCGGTGGTAAGCCCGGCAGCCATCTGGAAGGACCGCGATGAGCCATCCAAAATCCGACACGACCGGGGCGACGCGCGCGCAGGCGGCACGTAGGCGCAAACCCTGGTGGCTCTGGGCGCTGCTCGCGCTGCTCGCGCTAGCACTGCTGCTGCTCGGGTTGACCCAGTGCGGCAACAGCGACGACCCCGCAAGCACCGCAGCCGGAACCACCGGTTCGACCAACACCCCAGCGCCTGAACTCGACGCCGCCACCGGCGGGCCTAGCCCAGCCGGGCTGCCGGGCGCCGCGGCTGGGGCCGGAGCGGTCGTGCAGGGTGCGCTGACCGCGGACGGCACCTCGCTGCTTCCGGTCGCGCAAGTCGCCGGGCCCAATGGGGAGCTGACCTCTCAGGTCGGTAGGACGGCCACCGCCCGCGGGGTGCTGGTGCAGTCCGTTCCCGCCGACGAGGGCTTCTGGGCCGGGACCAGCGAGACCGACCGGGTGTGGGTGCAGCTCAGCGGCACCGGCGAGTCCGGCTACGTGGTGCAGCAGGGCGATCGCGTCGACTTCACCGGCCCGATCGCGGCGCACGACCCCGGCTTCGCCGCCCAGGCCGGCGTGGACCCCGCCGAGGGTGCTGACCAGCTCGACCAGCAGGGATCCCACATCGAGGTGGCCAAGTCCGAACTGCGGCGCAGCGCCGCGTGACCCGCCGAGTTGTGCCCTGCAGCGTTTCCCCTGACCGCGCCGGACCGCAGGCGCTGACGAATCTGAGCGGTGTCGGTTGGTTGACCGGTCGGGGCGCTGGGCATACCGACCTCGAGGACGTGAGTCGCTCTGTCGCTGGGGAGCGGGACGAGCGACTACTGGGCCGGGGGTGCGTCTCGGGGACGCACCCCCGGCCCGTTCATTGGTGGTGCACTCAAGCCGTCGGTTGTCGGAACGTAGTCCGGGGCGTGGCCGCCGGGCCGGTGGCAAGGCTCACTGCTACGCAGGTCGACGGCCGCGACCGGTAGCTTCCGGGGGTGAGCGGGGACAACGATCTGACCGCAGTATGGGAGGCCGTGCTTGCGCACGTCATCGACGCCGCGCACCTGGCCATCGGTGAGCAGCTGTCCGTGGTGCTGGACGACGCGGTGCGCCCGCTCGGGCTCACCGCCGACGTACTGGTCGCCGACACCGCGCAGCGCGTCCTGACCAACCTGCGGCCGGCTCCGGGCGCGCAGCTCGAGCTGGAAGGCACCACGGCCGGACCGGACGCGCCTACCAACTCGGGGAGATCCTGCCCGGAACCGGTGCGGATGGCGCGCTGGTGCTGTGGGTGCCGGTGATCGACGGCACCGACCGCCTGGGGGTGATGCGGGTCGGGTTCGACGGCCGCAGCGCCACGCTAGATGGGGTGCGCGAGCACGTGCCGCGATCGCGACCAGGTCGGTCTCTCCGCTACTGCCACAGCAACTCCGAGGCCGCCGAGAGCGTCCCGTTGCTGCGCCACCGCCGTAGCCGGTCGCTGTTGACGGTCTTGGTCGCCACGATGTGGCCCATCAACCCGGCCAGGGTCCGACGAACTCATCGCCGCACAGCGGGGTCCACTGCAGTTCGCCACTGCGGTCCTGGCCCGGCTCGACACCGCCACCGGCGTGCTGGAGTACCTCAACGCCGGGCACATGCCCCCGCTGCTGGTGCGGGACGGCAAGGTCGTCAAAAGCCTGACCGGGCCACACCGGCTCCCGCTGGGGGTGCTCACGGCAACAGCCCCAGGACCGGCGCTGGTCGTCCGCGAGCAGCTCGAACCCGGTGACCGGCTCCTGATGTACTCCGACGGCATCACCGAAGCCCGCGACGAACACGGCGCGTTCTTCGGCGAGGAGCGCCTGGTCGAGCTGACCGAGCACGCCGCGGCGGCGAACGTCTCCGCGCCGGAGACGTTGCGCCGGTTGACCGTCGCCGTGCTCAAGCACCAGCGGGGGCAACTCCAGGCTGACGCCACACTGCTGCTGGCCGAATGGTCTCCCGCCGGCCATCTGCGCATGTTCCCCACACTGGAGCCTGTCGACCACCTCTGACACAACGGCGCCGGCCGCTACTCGCTCGGCGTCCGGTGGAAGCCTCGGCCCGATCGCGATTTGTCACGAGCGCCGGCCCGAACCGCGGCAGCGGCACCATCCGCAGCGAGGTCTCGGTCTTCCCCGTATACCGGTGGCAGCGGGACTCAGGTTCTGCCGTTGGCCGCGCGAATCCGCTCGCGGTGAACCCGACGAAGCACACGACCTCGTCGCCCGCTACCGGAACCTCGACGACCCGGCCCGAGCCGACGAGCTCGAAGGTCGGCTCAGCGGCCACTCGCGATTCGGGTCAGACCTCGACGGCGGTACCGCAGACGCTGCAGGCCTCGAACAGCCGACGTTTCCACCGCGCGACCGGGACGAAGAACACGGTGAACTGCCTGAACTCCCGGATCCGGGTCTGCTGCGTGGTGTTGTGGCAACGCAGGCAGGTTCGGGTCCCCCCCGGGCCGAGGTGCTGCTGTTTCGTGCCGAGGCCGAAGACGAAGAAGGCGCCGAGCCGTGCCCGGGCCGCCGGCGCCCCTGCCGCCAGGAGGTCGTCACGCTCCAGGTCGGGATGCCGTCGAGCACCCCGTCGTCGTCATCCTGACGACACCCAAACCCGGCTCTATGTGTGCGCCCGAAGGGATTCGATCCTCATCTTCTGAACCTCACAGAAGCACGCCATGACTCCACGCCGTGCAGATGCACGAGGGGCCAGCCCTACGTCCGGCGCGCCTGGAGAGGCGGACGCGACTGTTTCGATGCGGTCATCGAGTGGCTGCTCGGCCTGCAATCGTCGCGGCCCGGTGGGGCGGGAGCGTGGGTTCGGCCAGCATCTGCCGTAGCGCTGTCACCGCGGGTGGGGTGTCGGCGCGGCGCCAGAGGAGTGGCGTGACGACCTGAGCGTGCGCGCGAGGCAGGCAGTGGCGTTGCACGTTGGCGGCGTCGAGTACGTCGAGAACCGACTCGGGCATCACGGCTACCCCGGTGCCAGAAGCGACACAGGCCACGATGGCGTGGTACGAGGCAAGCTCGAGCACGCGTCGGCGCTGGAGACTGCCGGGCCCGAGCCAGCGCTCGAGCACCCGGCGGTATGCGCACCCGTGAGGGAAGGCGATGACCGAGTCGTCGCACACGTCGCGCGCCGAAGTCACCGGCAGATGGGTGAGCGCGGTGATGACGACCAGGGTCTCGGCGAAGAGCGGCAGGTGGTCGAACACGGACGAAGCAGGGGCCTCGGCGACGAAGGCGGCATCGAGCCGGCGCTCGGCCATGGCAGCGGTCAGGACGTCGTTGGTGCCCGTGGTGAGCTCGACCCGCACATCCGGGCAGACGCGGTGAAACCGCGCCAGCACCGCGGGTAGGCGGCTGGCCGTGGTGCTCTCCAGGGCGCCCAACCGCAACACCCCACCCGGCCGACCGGCGACGGCGCTGCGCGCCTCGTCGGCGAGCCGCAGTAGGCGGTCGGCGTAATCGAGCAGCCGCTCCCCCTCGGCCGACAGGTGCAGCCGCTGCCGCTCGCGCACGAACAGCCGCACCCCCAGCGCGGCCTCGAGATGCTGCACCCGCGTGGTCACACTCGACGGCACCCGGTGCAGCTTCCGCGCCGCGGCCGCGATGCCACCCTCCTCGACCACGGTCGTGAACACTCGCAGGTCAGCGAGCTCCATGCCCAGACCTTTCTCATCTCGAGAACGAACGGTTCTCCGATCATCGCTGTCGTCGAACGTCAAGCGAACCTAGCATCCGGGGGCGTGCGTGCCGCCCTCGCTGGTTTCCTCGCCCTCGCCGCGGCCATGGGTATCGGTCGGTTCGCGTTCACCCCGGTGCTGCCGCTGATGCAGCAGCAGTCGGGCCTCTCACTCGCTGCGGGCGGCATGTTGGCGGCCGCGAACTACGCCGGTTACCTGGCCGGGGCGGTGGCGTGCACGCTGTGGCGACCGCGCCGTGTGGTGCTGGTGCGCGTCGGCCTCGCGGCCGTTGCGGTGCTCACCGCCGCGATGGCCCTGGTGCCGAACTTCTCAGGCTGGGTGTTGCTTCGCTTCGGCGCCGGGGCTGCCAGCGCCGCGGTGTTCGTGGGCGTCTCCTTGCTTACAGTCGCCGCCGGTAGCTACGCCGGCGTGGGGTCGGGCATCGCGCTGGCCGGGCTGCTGGTCCTCGCGGTGGGACAGCTGGCCGGGTCCGCGAACGCGGCCTGGATCGCGCTCGGTGCCCTCGCCGCAGTCCTGGCCGCGACGGCCTGGCGGCCAACGCGCGAACAGCCGCCCGCGCCGCCGCGCACTCCCGGACCTCCCGAACCTCTGCCCTCGTCGGCTCGACCCACCCCGACCGCGACGCCGCGCCGGCTCGTGCTCTGCTACGCCGCCCTTGGCCTCGGCTACATCCTGCCCGCCACGTTCCTGCCCGCCGCGGCACGCGATCTGGTACCCGACCCCGCCGTCTTCGGCTGGGTCTGGCCGATCTTCGGGGTCTCCGCCGCCGTATCCACCCTTGCCGCGGCCCCGCTGCTGCACCGCTACGGCCCGCTGCGAGTCTGGGCGCTCGCCCACACGGTGATGGCCGCCGGCGTGCTGGCGCCGGTGGCGCGGCCGGGCCTGCCCGCAGTCGCGGTGGCGGCGGTGGCCGTGGGTGCCACCTTCATGGTCGCCACCCTCGCCGCGATGCGGGCCGCCAGGCAGGTCGCCCCCCGGGCCACCCGTCTCATCGCCGCCATGACCACCGCGTTCGCGGTCGGGCAACTCGTCGGTCCGCTGCTCGTCCGCGGCGATGACCTCGCCGCTCCCAGCGTGCTCGCCGCCGCGGTACTACTCGCCGCCGCCGCCCTCCTCCTTCCCCACCGACTGAAAGGACACCGCCGTGACGACCCCACCCACGACGCCGGCCACCGACCGGATGCCCCCGCTACCGCTCGAGACGATGGACCCCGACCAGCGGGCGGCCGCCGAGGAGCTGATCGCCGGCCCGCGCAAGGCGGTACGCGGGCCGTTCATCCCACTGATGCGCAGCCCCGAGCTGCTGACCCGGATACAGAAGGTCGGTGAGGTACTGCGCTTCCACAGCGTGCTGCCCGCCCGGCTCACCGAGCTCGCCACCCTCGTCGTCGCCCGCACCTGGACCCAACAGTTCGAATGGACCGTCCACGTCCCACTCGCCCTGCAGGCCGGCGTCGCACCCCAGACCGTGGAGGCGCTACGCCACGGCCGGCGACCGCCCGCACCACCCGACGACGAGCGCCGCGTCATCGACCTCGTGCACGAACTACTCACCCACCACGACCTCAGCGACGCCAGCTATGACGACGCCGTCACCGCCTTCGGCGAGCGCGGCATCGTCGAACTGGTAAGCCTCGTCGGCTACTTCACCATGCTGTCCATGATTCTGAACGTGGCACACACCCCACCCGACACCACCGACGTGCCGCTGCTGCCACCCTTACCAGCGCAAGCAAGCGGCGAGGGACTCGAACCAATAACCTGACGGATCTGTGGTCCGCTGCTCTACCCGGTTCATTGGCGGTCAGCTGTTATACGTTGCGGCAGGTCGAGCAGGTTGTTCGTACTCGGGCGGGTCGCCCGTGATCTCTTGTGATCGGTCATAAGCGTGGGGCATTCCGCGGGCCCGCCGAGGATTATGCCACGGCCGTGTAGCAGGACCGAGAGAGTGCATCACGCTAACCCTGTGATTCACGAGCCCGTCTACTGATCTTCGGTGGGCTGGCTGCGCCCGGGCTCCCCAAGACCGGGCGCACCCGACGGACGGAACTCGTTCGCGTTCGCGTCGGGCCGCCGTGGCGCCGCCTCCGCAGCCGGCGCCCGGCTCGCCGTGATCAGGAGAATTCGGACACCTTGCCGTGGAGGATCCGGAACTGCCACTCGCCGTTGTACACGTCGCCCGTGTAGACGGGCCCCGTCCCGCCTGTCTGCTCGATGTTGACGAGCTCGTCCCCGTTCTCACCACCAGGCGCAGCTTGGCCTGCCACGCCCAGGCACCCGAGTTGATGACCTGCAGCCGGACGTTGTAGTCGCCGTCCTGCAGGTCGCGTAGGAACTGCCGGGTCTCGCCCAGCCCGACGCTGACCACGCGCCGCGCGTTGATGAACAGGTGGGCGTCGTCTTAAGGACCGAGGTCCACGAGAAGGTTGGCCACGCTCATGGTGATGTCCTTTCGTTGATCAGAAGGATTTTTGCCAACCCAGATTGACAGCGACGTGAATGCCATGATCGGCGTTGCACGTAATTTTTGCGGTTCCGCACCAAGTACGTAGTGACGGGCCGCCTTCTGGCGCTATTGTGGCTGGCGCAAGCGCACGGCGTCCCCGGTGTGGCCAGACTGCGGGCAGGCTTGGCTCCGTGTCAGACAGTAGCCTCGTCATGTGGAATGGGCGGCGGGCCAATCATTTCGACGCCGTATTCGCCCATCACTCGGATCAAGGCTTCGATGTCAGGCGGCCCCTCCGCGGGCGAAGGCACAGTGAGGGTGGTGGCGGGTTCACCGGTCGCGAAGAAGAACCGGTCGAATCCGCCGGGTGTCGACATCGCCAAGAACTTCGCCCGTTCGGACTCGACGCAAAACGCGTGGGCGATCTCCCGGGGCGCCCAGAGGAAGCTTCCCGGCTCGGCGCGGATGACCTCGTCACCCACGTAGACACTGAGCGCTCCCTCGAGCACGAAAATCCCCTCGTCCTCGCGGGTGTGGCGGTGCACCGGCGAGGCATAGCCCCGCTCCCCCACAATCTCCTGCATCCAGAACTGCCCGCCAGTCGTCTCACTGGTGGCCTTGAACGTGGCCAGGGCACCGAGATGCCACAGCGCAGGGCCCTCCCCCGGGGCGAGGCCATAGGCGCTAGCGGTGGTTCGAACAGTCACTTCTCGTCCTCCTTGTCAATGGTGGGTGAAGGACAAGCTTGTTTGGGTCCGGCGGTTGGGCCATCGGGGCGAGTACGTAGTTAGCGCGCCCCGACTACGTATCCCCGACGCCCAGCGAGTCCTACGCTGTCGAGGTGTCCGCAGTGCGCTGTCCGACCATCATCGGAAGGAGCGCCGAGCTCAGCGCGCTGCAGGCCGCGGTCGCCGCCGCCCGGCTCGGCCGCGGCGGCACATTAGCCCTGGTGGGTCCCCCGGGGATCGGGAAATCGCGCCTCACACGCCAAGCGGCGGCCACAGCCCAGGCGTGGGACATGCCCGTGCTGGTCGGGCGCGGGGTGGAAGCGGGCGGCAGCACCGCATTCCGTCCACTCGGCGAAGCCCTGCTCGCCGGCCTGCGCCGAAGACCGGAGCCGACCGACCCCGAGCTCGTGCCGTTCCGTCCGGCGCTCGGGCGATTCATCCCCCAGTGGCGCACCGCGACGACGGGCGACGACTCGCTCGTCGTGCTAGGCGAAGCCGTCCTCCGGCTGCTTGCCGCCCTCGCCGGCGAACATGGGCTGGTACTGGTACTCGAAGACCTGCATTGGGCGGATCCCGAAACGCTCGCCGTCCTGGAGTACCTCGCGGACAACCTTGCCGAGGAACGCGTGCTGCTCCTTGTCACCACCCGCGACGAGCACTGTCCCGCCGTAGGGCTCGTCCGCGCCCTGGCCGAGCGGCATACCTGTTCGGAGCTGACGCTCGCATCCCTTGACATCAGCGAAGTCGACGCGATGGCCGTGGCCTGCCTGGGCGCGGACGTGCCCACTGACCTGCTCGCTGTCCTGCGCCGCCGGACCGGAGGCATACCGCTGCTAGTCGAGGAGCTGCTCACCGCCGGCGCAAATTCAGCCGCGGTAGTCCCGGCCACGGTGGCCGAGCTCGTCGCAGGGCGGGTCAACGCCCTGCATCCTGCACACCGCCGCTGCGTGGAAGCCGCGGCAGTGCTCGGCGCACGGTTCGACTGGCGACTGCTGCCATCGATGGTGCAGACCACCGACGCCGACGTTCACGCGGCGTTACGGGCCGCCATCCGCGCCGGGCTGGTACAAGCCCAGCAGGGTGACCGCTTCACGTTCCACCACGCTCTGAGCCGTGATGCCATCCTTGATGCCCTACTGCCGCCCGAGCGCGTGGAGTGGGCGCGACGAGGCTTCGCGGCGGTGACCGCCTCGCACCCCGAACTCGACAGCGAATGGGGTGACCTGGCCGCGGACCTCGCCCTGCGCGCCGGCGACGCCGAGCGTGGTGCGGTGATCCTGGTTGAAGCAGGCCGCCGCAACCTGGCCCAGGGCGCTCTCGCCTCCGCGGAAACCGTCCTTCGCCGGGCCGCCGCCCTCGTCGCGAAGGACTCGGCGGTCGCGGCGGACGCCGACGAGGTCCTCTCTGAGGTGCTGGTCCAGGCGGGCAAGACGGACGACGCGGTCACCGTCACGACCCGCATCATTCGACGGTTGCGGCGGACGGCCGGGACACACCGGGCGCTCGCGGAAGCGCACCTGCGCCTGGCCCGGGTACACGCGACCGCGGGCGAGTGGACGGCGGCGGCTGCACAGATCGACTCTGTCGACCCGCACAGCGTCGATGAGGATCTCCGGCTGCAGATTACATTGGCGGCGGCTCAGGTTGCGTTAGGCGGTGCCCGGTTCGACGATGCACGTGGGCTGGCGACGAACGTGTTCGGTGCGAGCGAACGCGCTGGGGCATGGGAGGTCATGTGTCAGGCGTTACTCGTGCTGGGCCGGATCGCCCGCCGCGGTGACCTCGCGTCGTCCGAGGAGCTGTTCGAGCGGGCGCAGGCGGTCGCCGAGAGCGCCGGACTCGCCGTCGTGGCCGCCCGCGCACTCTACGAAATCGCCATCTCTGATGCTCAAGAGAGCCTGCGGTTGGACCGCCTCGACGCGGCCAGGGAACGGGCAAGGTCGTTAGGCGATATCGCGGCCGTGGCGGTGCTGGACCTGCAACGCGCCGCCACCTTCGCCACCCGGTGGGAACCGGAGCCGATGATGGAGGCGGTGCGGCTGTGCGTGTCGGCGTCCCGGCGCTTCCGCCTTGCGACGTTGCCCAAGGCGCTGGTGTTCGCCGGGGTAGCGCAGATCGACCTGGGACGGCCCGCGGAGGCAGAAACTTCCCTGGCCGAGGCGCTACGGCTGGCGCCGGAAGATTTGCACCTGCTGGGCGAAGTCTGGGGAGTCCGCGCGCACGCCTCCCTCACCGCCGCGGACAACAGCCGCGCGCTTGAGCACCTCAGACGAGCGATGCAAGCCTATTCCCGCCAACCCAACGAGGTGACAGGTTCCCCCTGGATTGGTCTCTGGGTGCTGCTGAGCCTGGTCGCCGACCCCAACCTAGCGGTCCCGCCGTCACCACCCGATCCAATAACGAACCGGTGGAACCGCGGCCTCATCCGATTCGCCGACGCCGTCGCACTCGGGCGTACCGGCGACGCGGTAGCGGCCGCAGCGGCCTTTGCCGAAGCCGACTCGCAGTTGCGCAAGCCGGTCGACGTACTGTGGCACCGGCTCCAAGCGCGGCGGCTCACCGCCGCAGCCGCCATCGCCGACGGCTGGGGCGACCCGGTGAAGTGGGCGTCCGAGGACCTCCCCCTGCTGGAGGCCCGAGGGCAACAACAGTTGGCCGCAGCGGTACGTGGACTGCTCCGCCGGGCCGGGGCCGTCGTGCCCCGCCGCGGACGCGGCAACACCAACATGCCCGCGACGCTGCGTGCGTTCGGCGTCACCAACCGGGAGGCCGACGTTCTCGTCCTCGTCGGTGAGGGCAGAGCCAACCGGGAGATCGCCGAGCGCCTGTTTCTCTCACCACGCACAATTGAGAAGCACGTCGAGCGGTTGCTCGCGAAGACCGGTACAAGACGACGAACCGAACTTGTGGCGTATGCCGCGCGTATCCTCGGCGCTCCGCCCGCGAGTTAGGCCTTTACACGTTGCCTGAAGCGATTACAGAACTTCTCGTTCTTGAACCCCGTGGCGATCCACCCACTGATCCAGGAGTCGATCGTTAGCGCGACGTCTCTCTCTACAAAACGCGCGGATTAAAAGATGGCTGCGTCGAGCCCGTTGGGGTGAACTGGCATCTCAGAGCTGTTGGTGGTAGTGGCTGTCGTGGCTGCGCTGCACACCAACGACAGGGCTTCATTGACAGAGTCATTGACAGGTGTCCGTCCAATGGACGATTGGGGCCCCGCGATCTCCGACTTCGACACGGTGTTGGGTGCGGGCGGAGCGCATGGCTTGTCAGCGCCGGAAGGCCTGGACGACGAATCCGTTGCGGGTTGCGATGCGGATGCGGTCGGCGTTCAACTCGGCGTCGACGATCGCGTCGGTGTCGAGGGCGACGACCTGGACCTCGAAGCCGTCGGCGCGGTCGAGCTGGGCGACGTCGTCGGCGGGACGACCGGACATGGTGTCGGTGGACACGTGCGGGGCTCGCCAGCGTCGTGGTGTGGCCGCGTCGGGCTGGTCACCGGCTGCGCGGTAGTGGGCCGCCGACGTAGCGGGACTCAGGTTCTGCCGTTCGCCCCACGAATCCGCTCACCGGTGAACCCAACGAAGCACACGACCTCGTCGCCCACTACCGAAACCTCGACGACCCGGCCCGAGCCGACGAGCTCGAAGGTCAGCTCAGCGGCCACTCGCGATTCGGGTCAGACCTCGACGGCGGTACCGCAGACGCTGCAGACCTCGAACAGCCGACGTTTCCACCGCAGGACCGGGACGAAGAAGACGGTGAACTGCCTGAACTCCCGCATCCGCGTCTGCTGCGTGGTGTTGTGGCAACGCGGGCAGGTTCGGGTCTCCCCCGGGCCGAGGTGCTGCTGTTTCGTGCCAAGGCCGAAGACGAAGAACACCGCGCGAGTGTAGGACGCCGAGCCGTGCCACCGGTCGTCGGCGCCTCCGCCGGCCAGGAGGTCGTCACGGTCCAGGTCGGGACGAACCGAAGTTCGACGGCTTCCGCGCCCTCGCCTTCTGCCACCGGCGGGGCGGGGTGGGGTTGCAGTCGCGGCAGCTGCGCCCACTCACCGGCGCCTTCCCGACATCACCGCCACCCTCACCAACCTCCATGGGCTGGGGAAGGGCGGGGTGGTCCTCGACGGGGAACTCGTCGTCTGGCGGGCCGGCCGGTTGGACTTCGCCGCCCTGCAGGACCGGCTCCGGTCCGGCCCCGCCCGCGTCTGCGAGCTCGCTACTGCTGCACCGGCGGCGTTCGTGGTGTTCGACCTGCTCGCCCACCGCGGCACCGATCTCCGCCCCCTCCCCTACCTCGAGCGGCGGGCGGCGCTGGAGAGACTCCTCGCCAAAGGCCTGCCGCCGGGGTGGTGCTCGCCCCCGCCACCACCGACCCCACCGTCGCGCACACCTGGCTGGGCGGGCACACCGCCTCGGGCATCGAAGGGGTCGTCGCCAAACGGGCCGACCAGCCCTACCGGCCGGGGGTGCGGGGCTGGCAGAAACTCCGCACCCGGCTCACCGCCGAGGCCGTCATCGCCGGTGTCCTCGGTCCCCTCCAGCAACCGCGGGTGCTGCTGCTCGCCCGCCCCGGCCCGCACGGCCGGCTGCAGGTGGCCGGGCGCACCGTCGACCTCACCCCCACCCTCGCCGCCACCATCGGCGCCGCCCTCCGGCCTCACCTCGGCCCTGGGCATCCGTGGCCGGGGCTGCTGCCCCGGTCGCGGTGGGGCCGCGGCCCTGCCGAACCGCTGGCCTACACCCAGGTGCGGCCCGAGGTGGTGGTGGAGCTCGTCGTCGACCCCGCCGTCGACGGCCCCCGCTGGCGCCACCCCGCCACCCTCGTCCGGCTCCGCCCGGACCTGCACTCCACCGACCTCACCACCGGCGGCCCCACGCCCGCGGCGGCGGCCCTGCCGACCGGTCTCGGCGACGAGACGATAGCCGGCGGCGACCGCGCGCAGGCTTCCTGACCGGTCGCTACCGGGCTGCCTCCTGCCCAGCGTCCCGGTTGGTGTCCTCTCTGGTGTCGCCAAGGCTGGCGAGCTGAACGTGCTCGGACAACGCGGCCAGCGCGGCGGGCCAGCCACTGCCGCTCCCGCTCGTCCATCCCCGCCGTGAGCCGCCCGACCGTGTCGGCCAGGCCGGGGAGGGCGGCGGCGACCGCGTCCGGGATCGGCGCGAAGTCGATCCCGCGCTCGGCCGCGACCCGGCCAGCGCCTCCTCCACCCCCGCCCGCCAGGCGTCGGCTCGTGCGGCCGGTGTGGGCCCGCGGTTCTCCTCGTCGCTCCGCACCCCGCATGCTCCCGCACCCCACCGCTGCAGTGCCCGTCGTTGTCCACAGCCCGCCCGGGCTGTGGACAACACATCGCGGCCCGCCGCGGCCACCCCGATCTGTGGGCGCGACGACCCAGCAGATCAATTACCGGGGTCAACGTTGTAGGTCGGAGCCACTTGCAAACTCATCAGATCGGTGGGCGCAAACCTGTTGCGACAAGGGTCTCCAACGTGGCAGGTAAGGCCGGCGACGCCTATGTTGGGAGACGTTGCCGAATCGATTCTGTAGCTCCGTTCCGAGCTGCGCTTCGGCACCCGATCATCGGATGTTTCTTGACCGTCAACACCCCCTCGCACGCCCTCTGCGACGACACCGCGATTGGTTCCGTCGCCGGCTCGGTGCGGCCTCTCACTACTAGCATCACCGAGACGACGCCGGCCTCCAAGACGACGGCGTTCGCCGTCTACCTCGTCGCCGTCCTCGGTGTGCTTATCGCCTCCTGGCCCGTCGGTGACTCCGACGGCCGCGGTGCCATCTTCCTCGCCGATAAGGCGTGGTTCTACGTCACGCTGCTGACCGTTGGATACCTGGTCAGCCGCGGGCTGGCCAAGGCCGGCAGCCGCGCGCACCACGACGCCTGAGCACCGCCCGTTCGCACCTGCGGGCCCGGCCCGTCCACGTTCCGGACGCGTCCGCCGCGGCCCCGACCGGCTCACCGCCGGCCACTTGAAATCTCGAGATGAGGCATTGATGGAGCAGTCACCAAACACTTCCACAACCGACGGACGCGAGAACGAGGGCAACGTCGACGCCGCCCTCAGCGTGGTCGGCGAGAAGGGCCCCCGCGGCGATCAGGGCTCTACGGGTCTCGCCGGCCTCATCGCCGACCGGGCGCGGGAAATAGCCGCTTCGTCGAGGGCCGGCAGTGACCTGGACAACTGGCTCACTGCTGAGCGCGAGGTGCTGACCCGCTCCTCGGCTCGGACGGGCGAGCGCGGCGACCAGGGTCCCACCGGTCTCACCGGCGACCAGGGTCCCACCGGTCTCACCGGTCTCACCGGTCTCACCGGCGACCAGGGTCCCACCGGTCTCACCGGCGACCAGGGTCCCACCGGTCTCACCGGCGACCAGGGTGCAACCGGCGACAAGGGTGCAACCGGCGACCAGGGCCCGACCGGACTTCCCGGACTCATGGGTGAGCGCGGCGCGCAGGGCCCGACGGGCTTGACCGGTGCCCAGGGGCCGGCCGGTCTCATCGGCAAGCAGGGCCCGACCGGCGACCGGGGTCCCACCGGCTCCGCCGGCGTGCCGGGTCCGCGCGGCGAGCAGGGTCCGACCGGCGACAAGGGTCCGGTGGGTGAGCAGGGTCCGGCCGGCGAGCGCGGCGAGCAGGGCCCGCGTGGCGAGGACGGGCTCCCGGGCGCGCGTGGCGAGCAGGGCCCCCGTGGTGAGCAGGGGCTGCCGGGTCTTCCCGGTCCGATGGGCCCGGCCGGTCCCGCCGGCCCTCCCGGGCCGCAGGGCATCCCCGGCCCGCAGGGCCAGCAGGGCTGGGCTCCCGAGCCCGCCGTACCGGCCAGGCAGGTGACCGGCTGGACCGTTCCGTCCAACGGCGCGCCGACCAAGACGCCGGACGCCGTGCAGGCGTGGACCGAGTTGTTTGGCAGCTTCGCCGGGCTGCAGCGTCAGGCGTGGGCCAACGCGCTCACGGCCGCCGGCGTGCGGCGCCCGAACAGCCGCTGACCGACCCGCTGTCCGTGTAGTACCGCCGAGGGGCGTCCTCCTCAGGAGGACGCCCCTCGCGCGTTCACCGTACGGCCCTCCGGCGGCACGGTTAATACTCCAGCGGTGGATCGCCGCCCGCACCGTTGAGCTCGGGCGCGTGCAGATCGACACCGATGTCGTCGCGGCCTGTCGTCTCCATCCAATAGCGCCCAGCCGGCTCGGCAGACGACCAGTCGTTGATCCTCACAGGAGGATCCTCGCGCAGGGTTCCACCGCAGCGTCATCAGGCGTGACCGCACCGGAGGATTGCGATGAGGTGACTGGGTCCCGTCCGGGAACCCTGGCTGAAGGGTCAGCACGGCGCCGGATCACCCGGCAAGACGACGGGGCCACGCCTACCATTGAGTTGTTGTCCCGGTCCCCGACGACGTCACCGTGGAATGTTCCCGATTTTATTGACATCGGTTTAGGCTGCCAGGTCGGTGAGTTTTCTGAATCCTAGCTCGTATTCGACTGGTGTCAAGTAGTCGAGAGTGGAGTGCCGCCGGCGGCGGTTGTAGTAG
>NZ_JAVREJ010000035.1:0-39905 GCF_031845345.1 Pseudonocardia charpentierae | reverse complement strand
CGCGGGCCGGGTCAGGTGGGGTCGCGCGGACTACAGGTCGTGGGACTCGTCGTAGCCGAGGTCGCCGCCGTCCGGGTCCACCGGACGGCCGGTGCCGCGGTACGAGGGCCTCTGGCGTCGGGCGACCGGGATCCGCAAGGCGGTCTTCACCTCGTGGGCGAGGTCGTACCCGTAGTCGTCCGACTCCTCCGGCTCGAGCGTCATCGTCGTCTCCCCCTTCACGCAACGTGACCACCGTCGAGCGGACGGTGCACGATTGATCGTTGCGGGCCGCGCCGTGGAGAGCAAGGCCGTTCCTCCGAGTGGGCTTCCCACCGACCGGGTGAACGGGGGCACGCTCGATCGGTCAGCGTGTTCACGACCGTGCAACGGCCGTCACACTCGACGCCGATCAGGCCGCCGGCCTCATGCAGGCCGCCGGCACCCTCCGACACCTCGGGAGGCCCGCGATGACGCTCACCGCGACATCGGTTCTGCTCGCCCAGGCCGCAGCCGCGCCTCCGGCCTCGGGTGCCCGGCTCGTGGCGGCCGCACTGATCGGCATCGCGCTGATCGTCCTGCTCATCACCCGGTTCAAACTGCATCCGTTCCTCGGCCTCACGATCGGCTCGCTCGTCGTCGCCGCGATCGCGGGCCTGCCGGTCGCGGCGGCCGTCGCCAGTTACACGAAGGGCTTCGGCGACACCGCAGCCGGCGTCGGGACGCTGATCGCACTCGGGGCGATGTTCGGCAAACTGCTCGCCGACTCCGGCGGCGCTGACCAGATCGTCGACACGATCATCGGCCGGTCCAGCACACGCACACTGCCGTGGGCGATGGCGCTCGTCGGTGCGCTGATCGGGCTGCCGATGTTCTTCGAGATCGGCCTCGTGCTGCTGATGCCGGTGATCTTCCTGGTCGCCCGGCGCTCCGGCCTGTCGCTGATCAAGGTGGGCATCCCGGCCCTGGCCGGCCTGTCGGTGATGCACGGTCTCGTGCCGCCACACCCCGGCCCACTGGTAGCGATCGCCGCCCTGAACGCCAACCTCGGCATCACTCTTGCCTTCGGCGTACTGATCGCGTTGCCGACCGTGGCGATCGCCGGCCCGCTCTTCGCCCGCTACGCGGCGCGCTGGGTGGACGTCCCCGCCCCGCACCTGTTCGACGACGAGCGCGGTGACGGCGGCTCCCGCCGCACCGGCGACGAGGCCGACGGCACGTCCGGCGGCGCCGGCAGCGCGGCCACCGCGGTCGATCGCCGCACGGTCCGCCGCCCGACCTTCGCGGTCACGCTGGCCACGGTGCTGCTGCCGGTCGTGCTGATGATGGGCAAGGCGCTCGCCGACATCTTCATCCCGGACAAGGCCAACCCCCTCCGCAGCGTCCTCGACTTCCTCGGCACCCCGCTGATCGCCCTGCTGCTGGCCGTGCTCGCCGCCATCTTCACCCTCGGTCGCGGCGCGGGCATGGACATGCGGGCCGTCGCCACGTCGTTCGAGCAGTCGCTGGCCGCCATCGCCGGCATCCTGCTCATCGTCGCCGCGGGCGGCGGCTTCAAGCAGACGCTGATCGACACCAAGATCGGCGACCTGATCGCGGGCTGGGTGCAGAACAGCGGCATCTCGGTGCTACTGCTCGCCTGGTTCGTCGCCGTGCTGATCCGCCTGGCCACGGGCTCGGCCACGGTCGCGACGGTCACCGCGTCGGGCATCCTCGCCCCGCTGGTCACCACCCTGGACCCGGCGCAGACCTCCCTGCTGGTGCTGGCGATCGGCGCGGGCTCGCTGTTCTTCTCCCACGTCAACGACGCCGGGTTCTGGCTCGTGAAGGAGTACTTCGGACTGACGGTGGGTCAGACGATCAAGACCTGGTCGATCATGGAGACGCTGATCTCCGTCGTCGGCCTGGTGTTCGTGCTGCTGCTCAGCCTCGTGGTCTGAGAGTGCGACAGCCCGCGGCCCGGCTCAGGGCCGTGGGCGGTCGAACTCACCCAGCTTGACGCCCTCGACGAACGCGTCCCACTCCGACGCGGTGAACACGAGAACCGGGCCGTCCGGATCACGGGAATTACGCACTGGAACGGTGTCGCCCACGAAGCGCACCTCGACGCAGTTGTTGTACTGGCTTCTCGTGCTCTTCCGCCACGCGGTGTCGGTTCTCAGGTTCTCAGGTTCGCGGGTCACAGGGTCTCCGACCTCCGGCTCGCGACATCGGCGATTGCAGTCTCTCCGGTGCCGAAAGCCTAGGTTCCGTCCACGGACCGGTGTGCCCGTCATCCGGGTGAGCACGTCCCGCCGCTTCCCACTCGGCCTAGCGGCGAGCACGTCTCTCAGAGCCTGTCAATAGCCCGCTCCACGTACGCTTGGAGATCGGTCGGTGACGCTGCGCGCTTCTCGAGCTCCGCGAACAGCCTCTGGTGGTTGGCGGTCACCTCGACCTCGTCCTGGAAGATCGCATCCCCGCGACGCTGCTCGATGTAGACGACGTCCGGGTCGTTCGTGCCGGAGAAACGCAGCAGGACGAACGGCCCACGCAGCCCGACGTGCTCGCCGAGGGCCAGCGGGATGATGCGGATCGCGACGTTCGGGCGCTTCGCCACCTCCAGGAGGTGCTCCAGCTGCGCCCGCATCACCGCCCGGCCGCCGATCGCCCGCAGCAGCACCGACTCGTCGACGATGAACGACAGCGTCGGCGGGTCCGACCGGTCCAGCACCTGCTGGCGGAGCGCGCGCGAGCTGACGAACCGCTGGGCCTTCTCGGCGCCGACGTCGTGCACGTCCATCACGGCACCGGCGTACTCCGCCGTCTGCAGCAGCCCCGGCACGACCAGCAGCTCGATCGACCCGATCCACGTCGCGGACTGCTCGTAGTCGAAGAACCGCAGCGCGTCCGGGGAGAACACGTCGCCGAACGTGGCGAACGGCGAGCGGGCGCGGCGGGACCGGCGGGCGAGGTCGACCAGCCCGTCCACCACGCCGCCGTCGCTGACGCCGTAGTAGCCGAGCAGGGCGCGCAGGTCCGTCACGCTGATCGAGACCGACCCGTTCTCGATCCGGGTAACCTTCGACGGCGACCAGTCCAGCGCGTCGGCGATCTGCCGCTGCGTCACCACGTGCGGGGGGCGGAGGTGCCGCAGTTCAGCCAAGAGCTGCCGCCGCAGCGCGGATGCGTTGTCCACTCCGCCTCCACACGAGCGCGACCACGGGTCGACTGTTGACGAATCCCACACTATCGGCGGCGTCGGGACGGCTGCCACCCGTACCGGTACCGTCACCCTGCGTGCACCGGACTGCAACTGCTCCGGTTCCTGCCGCTCACAGAGGTTAGCCAGTTGCCCGTTGTGCAAACCGCGCCGCCCGATCTGCACGTTGCACACCGAAAATCGCGGTGTACCGTGCCCCGATGTGATGCCACGTCAGAGTGAACCCGCCGCCCGCCGTCGGTCCTGCGGCATGTCGTACTCGACGAACCGCGGCTGGTGAGAGGCGAGGTGCCGCCTCGGACGTCGTCGACGAGCCCCGCGGGCCACTCGGCCCTGCCCGTCGCCCGGCGACGTCGCTCCTGCCCCCTCGCCTAGACTGAGTCGAGCGGCCGGGCCCACGAAGGCCTTCCGGTCGCGCCCCGCCCCGCCGCCCGATCCCGGCCGCGAGACGTCGGCACGACGAAGGAAGACCTCATCAGCATGGGCCCCTCCCCCGCCAGTTCCACCCGTCCGCGGCGCACCGTGGTGATCGGGGTGTTGGCCGCGGTCATCGTGGTCATGCTCGCCGTCCTCAGCGTCGTGATCCTGAACAAGCCTGCGCAGGACGGGAACGGGACGGCCGCGTCGGGCGGCGCGCCCGTGGCACAGCAGCCGCCGCTGTACGTCAGCCCGGACGGGCGCGACACCAACGACGGGGCCTCGCCCGCCACACCGTTAGCGACGATCCAGGCCGCACTGGAGAAGGCCACCCCGGGCACCACGATCAACCTCGCTGCCGGCGTCTACCGGGAGGAGCCGGTCACCGTCCGCGACGGAGCGCAGGGCGCGCCGATCACGATCAAGGGGCCGGAGACCGGCACGGACCGCGACGGCCGCTACAAGGCGGTGCTGTACGGCACCGGGCGAATCTTCAACATCGACCACAGCTGGATCACCCTCGACGGCTTCACCATCGACGGGCAGGAGCAGCTGGCCGACGTCCCGTTCCCGACCGACCTGCGTTCGGTCGACACGTGGAAGGCGAGCGTCCAGGACCGCGTGCAGGACGGCCGGCTCGTCTACATCGGTTCGGCCGAGGAGTCGCGCGACCTCACCGGGATCACGATCAGCAACATGTTCCTCAGCGGCGCGGGCGGCGAATGCGTGCGGCTGCGCAACAACGCGCACGACAACACCATCACCAACTCGGTGATCCAGTACTGCGGGTTGCACGGCAAGGGCGACGGCGGCGACCGGGCCGAGTTCCACAACGGCGAGGGCGTCTACATCGGCACCAGCCCCAAGTCGGACGACCAGCCGATGCACGACAACGACACGAGTTCGGGCAACGTCGTCTCGCGCAACGTCATCCGCACGTTCGGGTCGGAGTGCTTCAACATCAAGGAGAACGCACACGACAACGTGTTCGACGACAACGTGTGCAGCGGCAACGCCGAGTCCGAGCAGTTCGAGGGCAGCAACGTCGAACTGCGGGGCTACGCCAACGTCGTGCGCAACAACCAGATCTCGGACAGCGCCGGCTACGCGATCAAGATCCAGAACGACGGCGACGAGTACGACAAGGGCGGCAACGTCGTCGAGAACAACCGGCTCTCCGGCTCGACGGGTGCGACCTTCAAGATCAAGTCAGACGCGACCCAGGGCCGCTTCTGCGGCAACGACGTCGCCGCAGCCGCAACGATGTTCAACAGCAACGGCGAGACGCTCTCGGGAGTCACCGCCCCCTGCTGACCCGGCGGGTCACGCGATGCGCCGCACCCGCTCGATCACCAGAGGGCCGCTCTCGTCGACCAGCTCGTCCACGCGCCCTGCGAACTCGACGAGGTGCGCCGCGTTCAGGTGCGCGTCGAGGTCGTCGGCGCTGTCCCAGTTCTCGTAGAAGAAGAACCAGCGCGGGTCCTCGACCCCCTGGTGCAGGTCGTAGTTGACGTAACCCCTCTCCTTGCTGGTCGGCTCGACGAGCGCCACCAGCGCCTCGCGCAACTCCTGCTCCTTGCCTGCCTTGGCGCGCATCCGCGCGACCACCGTGAGCAGGTTGCGGTTGGTGTCGGTGGGCGTGCCCATCGGCTCTCCTCTGGTCGGCGTCGACTCCGGGAACGGCCCGTTCCCGATGTTCCGCTCGTACCCCGGCGCCGCTACCGTTGAATCGTGGGTTCCGTCGTCGACGACGTCTTCCCTGCCCGTGCGGTCGCGGACCGCATGGCCGAGGCGGCGCGTATCTGGCTCGACTCCCTCGACGCCGATCAGCGAAGGTTCGCGACCGGCCCGGTCCCGGCGGACGACGGTTCGGACGCCGAGCGCCGGCGCTGGTTCTACACGCCGACCGACCACGGCGGCCTCACCGCCCACCAGCAGCGGCCGGCCCAGCAGCAGGCGGCCATGCGGCTCGTGGCCACGGGTCTCTCGACGGCCGGGTACGTCACCGTCGCCACCACGATGGGCCTGGAGAACATCCTCGACCACGCCGAGGGCTTCGTGACGCGGTTCGACCGTGAGCGCGGCCGCGACCCCGGCCTGTACTACCTGCGGGTGTTCGGCGAGCCCGGCGGTCCGGCGCCGTGGGGCTGGCGGTTCGGCGGACACCACGTGTCGTTGAACAACCTCGTGGTCGACGACGCCCTGGTCGCCACCACCCCGTGCTTCATGGGCGCGGACCCCGCCGTGTCACCGCTGCTCGGCGGCTGTGTGAACCGGCCGCTCGCCCGGGTCGAGGACCTCGCCCGCGAACTGGTCCGGTCGCTGCGCCCCGAACTGGCCGCCCGCGCCGTGCTGCTCGACCGGGCCCCGTCGGACTTGGTGACGGGCAACCGCACGTCGATCGCCGAGGGCGACCGGGTGATCCCGCTCGCCGGCATCTGGCGCGACGAGCGCTTCCCCGACGACGTCGAGCAGGCCAAGCTGCAGGCCCTGAGCGACGCCATCGACGCGAACACCGGCTATGCCGACACGGACCACGCCCGACTCGAGTACACGGCCGTGCCCAAGGGCATCGCGGCCGCCGAGCTGGACTCCGGCCAGCGCGAGATGCTGCGCGCGTTGCTGTCGACCTACCTCGACCGCGTCCCCACCGAAGTCTCCCCCATCGGCCGGTACTGCGACGACGAGACGCTCGACGCCGTCCACGTCGCCTGGGCGGGCACCACCGAGCCGGGCGCCCCGCACTACTACCGGTTGCAGGGCCCGCGGCTGTTGATCGAGTGGGACAACACGCAGCGCGGGGCCAACCACGCGCACTCGGTGTGGCGCGATCCGACGGCCGACTTCGGGCTGGACGTCCTCGCCGCGCACCGCGCCGCACACCACTGACGTCGGGACCGACGGCATTGCGGCACGTCGGACCGGATCTTATGGTCGTCCGATGCGCGTGGACGACGACGGTCGGCCCGTGGAGAGTCTTCCCCTGGGCCTCGCCGTCGCCGAGATGTACGCCGACCTGCAGGTCGGCCCGCTCCTCGACCGCCTGCTGATCCACAGCCGGGGATTGCTGGACACCGTCGCCGGCAGCATCTCGCTCGTCGACACCGCCCGCGGCCGCTACGACAAGATCGCGGAGAACGGCGTCGCGTGCCGGCTCGGCCAGAGCTTCCCGCTCGACGAGGGGGCGACGGGGACGGCCGTCGCCCGCCGCATGCCCGTGATCATCGACGACTACAGCGACGTGCGGGGCGGTCATCTGCCGCCCGGCCACCCCGTCGGCCGCGGCGCCGCGGCCGCCGTGCCTCTGTGGTGGCGCGGAGAGGTGATCGGCGTCAACGTCGCCTTCGCCGGGCGCCGACGCCGGTTCACCACCGCCGAGGTCGACGCCTTCGAACTGCTCACGCAGAGCGTCGCGGCGGCCGTCGTGAAAGCGGGTGCGGCGGTCCCGTCGCTGGCCGGTCTGCTGCGTCAGCACGACAGGGTGGTTGCCGGCGCCACCGGGGTGCGGACCGTCGTCACCGAGGTCGGGCCCGTGCGGCCCGTCCCGGACGACGTCGGGGCGGCCGCCGCGGACCTCGTCGCCCTGGTGCGCCGGGCCGCCGCCCTCCGATCGGGCCCGTCGCGGTTGCACGTCGCCGTGGTCCACCGGCCGCAAGGGGTGCGGCTCCTGGTCCAGGACGAGAGAACCGATGCGGTCGCACCTGACGCCGACCCGCTGGGCCTGGGCACCCGCACGTGGAACGAACTGCTCGCGGTGACCGGCGGCGAGGTGGGCGGCGAGGTGGGCGGCGAGGTCGGCGTCGAGCACGTGGCGGGGTGGGGCACCCTCCTGCGCGCTGACTTTCCCCACCGGCCTCCGGCGTCTCCGGTGCCGCTGACCCGGCGGGAGTCCGAGGCGCTGCACCTGCTGGCCGACGGCCTGTCGGACCGGGAGATCGCGACGCGGCTGGGCATCTCCCCGAAGACCGTGGAGAAGCACGTCGGCGCGGTGCTGCGCAAGACCGGCACCAGCAGTCGCACGGCCGCCGTCGTGCACGCCCTGGACCAGGGCTGGCTCGCCGACACGTCGGCCGGAGGCGCTTCCGCCCTCCGGTAGATGGGGGAAGTTCCCCATACAAGTATATGCAACCTGGTGGGTTTACTGGCGCAGGCCGCGGCCACCGTGCCGTCGGGAGAGAACACGAACCTCGACGATGAGGAGCACCCTGTGCCCGTCGTGTCCACGAAGGAGATCTTGGACCGCGCCTTCGCCGATCGGTACGGCGTCGCGGCCTTCAACATCCTGGACGACCTGACCATCGACGCCGTCCTCGACGCGGCCGAGGAGGAGCGCGCTCCGGTCATCCTGCAGACGTCGGTCAAGACGGTCCGCGCGTACGGCCGCGACCGGCTGATCGCCGTGTTCCGCGCGATGGCGAGCGAGACCACCGTGCCCGTCGCGCTGCACCTCGACCACTGCCCGTACCGGGACGTGATCACCGAGTGCCTCGACTCGGGATGGAACTCCGTGCTGTTCGACGCCCACGAGCTCGACGTCGCGGACAACCTCGAGCAGACCACGGCGGTCGTCGCCGAGGCGCACGGACACGGCGCGCACGTCGAGGGCGAGATCGAGGGCATCGAGGGCGTCGAGGACGACATCGGCTCGGACGACGCGTCGACGCTGCAGAGCCTCGAGGTGGCCGTCGACTTCATCACGAAGACCGGCGTCGACGTCTTCGCGCCGGCGATCGGCAATGCGCACGGGCAGTACAAGTCGACGCCGAAGCTCAACCACCAGCGCGTCACGGACCTGGTGGAGGCCACCAACATCCCGATGGCCCTGCACGGCGGCACGGGTCTGTCGCCCGACCAGTTCCGCGATCTCATCTCCCGCGGCTGCGCCAAGGTCAACATCTCCACGGCGATCAAGGAGTCGTACATGAGGTCGGCCCTGGAGCACCTCAAGACCGCCGAGGAGAAGAACAAGTGGGACCCGCCCACCCTCTTCGCCCACCAGCGTGCCGCCGTCGTCGCGACCGCGCGTGAGCACATCGCGCTGTTCGGCGGATCGGGCCGGGCCTGGTGACGGTTCCTGGGCGCAGACCCTCGCCACGAGAAGGAGTTCCTGCATGACCGGCTCACTGGCGCGGACCGAGTTGGTCGTGCGCACGATCGCGCAGACCGCGGTCGACAACGAGACGTACTTCGGGGAGCTGGACTCGGTCGTCGGCGACGGCGACTTCGGCTATTCCCTGGCCCGAGGCTTCGAGAAGGTGCTCGAGGGCTGGGACGACATCGACCGCACCGACGCCGGCACCTTCCTCAAGAAGACCGGCATGATCATCTCGTCCCGGATTGGCGGCACGTCGGGGCCGATCTGGGGCACCGCCTTCCTGCGCGCGGGCATGACCGCGGGCGCGGGCGAGATCGACGGCCCGAAGGTCGTCGCGATGCTGCGCGCGGCGATCGAGGGGATCAAGACCCGCGGCCAGTCGGACGTGGGCGACAAGACCCTGCTCGACGCGCTGGTGCCGCTCACCGACCGGCTGGAGCAGGAGCTCAACGGTGGCAGTGACGCGGGCAAGGCCCTGGCGGCCGCAGCGTCGGCGACCCGCGAGGCCGCCGAGGCGACGAGCGCGCTGATCGCCAAGCGCGGCCGGGCGTCGTACACCGGCGAGCGCAGCATCGGCTCCGTCGATGCCGGCGCGATGGGGGTCGCCGTCATCACCGAAAAGGTCAGCGAGGCCTGGAACCAGGAGGACGGTTCGTGAAGAAGTTCGTCAACGACCCCAAGCAGTTCGTTCCCGAGATGCTCGAGGGCATCGCGCTGGCCAATCCCGACACCCTGGCCTACGTCCCCGAGTACAACCTGATCATGCGCAAGGACGCGCCCCGCGACGACAAGGTGTCGATCGTCCAGGGTTCCGGGTCCGGCCACGAGCCCGCGCACGTCATGATCGTCGGCAAGGGCATGCTCGACGCCGCGTGTCCCGGCGACGTGTTCGCCGCGCCGCCGATGGACTACGTCTACGAGACGGCCAAGAAGCTGGCGACGCCGAAGGGCGTGCTGCTGCTGGTGAACAACTACACCGGCGACCGCATGGCCTTCGACATGGGCAAGGAGATGGCCGAGTCCGAAGGCGTCCGCACCGAGATCCTGATGATCAACGACGACGTCGCGGTCAAGGACTCGACCTACACGATCGGCCGTCGCGGAGTGGCCGGGAACTTCTTCGTCATCAAGGCCGTCGGCGCGGCGTCGGAGCGCGGCGACGACCTCGAGGAGGTCGTGCGGATCGGCAAGAAGGTCAACGACGTCACCCGCACCATGGGCGTCGCGCTGACCGCCTGCACCCCACCCGCCAAGGGCTCGCCCCTGTTCGACCTCGGCGCGGACGAGATGGAGGTCGGGGTCGGCATCCACGGCGAGCCGGGCCGTGAGCGCCGCAAGCTGGCCGGTGCGGACGAGATCGCGGACGAGCTGCTCGACGCCGTCGTCGACGACCTGCCCTACGCCTCCGGCGACCGCGTCGCGCTCATGGTCAACGGCCTGGGCGGCACGCCGATCAGCGAGCTCTACATCCTGTACCGGCGGGCCCACAAGCAGCTCGCCGACCGCGGGATCACGGTTGGGCGCAGCTACGTCAACGAGTACTGCACCTCGCTGGACATGGCGGGCGCCTCGATCACGCTGGTGAAGCTGGACGACGAGATCGAGGAACTGCTGGCGGCCCCGGCCGAGGTGCCGATCCGCGTCTTCTGACGCCGATCGGCGAGGCGGTGATCGGCGGCTCGTCGACAGGTGCGACAACGGTGTCGCCCTCCGTCGACGGCTCGGCGATCACCGCCGCCTCCCGAGATCACCCGGACGAGTCATCAGGTCGTCCGGCCACGCGCCGATGATCCGGACATGGCCGTTTCCCAGCCCGGCAGCGCCGCCGGCGGGGCACTCGACGCCCCCCGGCGGCCCGAGCCCGTGCTTCCGCCGCAATCCGACTCCGACCGTCTCCTGGACGCCGTCCGCAAGGGCCTCACTCCCGGAGATCCCGTCGCCCGACTGCTCTCCGGCTGGGTCGCCCCGCCGGCACGCGCCGTCGTGTGCATCACACGCGGGCGCCCGCCCGGCATGACGCTCCCGGTGGCCGGCCTGCCCACCGGCTAGCAGCCGCATCGACGAGCGGGTCGTCAGTCGGGTCTCAACCCGACCGACGACCCGCTCGCGGAAGAACTACCCCAGCGACTTCTCCAGCTGCCGCGACAACAGCGCCACGAACGCCGCCGGGTCCGCCAGCTCGCCGCCCTCCGCCAACAGCGCCATGCCGTGCAGCAGCCGGGCCGTGTCGCCCAGCCCGGGGTCGTCCGGCCGCTTGTCGTGCGCATCGCGCAGCGAGGTCACCAGCGCGTGGCGGGGGTTGAGCTCCAGGATCCGCTTCACCGTCGGCGGCTCCTGGCCCATGGCCCGGTACATCTTCTCGAGGGTCGGGGTGAGGTCGCCCGGGTCGCCGACGAGAACGGCCGCCGACTCGGTCAGCCGGTGCGACAACCGGACCTCCTTGACGTCGTCCGCCAGCGCGGACGCCATCCAGGTCAGCAGGGTGTCGAAGCCCTTCTTGGTGTCGTCGTCCACCTCGTCGCCACCGAGGTCGACCTCCCCCGCGGCGATCGAGGCCAGCGGCTTCTCCTCGAACGAGGGCACCGCACCCACCCATACCTCGTCCACCGGGTCGGTCAGCAGCAGCACCTCGTACCCCTTGGCCCGGAACGCCTCCATGTGCGGCGACCGCTCCAGCGCCGCCCGCGAGTCGCCCGTCGCGTAGTAGATCGAGTCCTGCCCCTCGGGCATGCGGGCGAGGTAGTCGCGCAGCGTGGTCGACTTCTCGGGGTCGTGCGTCGACGAGAACGAGCAGATGTCGAGGATCGCCTTCTGGTTCTCGTGGTCGGAGAGCAGGCCCTCCTTGACGGCCCGGCCCAGCTCCGACCAGAACGTCGCGTACTTCTCCGGCTCCTTCTCCTGCATCGTCTTCACCGTCGACAGCACCTTGCGGACCAGGCGCTTGCGGATCAGCTGGATCTGCCGGTCCTGCTGGAGGATCTCGCGGGAGATGTTGAGCGACAGGTCGCTCGCGTCGACGACGCCCTTGACGAACCGCAGGTACTCGGGGACGAGCGCCTCGCAGTCGTCCATGATGAACACGCGCTTGACGTAGAGCTGCACGCCGCGCTTGGCGTCGCGCCAGAACAGGTCCATCGGCGCGTGGCTCGGCAGGAACAGCAGGGCCTGGTACTCGAACGTGCCCTCGGCCGCCAGCCGGATCGTCTCCAGCGGCTCACGCCAGTCGTGGCTGACGTGGCGGTAGAACTCGGCGTACTCCTCGTCCGAGACGTCCTTCTGCGCCCGCGCCCACAGCGCCTTGCGCGAGTTGACGGTCTCGGGCTCGCCCTCCCCCGACGCCGGCGCCATCCGGATCGGCCACGTGATGAAGTCGGAGTAGCGCTTCACCGTCGCGCGGACCGTGGCCTCGTTCGCGAAGTCGTGCAGCGCGTCGTCGGCGTCCTCGGGCTTGAGGTGCAGGGTGACGGCGGTGCCCTGCGGGGCGTCCGGGGCCTCGGCGACGGTGTAGGTGGCGTCGCCGGTCGACTCCCAGCGCACGCCCGTGTGGCTGCCGGCCTTGCGGGTGACCAGCTCGACCCGGTCGGCGACCATGAAGCTCGAGTAGAAGCCGACGCCGAACTGGCCGATCAGCTCCGCCGTCGCCTCCTCCGACGACCCGCCCGTCTCCCGGGCCTGACGCAGCTGCGCCAGCATCTCGGCGGTACCCGACTTCGCGATGGTGCCGATGAGGTCGACGACCTCGTCGCGGCTCATCCCGATGCCGTTGTCGCGGACGGTCACGGTGCGCGCATCGGAGTCGATCTCCAGCGCGATGTGGAGGTCGGACGTGTCGACCTCGAGGTCCTTGTCGCGGTATGCAGCCAGCCGGAGCTTGTCGAGCGCGTCGGACGAGTTCGAGATCAGCTCGCGGAGGAAGACGTCTTTGGTCGAGTAGATCGAGTGGATCATCAACTGCAGCAGCTGGCGGGCCTCTGCCTGGAACTCGATCGTCTCGGTCGACATCGCTGTGGTGCCCTTTCACGCCGTCGGAGTCGGTGCATCGGACACGATAGGCGGCCGCTGCAGGACGACCGCGACGGCGGGGAACACGAGCACCGTCAGCACGCCGGCGCCCACGAGCGCGGCGCCGTTCTCCGGGAGCATCGTTCCGTTGCGCAGGCCGATCTCGGAGATCGCGACGAGCAGCGGGAGCGCCGTCGAGGCGATGAGCGTCAGCTGCCAGCGTTCGCGCGCGTCGAGCGACCGCCGGTAGAGGATCTGCGCGGGCACGAGGTGGACCAGCAGCATCAGCGCGGCGAACATCAGCACCCGCAGCGGGGCGGACACCATCGCCTTCAGGTCCATCGTCATCCCGGAGTACACGAAGAAGATCGGGATGAAGAACCCGTAGCCGAGCGCGTCCAGCTTCCCCTCCAGCGCAGGCAGGCCGCTGCCCGCCCACCGGCGCAGGACCATGCCGGCCAGGAACGCCCCGAGCACCGCGTCGAGGTGGAACTGCTCGGCGACGGCCAGCAGCAGCACCAGCAGCAGGACGGTGCCGCGGACGGTGGTCTGGGTGGTCTCGTGCTCGCCCTCCTCGATGATCTCCCGCAGGCGCCCCATGCGGAACGACCTCGACAGCAGCGTCAGACCGAACGCCACCGCGGCGACGGCCAGCAGCGAGATCAGCGCGACCCAGCGGTTCGTCGCACCGAGGAACACGGCCACCGCGATGATCGGCAGGAGTTCGCCGACCGCGCCGCTGGCGAGGAGGTGCTTGCCGAGGCGGCCGCCCAGGAGGTGCTGCTCGCGCAGGATCGGCAGGAGGGTGCCCAGCGCCGTCGTCGTCAGCGCGATGGCGACGGGGACGAACGCCCGGACGAGCCCTGCGGCGTACAGCAGCCCGACGACCCCGCCGGCCAGGGCGACGCTCATCAGCCAGGACACCGCCGCGCGCCGTCCGGGGTCCGCGCGGAGGAGCCGCTGGTCGACCTCGTAGCCGGCCAGGAGGAACAGGAAGCCGAGCCCGACGTCGGCCAGGATCTGCACGCTCGTCGGCGAGCCGATCCGCAGGCCCTGAGGCCCGATCAGCATGCCCCCGAGGATGAGCACGACGACCTGCGGAATGCGCGGGCCTGGTAACAGCGCGATGGCGATCGGCGCCACCACGGCGATGACGGCGATCACGAGCAATGTGCCGACCGCGGAGTGCACGTCCACCGCGAGCCCCCTTCGATCACGTGCATCGTGCCGGAGCCGCGCGAGTGTCGGCAATGCCGCGCGACACCCTGTGGACAGATCCACGGTGCGCACGCGACGGTGGCCCGATGCAGGGATTCACCTTCGACCAGCCGGCCGCGCGGATCGTGTTCGGCGCCGGTGCGGCGCGGACGACGCTGGCCGACGAGGTCGGGCGGCTGGGCGTGACGCGCGTGCTCGTGATCGCCTCCACCCGCGACGAGCAGCGGGTCGCCGCGATCACCGCACCGCTCGGCGGCAGGGTCGCCGGGTCGTTCACCGCCGTGCGCGAACATGTCCCGCTGCCCACGGCCGAGGCCGCCCGCGCCGCGGCGAAGGAGGCCGACGCCGACGCGCTGCTCGCGATCGGCGGCGGGTCGACCGTCGGGGCTGCGAAGGCCGTCGCGCTGACCGCGCGGCTGCCCGTCGTCGCCGTGCCGACGACCTACTCCGGCTCCGAGGTCACGGCCGTGTGGGGACTGACCGAGAACGGCCGGAAGACGACGGGCACGGACCCTGCGGTGCTCCCCCGCGTGGTCGTCTACGACCCGGAGCTGACCGCCACCCTGCCCGCCGATCTCGCCGCCGCCAGCGGCTTCAACGCCATGGCCCACGCCGTGGAGGCGATGTGGGCGCCCCGGCGCAACCCGGTGAGCACGGCCGTCGCCGGCGAGGCGATCGCGCGGCTGGCCGCCGGGCTGCGCACGGGCGACCCCGCCGAGCTGCTGTGCGGAGCCTGGCTGGGCGCCTCGGCGTTCGCCGTGGCCGGGTCGGGACTGCACCACAAGCTCTGCCACGTCCTCGGCGGGACGTTCGGCCTGCCCCACGCCCGCACCCACGCCGTCGTGCTGCCGCACGTACTGGCGTTCAACGCGCCCGGAGCACCCGACGCGGTCGCGCGGGTGGCCCGCGCACTGGGCACGGACGATGCGGTGTCCGGGCTGCGGGCCCTGGCCGACGAACACGGCATCCCGCGCGGGCTGCGCGCGCTCGGGATGCCGGAGGACGGGATCGAGAAGGCCGCCGAGCTCACCGCGACGGCGGTGCCGGACGACAACCCCGTCCCGGTCGGCGACGGAGCGCTGCTACGGCTGGTCCCCGCAGCGTGGAGCGGTGACGACCGGTGAGAACACCGCCGCTCGCGGGTACTCCTCGGTTGGGACTGAGGAGGTCGACGATGAGTTTCGCGGACAAGGTGAACAACAAGGCCCGGGAGATGCGTGGGCGCGTGAAGCGGAACACGGGCGAGGTGATCGGTGACCGGCGCCTGCAGGCTGAGGGCCGGTCCGAGGAGCGGGGCAGCCATTTCCGGCAGGCCGGGGAGAGGCTGAAGGACGCGTTCCTCGGGCGGGGACCGCGCCGCCCCCGCTACTGACGCCTCGAACTGGGGGCCGGTGACCCCCGCGATCCCGGCTCGTGCAGGATGCCGTGAACCACGATCGTTCACCCACAACGGGGACACGACGACGGAGGTCACGGATGCCCACGAGCCGGACGGCCTGACGGCGGCTTCGTGGACGCACGCGACCCGGACCCTCCGCAGCGGCTGCAGCGCGCGCTCATGCTCACGTGCGCCGCGGTGGTCGTGGGTGTGGTCGCGCACCTGCTCGGTGGCGGCAGCGTCGAGCCGGTCGCCGTCGCCGCCGCCTTCCCGGTGCTGCTCGGGCTGTCGTGGCCGCTGACCCACCGGGAACGCGGCTGGCTGCCGATCGCCGGTGCCCAGCTCGCCGGTCAACAGGTGGTGCACACCCTGCTCGCATCGGCGACGGACGTCGCGGCGCCGGGGCCACCGGTCGACGCGTTCGTGTACGGCCACGTGCTCGCCGCCGTGCTGGTGGCCGTGTGCCTGCGCCGGGGTGAGCAACGGGTGTGGGCGCTCGCCCGGCGCGCCGCGCACATCCTCGCGCTGTTGTGGAGACGCGTACTCGACCTGCTGAGCCTCGGCGAGCCGCCGCGTCCGCACGAGGTTCGGCCGACGCCGCCGACCCTCCCGGTCCCCCGCCCTCCCCTGCTGCGCCACGCCGTCGTCCGGCGCGGCCCGCCCGTCCACGTCTGAGGTCACATCACCGGCACGGCCCCGACGGTCGTGCCGTCCGCCGCCGCGCCGACTCCGCTCCTGCCGGGGCCGGATCGCGGCGCGGCCGCGCCCCCGCGGGCCGTCGTGCCCGCGGCCACCTCAGACGTCCGGCGAGGAGCCGCCATGTCCGCAACACCCGAGACCACCGGACCCGAGACAGCCGCACCCGAGACAGCCGCACCCGAGACGCGCACCCACTCGACCGCCCCCACCGGTTGGGCGGCGCTGCGCCCGCTCGTGCTCCGTCTCCACTTCTACGCCGGGGTGCTCGTCGCCCCGTTCCTCGCGATCGCCTGCCTCACCGGGCTGATCTACGTGTTCAGCCCGCAGTTGTCCGACGCCGTCTACGCCGACGAACTGCTCGTCGGACCGCACGCCGGCCCTGCCCGGCCACTGGACGAGCAGGTCGCCGCCGCGCTCGCGACACACCCCGAGGGCACTCTCGACTCGCTGGTCCTCCCCGGCGACCCCGACCGGACCACCGGCGTCGTGCTGGACGTCGACGGCCTCGGCGACGATCTCCAACGCACCGTGTACGTCGACCCGTACACCGCGCAGGTCCGCGGCTCGCTCGACACCTGGTGGGACACGCCGCCGCTGCAGACCACCCTCGACTCCCTGCACCGCAACCTGCTGCTCGGCGAACCCGGCCGGATCTACTCCGAGCTGGCCGCGAGCTGGCTGTGGGCGCTCGTCCTCGGCGGCCTCGCCCTGTGGATCGGCAAGCGGCGCGGGCGCCGCTCGGTCCGTGACACCGTCGTGCCGCCGCGCGGGATCCGCCCCGGCCGGATGCGGATCATGGGCTGGCACGGGGCCACCGGCGTCTGGCTCGCCGTCGCGCTGCTGTTCATCAGTGCCACCGGACTGACCTGGTCCACCTACGCCGGCGAGCGCTTCGGCGCGATCGTCGACGCCGTGAAGGGATCGACGCCGGCGCTCGCCGCCGAGTCCGTGCCGGTGGGCGCCGGGGGCTTCATTCCGGTGCAGGAGGCGGTGGAGCGGGGGGTGGCCACCGGTCTGCAGGGGCCGCTCAAGGTCGGGATCCCGGCCGCGCCGGGGTCGCCGTTCACGGTCGCGGAGATCGCCCGCGACTGGCCGGTGCAGCGCGACGAGGTCGCGCTCGACCCCTACACCGGCGCCGTCACCGAGAGCATCATCTGGAGCGACTTCCCGGTGATGGCGAAACTGACCCGCATCGGCATCCTCGCGCACATGGGGAGCCTGTTCGGGTTGGTCAGCCAGCTCGCGCTCGCCGCGATGGCCCTCGGCCTGCTCTGCGTGCTGTTCTGGGGCTACCGCATGTGGTGGCAGCGCCGCCCCACCCGGGGCGCCCGCCGGCCCACCCCGCCGGTGCGGCGCGGGACGATGCGCGCGCTGTCGCAGCCCGCGTCCTTCGCGATCGTGCTCGGCGCGGTCGTCGTCGGCTGGCTGCTTCCCGTCTTCGGGGTCAGCCTGCTCCTGTTCGTCGCCGGCGACGCGATCGCGGGCACCCTCGCACGGCGGCGCGCCGGGGTGTGACCACCCGCACCGGGCGGTGGCGGACGTTCGACGCGCGGGCCGCCGCCGCCTGGGTTCTCATGGTGGCGTGCACTCGCAGCGCAGCCGGGTGGGGCGCCGGCCGGGCAAAGTTCGGGACGTCGCATGAACGTGATCGACCTTTCCCGGTTCCAGTTCGCCTCCACCAGCATCTTCCATTTCTTCTTCGTCTCCCTCACCGTCGGGCTGGCGTTCCTGATCGCCGTGATGGAGACCATCGCCTTCGTCAAAAAGGACCGCGGCGGGCGCTACGACAAGATGACCAACTTCTTCGGTCATCTCTTCCTCATCAACTTCGCCGTCGGCGTGGTGACGGGGATCGTGCAGGAGTTCCAGTTCGGCATGAACTGGAGCGAGTACTCCCGCTTCGTCGGCAACATCTTCGGGGTCCCGCTCGCGCTCGAAGTGCTCATGGCGTTCTTCCTCGAGAGCACCTTCATCGGGTTGTGGTGGTTCGGGAAGGACCGGCTCCCGGCCTGGGTCCGATTGGCCAGCATCTGGCTCGTCGCGATCGGCACGCAGATCAGCGCGTTCTGGATCATCCTGGCCAACGCGTGGATGCACCATCCCGTCGGATACCGCATCGAGAACGGGCAGGCGCTGCTCACCAGCTTCTCCGCGGTGGTCTTCAACTACAAGGCGTGGTTGTTCACCTTCCACGTGAACGGCAGCGCGTGGACGATCGCGGGCTTCTTCGTGCTGGCGATCAGCGCCTACCACCTGCTCCGTCGGCAGAATGTCGACGTGTTCTCCCGCTCCCTGCGGATCGGGCTGGTGTTCGCCGCGATCGGGACCGTGCTGTCGGCGTCCAGCGGGCACCTCGCGGCCCAGGCGGACGTCTACGACCAACCGATGAAGTTCGCCGCCATGGAGGCGCAGTGGGAGGACTCCGAGTCGCCCGCGCCGTGGTCGGCCATCGCACTCGTCAACGAGCAGGAACGGCGCAACGACGCCAGCCTGGAGATCCCCTATCTGGGCTCGGTGCTGGCGTACAACAACATCGAGGGCAGCTACCGGGGCCTCAACTCGCTGAACGAGGAGTTCCAGCAGACCTACGGTCCGGGGAACTACATCCCTCCCGTACTGCCGGTGTACTGGTCGTTCCGGCTGATGGTGGGAATCGGGATGCTCCTGCTGCTCACCGCCTTCCTCGGACTGTTCCTCTGGTGGCGCCGGCGCGACGGGCTCGACGAGACGCGGTGGTACCTGCGCGCCCTGGTGTGGATCGTGCCGCTGCCGTGGCTGGCCAACTTCTTCGGCTGGATCGTCACGGAGATGGGCCGCCAGCCGTTCATGGTGTACGGGCTGCTCACCGTCGAGCAGGGGGTCAGCGCCAACTCCGTGGGTGAGGTCCTGGCGGGGCTCATCGGGCTGTGGGTCGTCTACCTCGGCCTGATCGGCCTCGACATCTACCTGCTCTCGGTCACCGCTCGGGCCGGCATCCACCACACGCCGAGCGCCCAGATCGCCGCGGCGCCCGCGCCGGACTACGCCGCCGACGAGGGGTTCCGGGACCCCGTCCACGACCCCGGCCAGAGGACCTGACGATGGGCCTCGTCACGCTCTGGTTCTGGCTGATCGCCCTGACGTTCACCCTCTACTTCTTCCTCGAGGGCTTCGACTTCGGCGTCGACATCCTGCGGCCGCTGCTCGCCCGCACCGAGGCCGAGGAGCGCGCGCTGACCGGCACCATCGGCCCGTTCTGGGACGGCAACGAGGTGTGGGTGATCGCGGCGGCCGGCGTCATGTTCTCGACGTTCCCCGTCTGGTACGGCGCGCTGTTCAGCGGCATGTACCCGGTCTTCGTCGTGATCCTGCTGGCGCTGCTGCTGCGCGGGGTGTCGTTCGAGTACCGCAACCAGGTCGACCAGCAGCGGTGGCGCGACTTCTGGGACTGGATGTCGTTCCTCGGCAGCGTCATCCCCTCGTTCCTGTGGGGCGTGGTGATGGCCAAGCTCATCGAGGGCCTGCCGATCAACGGCGACCGGCGTGTGCTCGGCGGGATCGGCGAGCTGTTCACGCCGTTCTCCGTGCTCGGTGGTCTCGGCACGCTGCTGCTGTTCATGCTGCACGGCGCGAATTTCCTGCTGCTGCGACTGCACGAGGACACCGCGCTGCACGCCCGGGCGCGACGTGCCGCGCTGATCTGGGGCGCGCTCGCCACCGTCGCGATCCTCGCGTTCGTCGTGGCGGGCTACGTCGTGGAGGGCCTGTTCGAGAACTTCGGGGTGCTGCCCTGGGTGTTCCCGGTGGCGGCCGGGGCGACGCTCGCGAGCATCTGGCTGGCCCTGGTCCTGCGCCGTCACACGATCGCGTTCGTGATGAGCGGCCTGACGATCGTCTTCTCGACCGTCACGATCTTCATCGCGCTGTTCACGCGCAAGGTGGTGCTGCCCTCGACCCTCGACCCCGGCTTCAGCCTCACGCTGGCCGGATCGGCGAGCCAGCAGTACACGCTCGAGCTCATGACGTGGGTGGGCGGGATCTTCCTGCCGCTGATCATCGGCTACCAGGTGTGGAACTACTACGTGTTCCGCGAGCGGATCCGGCCGGACGAGGGCGGCCTCGACCACGGCTACTGAGAGGGCGACCGGCGGTCGTCGAACGTCGGCAGCCCGGCGAGCGCGAAGGCCCGCGCGGGCATACCGCCGGGCTCGGTGAGCACGCGGAGGTCGACGCCGCGGGCCCGGGCGTGCTCGATCACCTCGAGGAGCAGGCCGATCCCGGCGCTCGGCAGGTAGGTGGTGGGCCGCAGATCGACCGTCAGCCACGCACCGTCGCCGAGTTCGACGAGCTGCGCGAACAGCTCCGCCCGGACGGCCTCGACCCTCGCCAGGTCCAGCTCGCCCGGCACCGCGACGACGGGGCCGCCGGGCCCGTCGCGCGCCGGCTCGGCCACGGCGACCGGCATGCGATCCCGCACCTGGCCGTTCGTCGGTGACCCGAGGACGAAGCGCACGGTGGTGCCCGTGTCGCCGCGGTCGAAGGTCACCTCGTCGGAGAGGTGCCGCACGAACTCGACACCCCGCCCCCGGTACCCCGGGTCGGCGGGCGGGGGCCGCCACGACCCCCAGTCCTGCACGACCACCTCGATCGACCCGTCGCCGCGGCGCGCCACCTCGTAGCACCAGTCGCCGGACGCACCGTCGCGGTAGGCGTGCTCGACGGCGTTCGCCGCGGCCTCGCCGATCGCGAGGAGCAGATCGTCGGAGAGGTCGTCGCCCAATCCGGCGGTGGTCGCCCAGCGCCGGACCGCCCGGCGCATCACGGTGAGCCGGGCCGGTTCGGCCGGCATCCGCTGCCGCAGCGGTGCCGGCATCAGGCGAGCGGCGATGACGGCGATGTCGTCGGCCCGGCCGTCCTGCTGCGCGAGCTCGTCGAGCAGCGCGGGGACCAGCGTGGACGGAGAGCTGTCGGCGTGGTGCCGCACCGTGTCGGCGAGGCGGGCCAGGCCGTCGTCGATGACCTCACCGCGGCGCTCGATCAGCCCGTCGGTGTAGAGGACGAGCGTCGCGCCCGGCGCGAGGTCCGCGACGCCCTCACCGTAAGGCGGCCGTCCCGTCAACCCCAGGACCGGCCCGTGGCCGTCGCCGTCGAGCTGGCGGATCCCGCTGTCGTCGGCGAGCAGGGGCGGTGGGTGCCCGGCACGCGCCCAGGAGACGCGGCCCTCCTCCCAGTCGAGCGTGACGCACGCCGCTGTCGACGCACGCGCTCCGGGGACGTGTGCGGCGAACCGGTCGAGCAGCTCCAGCGCCGCCGCGGGACCGTGCCCCTGGAGCAGGGCCGCCGCGAGCGCACTGCGCAGCTGTCCCATGACGGCCGCTGCGGCGGCACCCTGTCCGACGACGTCACCGACCGCGATCGCGACCCGGTCGTCTCCGAGCTCGATCACGTCGTACCAGTCGCCGCCCGCCTGGACGCCCTCGGCTCCGGGCAGATACCGGGCGTCCAGGGCGAGACGTGGGAGCTGCGGCAGCCGCTGCGGCAGCAGGCTGCGCTGCAGCGTCTCGGCGACCTGGTGCTCGGCCCGGTAGAGGCGGGCCCGGTCCAGTGCCTGGGCGCACTGCTCGGACAGGGCCTGCACGGTGGCCCGCTCCGTCGCGTCGAACTGCCGGACCGATCGGAAGCCGACCGCGATCGCGCCGATCCTGCGGCCACCGGCAGCCAGCGGGACGGCGAACAAGGACCGGAAACCGAGACCGGTCAACGTCTCGACCATCTCGGATCGGGCCGGCCGGAACAGCTCGAGGTCTTCCATCCACAGCGGGTCCCGCTCCCGGAACGCCATGGCGACCGGGAGTTCCGCCTGCAGGGGGATGGCCGGGAAGCGCGCGCGCACCTCGTCGTCGACCCCGGTGTGGGCCAGGGGGATCAGGCCGGCGGCGTCCAACTCGTAGATCCCGACGGAGCCCTCGCCGAGCAGGTGCTCCAGATGCGTGACGGCCGTGTCCGCGACGTCGGACGGCGTCGCCGCGGCGGAGAGCTCGGCGGTGATGCGCTGCAGCGCACCGAGCCGCGCCGCGGTCGCACGCTCGTCCGCCAGGAGCAGCGCGTTGTCCAGAGCCAGGGCGGCACGCCCCGCGACCTCCTCGACCAGCACACGGTCGTCGTCGTCGTAACGCGGGGAGTCGCCGCGGCGCAGCAGCGCGAGCACACCGAGCACCCGTCCGCGTGCGGACAGCGGGACCAGCAGGGCGGACCGCGCCGCGACCCGGTGGTACAGCGCGACCTGCTCCGGCCCCACCTCCGCGGACCACTCCGCGGACGCGACGGCCGGCACGTCCGGCAGCAGTTGGGAACGACCGCTGGTCACGACGTCGCGGACCGTCTGCGCCTCCAGATCCATCCGGGCCAGGGCGATCTCCGCGTCGGCGTCGAGGGCCGCGATCCCGGCGCGGTGCAGCCGACCGTCGGCGTCGCGCTGCAGCACACAGCACAGGTCCGCGAGTCTCGAGTCGATCACCAGCCGGGCCAGGCGGCCCACGCGGCCCGCCGACTCGGGCTCGGTCTCCAACCCGGCCCCGAACCGCGCGAGCAGAGCCTGGCGCTCGGACTCGCGGTAGCGGGCGTTGATGTCGGTGCAGCTGCCGACCCAGCCCTCCGTCGGCCCGATCGCGACGACCCGCTCGAGCAGCCAGCGGTACACGCCGTCCGCACGACGGAGCCGGAACTCGACCTCCCAGCCCTGGTGCGCCGCCACCGCCGCGGCAACCGTGTCCAGGTAGCGCTGCCGGTCCTCCGGGTGCAGCCCCGCCTGCCAGCCGTCGCCCAGTTCGTCCGCGGAACGGTCGGTGAACTGCTGCCAGCCCCGGTTGACGAACACCCGCGCGCCGCTCGGATCGGCCACCCAGATCAACGCCGGGGCGAGGTCGGCCATGGCGGTGAAGCGCGCCTCGGCCTCCCGACGCGCGCGGCCCAGCTGCAGGTGCGCACCGGCGCGGGCGAGCAGTTCCTCCGCGGAGAACGGCTTGACGAGGTAGTCGTCGGCTCCGGCGGCCAGGCCCTTGACCGCGGCCTCCTGCCCTGCCCGGGCCGACAGCAGCAGCACCGGGACGCGGGCGGTCCGGGGATCGGCGCGCAGTGCGGCGAGAAGCTCCATCCCGCCCAGACCCGGCATCATCACGTCGCTCACGACGAGATCGGGCGGTTCGGCACGGACCGCCGCCAGCGCCGCGGCACCGTCGCTCACCACCTGGACGGTGTAGCGCGGGCGCAGCAGGCGGGTCAGGTACTCGCGCATGTCGGCGTTGTCGTCGGCGACCAGCACCCGGCCCTGCGTCGCGGCGGGCGCGACCGTGGCGCCGCTCTGCTCGGCGTCGGCGCCCTGCAGCCAGCGCAGCGCCTCGGCGACGAACGGCTCGGCCGCCGCCGACACGTCGACGGTGCCGGCCTCCGCCGCGGACACCACCCGGTCCGGCGGCAGGTGCTCGTGGCCCAGCGGGAGCGTGACCGTGAACGTGGTGCCCCGGCCGGGGGCGCTCTCGACGTCGATCGCGCCGCCGTGCAGGCCGACCAGCTCCCGGACGATCGCCAGACCGATCCCGCTGCCCTCGCCCGAACGCGCCGGGGCCCGCTCCACCCGGTGGAAGCGCTCGAAGAGGCGGGGAAGCTCGTCGGCGGGCACCCCGGTTCCGGTGTCGGCGACCGTCAACACCGCGGTCCGCTCGTGCCCGCGCAGGGCGACGGAGATCCGGCCCTCGAACGTGAACTTGACGGCGTTGGACAGCAGGTTGAGGACGACCTTCTCCCACATGTCGCGGTCGACGTACACCGGCTCGGACAGGCCGGGGAGGTCCACCTCGTAGTCGAGGCCCGCCCGCTCCACCGCCGAGCGGAAGACGCTCGCCAGTTCCGCGGTGTACGCGCCCAGGTCGACGGGCTCGAAACGCGCGTCCACCCGGCCCGCTTGGAGCCGCGAGAACTCCAGCAGGGAGTTCACCAGCTTGCCGAGCCGGAGTGCGTTGCGGTGGATGAGGTCGAGCTCCTCGCGCAACCGCGCGTCCGCCGCGATGACCGGCGAGCCGCGCAGCTCGGCGACCGGCCCCATGATCAGGGTCAACGGGGTGCGGAACTCGTGGCTGACGTTGGAGAAGAAGTCGGTCTTGGCCCGGTCCAGCTCCGCCAGCGCCTCGGCCCGCTGCCGCTCGGCCTCGTAGGTCAGCGCGTCGGAGACCGCGGTCGCGAGCTGGTCGGCCACCAGGTCGAAGAACGACCGGTAGCCGGCGTCGAGCGCGCGGTACGGGTTCACGCCGGCGACGAGCACCCCGGCAGGCTCCGACCGTCCCGCGATGACGAGCGGCAGGACCACCGCATCGGTAGGGAAGGCCGGGCCCGCGGTCCAGGCGTCGACATCGCCTGCGGCGCCGTCCGCCAGGTTCCGGACGACCTCGGTGGCGGCGGCGTCGGCGACCCACCACACCGGCCCGCTGTCGGCCGGCCCGCGGACGACGGTCGGAGCGGCCGTGCTCCCGGCCCGCACCCCGCTCGTGGCCACCAGCTGCAGACTCCCGTCCGCCGAGCGCAGGTAGGCCGCCGCGAACGGCACGTCCTCCCGGTGCCGCGTCAGCACGTCGACGACCGTCCGGCTCGCCTCCTCCGCCGTGCCGGCTGACACCGTCGAGAGTTCTCCGAGGTCGCGCAGCACGCGGAGCCGCCGCTCGCCGACGACCCGCAGCGTGGTGTCGGTGACCGCGACGAAGACCCCGCCGACGCCGCCGCTCTCGTCCTGGATCGGCGAGTAGGAGAAGGTCCAGTACGTCTCCTCCAGGTAGCCGTGCCGACGGAGGAAGAGCAACTGGTCGTCGGAGTACGTGGCGCCCCGGCCCGCCAGCACCGACCCAGCCATCGGGCCGAGTTCGGACCAGGCCTCGGCCCAGACCTCCGACGCGGGCCGCCCCAGGGCGTCCGGGTGCTTGTCGCCCATCGCCGGGACGTACGCGTCGTTGTAGAAGACGGTCAGGTCCGGGCCCCACCACACGTGCATCGGGAACCGCGACGACAGGCAGATCGACAGCGCGGTCTGGAGGCTCTGCGGCCAGCCTGCGGCCGGACCCACGGGCGTGCCCGACCAGTCGCGGGCGCGCACGCGCTCCGCCATTCCACTGGCGTTCGAGCCGGACGGAGGCCGGGCCGGCTCCCGCGTCACGTCGCGCACCCTCTCACCCCTGCCAGCCTGCCCGACCCTGTCAGTCGCATCCTCGCCGCCCACACGACGCAGCGCGACTCTTGGTGCACGAGCGGCGCCGTACGGTCCCGTCGGATCAGCCGAACGATGAGGCCGAGCGTCGCCGACGCGTTCCGGTCCGCCCGGCGCACCGATCGTCCATCCTGAGCCCATGACGTCGAACAGCACCGGTTTCCCCGCCGCGGTCGTCACCGGAGCCGCGAGCGGCATCGGCCGGGCGCTGGCCACCCGGCTCGCCGCTGCCGGCACCCGGGTGGTGGTCGCCGACGTGGACGCCGCGGCGCTCGCCGACCTGGCAACGGAACTGGACGCGACCGGCGTGCCGACGGACGTCGCCGACCCGCAGGCGATGGAGGAACTGGCCGCTGCGGCACCGGACGCACGACTGGTGTGCCTCAACGCCGGAATAGTCGGCTCCGCGCTCGGCGCGCCGTGGGAGGTCGATCCGCACGACTGGGACACCGTCTTCGCGGTCAACGTGGGCGGCGTGGTGAACGGGCTGAGGGTGTTCGTCCCCCGCCTCCTGGCGTCCGACCGCCCGGGCCACGTCCTGATCACCGCCTCGTTGGCCGGGCTGGCCACCTTCGCCGGCGGAGGCGCCTACGGGGCGTCCAAGCACGCCGTGGTGGCGGTGGCCGAGCAGGCGGCGCTGGCCCTTGCCGGCAGCCAGATCGGGGTGACCGTGCTGTGCCCGGCCCTCGTGCGCACCGCGATCTCCCCCGTCGGCGTCGATCCGGCCGATGTCGCCGACGAGGCGCTCGCCGCCGTCGAGCAGGGCCGCTTCGTCGTGATGCCGCACGAGTGGCGACGGAGCGTGCTGGACCGGGCCGAGCACCTCACGTCCGGCCGTGCGCCGACGCCACCGACTCCTTCGGGTGACGAGGGGTGGCGGTAGCGTGCGCGGCCCGGCCGACGAGGAGGTACCGCGATGGACGCTCGGACGGTGGCCGCCGCGGCGGCTTTGGGCATGGCGCTAGTCGTGCCGGCGGGGTGCGCCGAGGCAGACACCAGGACCGGCGGCTCGACCACGACCGACCAGCAGTCGTACGAGATCACCGAGCCGATCGACGCCCTCGTCGTCGACGCCCGCGCCGCCACGGTGATCGTCGAGGGCGGCGACGGGCCGCTCACCGTCGACGAGACCTACCACTTCTCGGACGACAGACCGGCCACGTCGCACCGCGTCGACGGGAGCACGCTGCACCTCACCGACTCCGGGTGCCGCAACGACGACGTGCGGTGCGACGTCGAGTTCCGGGTGCACCTGCCCGCCGCCGCGCGCACCGAGATCACGTCGCAGGCGGGTGCGGTGCGGCTCACGGGGCTGACCGGCGACGTCACGGTCAGCACCCGGGCCGGCGCCGTCGAGGGCCGGGGCCTGGGCGCCGACGAGGTGAGCGTCGAGACGCAGGCCGGCGCGGCGCGGCTCGAGTTCGCGCGGGCCCCCTCGACCGTGCGCGCGTCGACGGAGGTGGGCGCCGTCGAGGTGCGTGTGCCGGGCGACACGAGCTACGCGGTCGACGTGCAGACCACGGTGGGCCGGTCCGACGTCTCCGTGCAGCGCGACCCGTCCAGCGCACACCGGATCCAGATCCGGACGAGCGTCGGCGCGGTGAAGGTCGCGGCGGTCTGACCCGACCCGCTTCGATCGCGCCGGTTGCGCGAAACGCCCCCGGCGGGGCACGTCGCTGCGCGATGCTCCTTGCGTGTCGACCGTCGTGCCGGCTGGCCGGTGGCCTTCCGCGGTTCACTCGCGGTCGCCGCCGGACTGACGACCTGGGCACGGCTACCCGGGCCACGATTTCAGCGGCTGTTCCCCGACATCTACTGCCCGGCCGGCGACGAGCCACCCGACCTGCACCTGCGCTCACTCGGCGCCTACCGGCTCGTCGAAGGACGGGGCGTGCTGGCCGGCTACTCGGCCGCAGCGCTGCTCGACGCCGACTGCGCCCCACACCGCGACGTCCCCGCCGAGATCCCGTCGCCGGCGGCGGGCAGCGCACCCATCCCGGACTGACCGTGCACCGCGACCGGATCGCCGCCGGGAGACCACCTGGGTCGACGACGTCCGGTGCACCAGCCCGCTGCGCACCGCCTAGGACCTGGGCCGCCAGGACGACCTCGTCGAGGCGGTCGTCGCGGTGGACCGCCTCGCGAACCGCCACCGCTTCCCACCCGACCTGCTGCTGCACTTCACCGCGCACTACCGCGGCGGGCCGGGCACCACCCGGCTGTGCGCCACCCTCGCCCACACCAACCCCTACGCGGGCTCCCCGATGGAGTCCCGCCTACGCGACCCCACCCGCATCATCACCGAGCTGACCCGCGCTGTCGGCCACCCGTGACCCCGGACAGCGCCTCACAGGCGCGCCGTTGCTGTTCGATCTCCGGGAAACAGCAATGGCGCGCCCTTGAGGCGGGTTCTGTTCCCGGAACCCGTAGGGCCAATCTGATGGCATGACCAACACCGCCGCAGCGATCGCCGAGTCCTTCTCCCGGCACCGGTTCGCCGAGACCTTCCCGCACCTCGCCGACGACGTGCGCTGGGTCGCCGTCGGCCAGGCGACCATGCAGGGCAAAGACGCCGTCGTCGACGCCTGCGAGGCCGCCACCGCCGAGATGGCCGACCTGAACGTCGAGTTCACCCGCTTCGTCTCGATCGCCGGCCCGGACGGCGCCGCCGTCGACGTCGTGGCCCGCTACGTCGCCGCGGACGGCCAGGTGTCCGTGGTGTCGTCGTGCGACATCTACGAGTTCGCCGACGGGAAGCTGGTCGCGATCACGTCGTACGCCGTCGAACTGCCGTCGGCCTGATCACGTCCCGCAGTAGGTGACGTGCGGGGCACCGCCCGAGGGGGCGGGCTGCGCGTACTCCTGCAGGCCGGGGCGCTCCGTGAACGGCGACAGGACCACGTCCAGCAATCGCTCGAACGGCGCGAGGTCGCCGGCCGTCGCCGCGGTCAGTGCCTCCTCGACGAGGTGGTTGCGCGGGATGTAGGCCGGGTTCACCCGGTCCATCGCCGCCGCCACCCCGGCCCGGTCCGCGGGCAGCAGCACATCGCGGCGTGCGGCCCACGCGTCGAACGGCTCCGGCTCCCCGAAGAGGGTCCGGGCGGTGCCGGCCGAGAGCGACCGGAAGAAGTTCGTGAAGTCGACGCGCTGCGCGCGCAGCAGCTCGAGCAGGTCGGTCACCAGCTCCGGCGCAGGTGCGGGCAGCCCGAGCTTCGCGGCCATGCCCTCGTCCCAACTCCGCGCGTAGACGTCGGCGAACTCGCCGAGCACCGCCGTCGCGGCCTCCACGGCCCCGTCGGTGTTCTCGTCGATCAGGGGCAGCAGCGTCTCGCCGAGGCGTGCGAGGTTCCACTGCGCGATCCCCGGCTGGTTGCCGTAGGCGTAGCGGCCGCCGTGGTCGATGGAGCTGAACACGGTGGCCGGGTCGAAGGCGTCCATGAACGCGCACGGGCCGTAGTCGATGGTCTCGCCGGAGATCGTGGTGTTGTCGGTGTTCATCACGCCGTGCACGAAGCCGACGAGCATCCACCGCGCCACCAGCCGGGCCTGCGCCTCGACCACACGGCGGTACAGCTCCAGGTACCGGTTCGCGGCGTCGGCGGCGTCCGGGTAGTGGCGCGCGACGGCGTGGTCGGCGAGCGCACGCAGCAGGTCCCGGTCGCCGGTTGCGGCCGCGTACTGAAACGTCCCCACCCGCAGGTGGCTCGCGGCGATCCGGCAGAGGACCGCGCCCGGCAGTGCCGTCTCCCGCAACACCCGCTCCCCCGTCGCCACCACGGACAAGGCCCGCGTCGTCGGGATCCCCAAGCCGTGCATCGCCTCGCCGATCAGGTACTCCCGCAGCATCGGGCCCACCGCGGCCTTGCCGTCGCCCCCGCGGGCGAACGGCGTACGACCCGAGCCCTTCAGGTGCACGTCGCGGCGGCGACCCTCCACGTCGATCACCTCGCCCAGCAGCAACGCCCGGCCGTCGCCCAGGCGCGGCACGTAACCGCCGAACTGGTGACCCGCATACGCCTGCGCCACGGGCCTGACCCCGTCCGGCAGCCCGTGCCCCACCAGCAGCGCGACGCCCGCCGGCTCGCGCAGCGCGGCGGGGTCGACGCCCAGTTCGGCGGCCAACTCCTCGTTGAGCACGAGCAGTGTCGGCTCCGGAACCGGCGCTGCCGTCCACGGCATCGACAGGCCCGGCACCTCGCGGGCATAGGAGTCGTCGAGTTCGAGGAACGTCCGCGCAACCGTCACTCCTCCAGGTTACGTACCCGCAACGACCGGTGGCCCGGCCGAAGCCGTCGTCGCACTCTGACGTCCGCCACGTCGGTCGGCGCATACTCGAACGGCGAGGTGAGGAGCACATGGCGACCGGACCTGGCGGTCGGAGCGGTACCGGCGCACATGCCGGGTCGGCGGCGACCGGACGGCTGGTGGAGAGCGAGCGGGCGGCGCTGCCTCGGGTCGTCGGGCGCCCCCATGCCCTGGTGCGCAGCCTTCTCGCGCAGCCGTACACGGGCATCGCCCCCGAGACCGCGCGGCATCGACTGCTGCTCTCGGCGACCGCCCGAGTCTCGCTGGTCGTGAAGATCGACGACTCGCCGTACCGCCCGCCGGGTTTCGTCCAGGGCACCCACGACCGGTACGCCCTTGTGGACGGGGAGTGCGCCCGCTCCTACGTGGAGGTGGGGATGGCGCCCCTGGGTGCCTACCGGCTGCTCGGTCGGCCGATCGACGAGCTCGGCGAGACCGTGGTCGATCTCCAGGACGTGTTCGGCACCTCCGGTCAGAGGTTGGTCGAGGCGATCCGGGACGAATCGACGTGGCGCGGACGATTCGCGGTGCTGGACCGGTTCCTGCTGAACGCCGCGGAGCGCGGCCCGGAACCGTCGGCCGAGGTGGCGTGGGCCTGGCGCCGGATCGTCGACAGCGAGGGCACGACGGCGATCGGGCACGTCGCGAAGGAGGTCGGCTGGAGTCACAAGCGGCTCATCACGAGGTTCGCCCGGCAGGTCGGGCTCACACCGAAGAAGGCCGCTCGGCTGGTGCGCTTCGAGCACCTGCTCGCTCACGTCACGACGGATCGGACCACACCGTGGCCCGTGGCCGCCGCCGAGGCCGGGTACGCGGACCAGGCGCACATGATCCGGGACTTCCGCGCGTTCACGGGCGTCACGCCGACCGAGTACCTCGCGCGCCGCGGTGGCAAATTCGTTCAAGACCCCGGAGCAGCGCGTTCGTAGCGTCGCCCTCGTGTCAACCATGATCCGCAACGACGAGGCTGCGCGAGCTGAGGCAGCGGACGACTTCGGTCACCTCGTCCACCGCACGCCGGACGTCGTTCTCCGGCCGACGTCGAATCAGGACGTGGCCGCCGCCATCCGCCGGGCGGCCGGGCAAGGCCGGAGGTTCGCGGCCCAGGGGCGGCGTCACTCGGTGTTCGGTCGCGGGCAGGTCGACGGCGGGATCGTCGCCGACATGGCCGGGATGCGCGCGGTGCACGACGTCGGGGACGACCGGGTCACCGTCGGCGCCGGGGCCACGTGGCGGGAGGTACTCGCCGCAACCCTGCCGTTCGGTCGCTTCCCACCCGCCGTCCCGGACTATCTCGACCTGTCGGTGGGCGGCACGCTGGCCGTCGGCGGCGTCGGCGCCCGCATCTCCGCCTTCGGCGCCCAGACCGACAACGTCGTCGAGTTGCAGGTGGTCACCGGCAACGGCCAGGAGGTCACCTGCTCGCCCAACCGGCGGGCCGACCTGTTCGACGCGGTCCGCGCCGGGCTCGGCCAGGTCGCCGTCGTCACGACGGCGACGCTCACGCTCGTCCCGGCGCCCCGGCAGGTCCGTCGACTCCTGCTGTTCTACCCGGACCTGCCGACGATGCTGCACGACCAACGCCTTCTCGTCGCCGACGGGCGTTTCGACGCGGTGCAGGGCGCCGTGCTTCCGGCACCCGACGGTGGCTGGACGTTCCGCCTCGACGCCGTCGTGGGCTGTGCGACGAGCCCGCCGTCCGACGCCGCCCTTCTCGACGGCCTGTCCGCCGACCGCTCCCTGACACAGTCGAGCACGTCGACCCATCTCGAGCACCTCGCGCGGCTCGACGCGCTGGAGCAGGCACTGCGCGCCCACGGCATGTGGGACCTGCCGCACCCCTGGCTCATGACCTTCGTCGGCGACTCTGCCGTGGAGTCCGTGGTGTCGGCGGAGCTGGACCGGCTCACGCCGGCCGATCTGGGACAGTTCGGCCAGGTGTCGCTCTCCGCGTTCCGCAGCCGCAAGATCACGAGCCCGTTGCTCCGCCTGCCGACGGACGACGTGTGTCACGCCGTCAACCTGGTGCGGATCCCGACGACCGACGCCACGGCCGAGGCCGCCCGGCTCGTGGCGGCGAACCGGGCCGCCTACGACCGCGTCCGCGCCGCGGGCGGCACGCTGTACCCCGTGAGCGCCCTGGCGATGTCGCCCGACGACTGGCGCGCGCATTTCGGGCCGGTCTTCGCGCAACTCGCCGCCGCCAAGCGGAGGTACGACCCGGGCCACGTCCTCACGCCCGGTTACGAGGTGTTCGGGACGTGATGCACGGGTGCCCTACTACCGGTGGCCGGCTGTCGCCCAGTGGATAAGGTGAGGCTGACCTACGCGACTGGGAGGTCCGAGTGCCGCTCGCCAGCCCGCCGGTCCCGGCGCCCGCGACCGGCGCCCTGACCCGTCGCCGTTTCCTCGGTGCCGCGGGTCTCGGCGTCCTCCTGACCGTGCCCGCCTGCGCTGAGCGGCCGGGATCAGCTCCCGCACCGCAGGCCTCCCGGACGTTCGACGGCGCCTTCGGACCGGTCGAGGCGCCGGTCGCACCGCAGCGGGTGGCGAGCACCGACTTGTACACCGCCTATGCGCTGCTCGACGTGGGCTTCACCGTCGCCGCGACGGTCGAGGCGACCGTCGGGGGCGTGTTCCCGAGTACCAGGCGACGTACGACGCCATCCCCAAGATCGGGACGACGCAGGAGATCGACTTCGAGAGCCTCGTCGCCCAGGAACCGGATCTCGTGCTCGGCACCGTCGTCCCGGGCCTGCCCGCGGACCTGAACGACCGGCTGTCCGGTATCGCCCCCACCCTGCTGTTCCCGGCCGCCGGGGAGCCCGGCACATGGCAGGAGCGGGCGGTCCGCGCCGCGGACGTCGTCGGACGCCGCGACCTGGCCGAGGCGCTCCGTGCCGCGTACGAGACGCGAGCCGCGGACATCGGCACCCGCTACGCCGACGTCCTGGCCCGCACGAGGTGGGCACTGGTCCGCGGCGGCGCCCAGGGCAACGCGCTGGTCGACCTCCCCAACTCCTGGAGCGGCGTGGTGCTCGGCGCCGTCGGGGCGCAGTTCGGCGGCGTCGCCGCCGGGAAGCCGGGCGCGTCGACGCCGCTGTCGTACGAGCAGCTCGGTCTGCTCGACGACTGTGACGTCGTGCTGCACCTCGTCGACACCACCGGCAAGCTCGACCAGAACACCGCGCAGGTACTGGAACAGCCGACGTTCCGGGCACTGCCCGCGGCGCGCAACGGGCAGGTCCACCCGCTGCCCAACTACTACGTCGCCCACTACCGGCAGGCCGGCGCGGTGCTGACGGAGATCGAGACCGTGCTCGGGAAGCTCTGAGGCGCGACGGCGAGGCGCGTTCAGCCTCCCGTCGGCGGCAGCTCGACCCAGCCCTGTGGCCCGGGGAGGGTCGCGGCGGCGTCCGGCCCCCACGAACCGGGTTCGTACGAGACCGGCGGCGTGGTCGCGTCGAGGATCGGGCCGACGATGCGCCACGCCTCCTCGAGGTTGTCCATGCGCGCGAAGTGGGTGGGGTCGCCCGCCAGTGCGTCGGCGAAGATCCGTTCGTACGCCGCGTGCACCGGCCCGAGCACGCGCCGGAAGTCGACCGAGACGGGCACCGGCACCGCCACGTCCCCGCCGCCGGGCTCCTTGACCAGGATCGTGAACGTGACGCCGGCGTCGGGCTGCAGCCGCAGGCGCACCTGGTCCGCGTTGGGCTTCTGGCCCTCGCCGAGGAACAGCGTCCGCGGCGGGGTCCGCATGACCGCGACGATGTCGAGGAGCGTGTCAGGCAGGTCCTTGCCCGCGCGCACGTACACGGGGACGCCCGACCAGCGCCAGTCGTCGACGTGCAGGGTCAGCGCCACGTAGGTCTCGGTGGTGGAACCCGCCGCGACGCCCGGAGTGTCGGTGTAGCCGTCGTAGCGGCCGCGGACCACCTCGGCCGGGTCGACGGCCCGTATCGCCCGCAGCACGCGGTGCTTCGCGTCGCGCTGGTCGTTCGCCCCGTCCGACAGCGGGGCGTCCATCAGCACGTAGGCCAGCACCTGCAGCAGGTGGTTCTGCACCACGTCGCGGACCGTCCCGACGGCGTCGTAGAACGAGCCGCGGTCGGCGACATCGAAGTTCTCGGCCATCGTGATCTCGAAGTGGTCGATCCACTGCCGGTTCCACAACGGCTCGAGCAGGGTGTTGGCGAACCGCAGCACGAGCAGGTCCTCGACCGGCTCCTTGCCCAGGAAGTGGTCGACCCGGAACACCCGGTCCTCCGGGTAGTTCAGGCGCAGGTGGGCGTCGAGCTCGCGCGCCGAAGCAAGGTCGCGACCGAAGGGCTTCTCGACCACCAGCCGTGAGCGCCCTGCCAGGCCCGCCGCGGCGATCCCGTCGGCGACCGCGCGGAACAGCGACGGCGGCACGGCCAAGTAGTGCACCGCGAAGGCGTCCGGGCCGGCCTGGGCGGTGATGATGTCGGCGAGGTGTGTGAAGACCGCCGGGTCGGCGTAGTCACCCGCGACGAGGTGGGTGTCGGCGAGCATCTTGTCCAGCACGCCCGCGTCGACCCCGCCGTCGGCGTCGAACGCCTGGTGCACACAGTCGGCGATGTGGCGGCGCAGCCCGTCGGTGTCGAGGTCGGTCAGTGCCACGCCGATCAGTGGCACGGTCAACTCGCCGCGCTCGACGAGCCGGTAGAGCGCGGGGAGCACCAGCTTGTGCGCGAGGTCCCCCGTGATCCCGAACAGGACGAGGACGTCCGCGGCGTGCGGCCCGGCTCCGTCGGTCGCGTGATCCGTGGACGAGCTCGTCGGATTCGGCGACGGCCCCACCTTCGCATCGTCCATGACGCCCCGCTCTCCCCCGCACGCCCGCGGACACCGACGCGGCGGACCGTACCGCGGCGGACCGGAACCGACACCCGGTTGTCACTCTCCCGTCCAGGGGCCGAGCCCGTGCCCGCAAACCGCCGTTCACCGTTCGGCCACCCCACATCTGGTCGCGGGGATCGATACTCGGGGGGTGATACGGGAGAACTTCCGGGAGTACCTCGACCATCTGCTGCGCGACGGCTTCAGCGTCCGGCACGACGAGCACCTCTCCGACCCGGACCTCATCGACCCCGGCGGCAACCCGGTCGAGACGTGGCGCGAGGACTACCCGTACGACGAGCGGCTCGACCGCGACGTCTACGAGGAGGAGAAGTACCAGCTGCAGATCGAGCTGCTGAAGTTCCAGTACTGGGCTCAGGACACCGGTACCAAGCACCTGATCCTCTTCGAGGGCCGCGACGCCGCGGGCAAGGGCGGCACCATCAAGCGGTTCACCGAGCACCTCAACCCTCGTGCCGCCCGCGTCGTCGCGCTCACCAAGCCCACCGAGACCGAGCGCGGCCAGTGGTACTTCCACCGCTACATCACCCAGCTCCCGACCGCCGGCGAGATCGTGATGTTCGACCGGTCCTGGTACAACCGCGCCGGCGTCGAGCGCGTGATGGGCTTCTGCACCGAGCGCGAGTACGACATCTTCCTGCGCCAGGCCCCGCTGTTCGAGGAGATGCTCACCGAGAGCGGCTTCTCCCTCACCAAGCTGTGGTTCTCCGTGACCCAGTCCGAACAGCGCACCCGCTTCGCGATCCGGCAGATCGACCCTGTGCGCCGCTGGAAGCTCTCGCCCATGGACATCGAGTCCCTGGACCGGTGGGACGACTACACCCTCGCCAAGGAGGCGATGATCGAGCACACCGACACCGACAACGCCCGGTGGACGTCGATCAAGAGCAACGACAAGAAGCGCGCCCGCATCGACGCCATGCGGTTCTTCCTCAGCCAGTTCGACTACGAGGACAAGGACACCTCGGTGGTCTACGACGCCGATCCGCTGATCGTGCAGCGCGGCCGCGACTCGATCAAGGATTGAGCTTGCCCGCGGCGCTACGTTGCACCACGTGAAGGCGGCGTACATCACGACCCTGGGATCGCCGGACGTCATCACCTACGGGGAGATGGACCGGCCGGTACCCGGTCCGACCGACGTGCTGGTCCGGGTCGAGGCGGCGGCGGTCGACCCGGTCGACACGTTCGTGCGCTCCGGCGCCTACCGCACCCCCACGCCCTTTCCGTTCGTCCTCGGCCGTGACCTCGTCGGCACCGTGGCCGAGACCGGCCCCGGCGCGACCGGGTTCGCCGTCGGCGACCGGGTGTGGTCGCACAGCATGGGCCACGGCGGCCGGCAGGGCGTCACCGCGGAGTACTGCGTGGTCGGCGTCGACCGGGTCTACCACCTGCCGGGCGACGTCGACGCAGCCCGCGCGGCCGCCGTCCTGCACCCGGCGGCGACCGCCCACCTGGCGCTGTTCCGGCATGCCCGGCTCCGTCCCGGCGAGACCGTGCTGGTGATCGGCGGAGCGGGCAACGTCGGACGAGCGGCCACGGTGCTGGCCGCACGCGCGGGTGCCCGGGTGCTGGCGGTCGCCCGGGCCGAGACCGCTCCCGACTGCCTGCGCGCCGGTGCCACGGCGGTGGTCGACCACCGTGACCCCGACGCCGCCGAGCAGCTTCGAGAGCTCACCGGCGACGGCGTGGACGTCCATCTCGACACGTCCGGACACCAGGACCTCGACGCCGCCCTGGCTCTGGTCGGGCACGGCGCTCGCGTCGTGCTGATGGCCGGGCTCTCCGCCCGCCCGGTGCTCCCGGTCGGCGCCGTCTACCCCCGCGACGTCAGCCTCGTCGGGTTCGCGATCAGCAACGCGAGCGTCGACGACCTCGCCGGCACCGCACGTGTGATCAACCACGGGCTCGCGGACGACGCGTTCCCGATACCGGTCACCGTCGAACTCCCCCTGTCCCGGACCGCGGAGGCACATCGGATGATCGAGGCCGGCGTGCGGGGGCGGATCGTGCTGCGCCCCGAGTAGACCTTTCTCGGGCGACGCGGTTGCTGCTTCACTCATCGCCATGGCTGCCCGCCCGCGCCTGCGGATCGCCGAGCCGCGGCACGGATCGCTGCCGGTACTGCTGCTCGTCCTCACGCTGGTCACCGGCGTCATCGACGCCATCAGCCTCCTCACCCTGGGCCGGGTCTTCGTCGCCAGCATGACCGGCAACGTGATCGTCACCGGGTTCGCGCTTGCCGGCGTTCCGGAGTTCTCCCTGGTCACTTCGCTGGGGGCACTCGTCGCCTTCCTCTGCGGCGCGGCCGCGGGCGGACTCCTCGTCGACCGGATCACCGACCGGGGACTCCTGCTCCGAGCCGTGATCCCGATCGAGTGGCTGCTGCTGGCGGCGTGCCTCGTCATGGTGGTGGTGTGGCCACCCGCGGTGGACTCGGCGCCCACCGTGACGGTCGCCGTCGTCGCGGCGGCGGCGATGGGCATGCAGAACGCCGTCGCCCGGCGGATCGCGGTGCCGGACCTGAACACCAGCGTCGTCTCCATGTCGATGATCGGGCTCGCCGCGGACCACAGGCACTCGAGCCCGCAGACGGCGGTGCGGCGGGTGCTCGCCGTGCTCAGCCTGCTCACCGGCGCCATCGTGGGCGCGGTGCTCGTGCGGACCGTGGGCTCGGCGCCCGCGTTCGGACTGATCCTCGTGCTGCTGACCGGCGTGGGCGGCGCCGCGCACCTGATGCTGCGTCGAGGGGCCGACTGGGAGGGCTGAGCGCTAGCCGGCGAGCGGGATGAACCGTCTGAGCTTGCCGGTCGAGGCGTGTCGCGCAATCCGGTCGACCACGCCGACGGTGATCTCGGCGTGGTCCAGTCCGAAGGGCCGTACTGAGGAGACGAGGGCCGCCACCACCGACGGGACGTCGGGCGATCCGACCACCAGTACGTCGGCACCGTTCTCGGTCTGGCGCACCTGGTACTCCGAGATCCGCGGGTCGGTGCCCAGCACATAGCGGAACGCGCTGGCGGGAACCATGCAGTCGCCGTAACGGAAGTCGTCGTCGCGACGCCCGGCGATGTCGGCGACGCGCCGCATCGCGCTGCCACAGGCGCACCGCCCGGAGAGGATCGCCACCTCGTCGCCGAGGTCGTAGCGGATGAACGGGAACGCGCGGCCCGCCAACCCGGTCGCGAGCGTGCGAGTGGCCGGCTCGTCGGGCCCGACCGGCCGTCCGTCGGCATCGACCCGCTCCAGGATCACCTCGTCCTCGCAGATGTGCAGGCCGTCGCCCTCCCCGCAGCCGACGGCCTGCACACCGATCTCGGTGGATCCCCACAGGTTGTGCACCGGCGCACCCCACGCCTCCGCGATGGCGTCGCGGTCCTCGTCGCTCAACGGCTCGGAGTTGGTGCTGACCCGCACCGGGCGGATCGTGAGATCGCCCGCGCTCGCGGCCCGCGCCAGGCGCCCGATCACCGAGGCGTAGCCCACGAGGTGGGTCGGCTGCGCTCGCGCCACCGCGTGCAGCACCTGCTCGAACGGCGCCGCCGCCGGGATCACGACGGTCTGCATCCCCGCCTCCGTCGCGACGTCGAACAACGGCGTGCTGGCGTGCGGTGGTTCACCCGCCTCGAGCACCGCCAGCCGCGCCGGGCCGGGCTCTGTCTCGGACCGGCGCTCCGCGCGGGCCTGCCACCGCCACGCCAGACAGGCGAGGGTGACGAACTGCTCCCAGCCCCACACGTACACCCCACGGACGCCGCTCGACCCGCCCGAGCTGAACACCTGCAGGTCCGAGGGCGTGTAGGAGAACCAGCGCTGGTCGGCGAGCACGCGCTCGGCGCCCGCCCGGTCGATGTCCGGCACCGTGACGATCTCGTCCCACCTGTCCTGGGCCTCCTGCTTGACCATAGGCGGGATCCGGGCGAGATCGGCGACGGTCGCGGTGGTCGGTTCGACGTCGGCGAGCCGGGCCGCGTGGAACGGTGATCGCGCACGCGCGAAGGCGAGCAACGACCGCAGGCGCTCGGTCTGGTAGCGCTCGATCCGCTCACGCGGCCAGTCCAGGCGCTCGACGTGATCCTCCATCGAGGCCCGTACCGTGCTCAGATGGGCCGCGCGGAGGCGCTCGTACGCTGCCCGCGCATCGTCGAGGGTCATCTCGACAGTGTCCCGACCTGGTCAACAGCCCGGTCATCGTCGGACGAGTGCAGATTCGTCACTTTCGGCGCTGTCGTCGGTGCGGAGGGCTACGTTTGCCTCGAGGACCCACCACGACCACGCGGCGCGGTGGCCAGGCCGTCCCGGACCTCGGCGGCGCAAGCACACCGATGACGTGACGGGTTGCGACACAAGATGAAAGCCTCCGCACGGCCGGGTGGGCCCAGGTCCCACCGGTGATCCGTGACGTCACCGAGTTCAGGCGCACAGGCGTGGCCGCCCGACTCGTCACCGAGCTGGACGTCCCGGTCGCCGCCTGGCGGGCCGCGATGTGCCACACCGGCCACCGCGACGGTGTTCGGGTACGCACCCTCCTCGTCCCGCTCAACGCCCTCGATCCGGACGATCCCCCGGGCCAGCTGGTGTTCGCCGTACGCACCCACCCACCCCCGGACCCCGCCGCGCAGAAGCTGGGGCTGCTCCACTGGTGGCGGGTCGACGACCTCACCGTGCCGTACGACCGCTGGCGAGCCGCGTTGCACCGACTGGCCCGACAGGGACACGTCCGGGTCAGGACGTTCCTCGTCCCACCCTCAGCCGACGGTGTCGATGACCCCGACCAGTTGGTGTACGTGCTGTGGGCCGACTCCGCCGACCCCCGATGCACCACGCACGCAGCACCCGTCGGACCGGCTCCATACCCCCGACCGCCGACCCGTCCGGTCACCGACCTGGCCGGCTACCGGGCCGACCGCAGCGGCCGCACGGACCGGTGAGCCGTGGTGGCGGCGTCGAACAGGGTGGCCAACCCCCGCACGCCGATGTAGGTCACCGACGACAGGTCGACGACCAGACCGGTGAGACGACGCGCGGGTTGCAGTTGCGCGGCCAGGCATCTCCCCAGGGCCGGCTCGGTGCAGATATCGATCTCACCGACGACGTGGACGATCAATTCGGCGCGGGTCGCCCCACCACGGGGACGGCGTTCGACGGGTTCCGGCAGCCCGTTCGGATGGTCGAGCAGATCATGGCGATGCTCGTGCTTCCTGGCCTCGCCGGTGGGGGCCACGGTGCAACCGGATCGGCGTGGCTAGTACTCCAGCCGCAGATTGTTATGGAATACCCGTGCGTCTGCGGTAGTGGCTGGTGTGGGCGCGGTGTTGGTGGCGGCGTCGCCAGGTCGACCAGGCCCAGATTCGGGCGTGGTTCCGGCGGGTTCGGGTGGGTGTGGTCAGGTGTGCCAGGAGACGGCGGATCTCGCCGAGGGTGAGCGGGATGAGGCCGCTGCCAGGTCTTTTGGGGCGATCGCGGCGGTCACGGCGAGGTAGGCGTGGGCGAGCATCGC
>NZ_JAVREJ010000034.1:0-39967 GCF_031845345.1 Pseudonocardia charpentierae | reverse complement strand
ACGCCCGCCACCCCGACGTCCTGGCCGCTCAACGCCGCGAACGCGCCCGCATCCGCAGCGAACGCCAACACCGCTGGGGCCGACCGAAAGCAGCCTGACCCGGCGAACCTAAGTGGCCACCGCACTAGGCGACGGCTGGGTGTTCGACCAGCCCTTCTTCCTGCTCCTGAACCTCGCGGTCGGCGGGACCTGGCCGGGTCAGCCCGACGCTTCGACGCAGCTCCCGCAGCAGATGACCGTCGACTACGTCAGGGTCTACCGGCTCAACGGCTGAGGTGGGGGAGGACTACTGCCCCGCGCGGTGCGCATCCGCGCTGCTCAACGCGGCGCGGATGGTTGTGACCAGGATCCGGACGTCCAGTGCCGGCGACCATTCCGCGATGTAGCGCACGTCCGGCGCCGCGTCGGCGGCTGACGTGCGCTCGTCGATCTGCCACAGCCCCGTGATGCCGGGCTTGATGAGGAGCCGCCGTCGGGCCACGCGGTCGCCCGCAAGCTCGTGCGGAGCCAACGGCCGTGGGCCCACGATCGCCATCGACCCGCCGACCACGTTGAACAGTTGGGGTAGCTCGTCGAGGCAGTGCCGGTGGAGGAACCGGCCGACGCGCGTGGGCCTGCCCGAGCCGGCGGCCGCGGTGCGGAAGGTGAGCAACGCCAACTCCCGTCCACCCCGCCCCAGGCAGATCCGTCGGTGCAGGACGGCTCCACCGTCACGACGGACGGCGATCGCGCAGGCGAGCAGGACCGGAGCCACGACGAGGAGCGCCAGCGAGGCTCCCAGACGGTCCGCCGTTCCCTTGACGAACCGGGCGACCGGACGGAGACCGGCATGGTCAACCCGCACCAGCGGCAGGCCGTTCACCCCGCGCACCCGGACATGCGGGCCGGTCCGGGTCAACAACCGCGGCTCGACGAGCAGGGCCGTCCGGCTGTAGTCGAGGTCCCACGCGAGATGCTGGAGGCGGACGGCGGTCCATCCCGGCGCCGGTGACACCGCCACGGCGTCGACCTCGTCCACGAGGGCCAGCGACGCGACGCTGTCGAGGTCGCCGATCACCGGAACCCCGGCCACGGCCGTCGCGCCGTCGGGCCCCGCGCCCGTGGGCGTGCAGGCGCCGGTCACCCGCCAGCCCAGGCCCGGCGTGCGCCGGGTGCGGTCGACGAGCGCGGCGACCGAGTCCAGGCCGCCGACCGCGAGCACCGTCGACATCGCGTGGCCGTGTCGGCGGAGCTGGTGCAGCCCCACACGCAGTGTGCATCGACCGGCCACGGCGAGAACGACGACGGAGAGCACCGCCGCGAGGAGCGGCACCCGCACCAGGTGATCCCACAGGAGGTAGAGGCCAGGGAAGCAGCCGACCGCACCCGCGTCCACCGCCCGGATCGCGCGGGCGTACCGACGCTGCCAGTGCGGCTGACCGAGTGTGACCGGCGCGACGAGCGTCGCCTCGACGCGGGGACGCGCAGCGGGAGCAAGCCCGGAGGCCGGTATCTCGCCGTGGGTCCCGTGTGCGTCGGCTGCCATCCGCGACACCCTTCGGGATCTCGACACGAGTACGGCCTGTGAGTCGCACGTGTGGCCTACCGCGTTAGCACCCACGTACCAAGTTGTGTTGACGCAATTCTGATCTCGGTCGTCCATCTGGGTCGGATGAACCCATGGACGTCTTCCGGTTGGGTGAACGATTCGAGGTCCTCTGCGTACTATCCGTGCGCATCGGCGGTCGTCAACCTCGATGATCAGACGGTTGCCTCCTGTGCGCGATGGTCACTATGCGAACGCGCCCGGTTCACCGACCTCCCGGCGCCCGCTGCATGCGATTTGTGATATGAATCACGGAACCTCCTATGCCTTCCGGGCGTCAATGACCCGCAATGCGCCGTTGAAACTGCCTCCCGGTGAGCGGTTGAAGTCATGCGCTCAGTGGCGACGAGTAATGTTGACGCCCATCGACGATGGGGCGGTGGTGTAGGCGCGAGGCCGTCTACCGCGAGAGCGCACGATCTGTACTCGACCCGCGTAACGCGTTGGCGCCGGAGAGCGACAGTCACAGCGATAGTTTCACCGTCTCCGACGGTGGTTCAGTCAAATGGTCTAATCGGCCACATTGAACGGAACTCGCTCCCGAGTCTGGAGGATCACGCACCTTCTGGTCTGCGTCTGAACGCGTACTGCGCTTCGACTGTTCAGCCCTGTGGTCGCCGCGGCATAGATCGCGGTTTCCTCGTGCTGCCCGCACGGCGGGGACCACGCCGCTCCCGCAATCGAACATGCTCTGAGGAGACCATGACTTCGGTTGACCCGTTGACGTCGTCGACGCCAGCCCCCAGGCCCCGCTCCCTCGCGCGGTCGCCGCGCCACGTGCCGGACCCGCCGCAGTCGGTCACGGAGAGCGTGTCGGTTCCGGCTCCGCGCACTCCGGAGGCACACGTGCCTCCTCCGCGAAGGAGCACGCTCTCGCAGGTTCGGGCATGGATGGTTGTGCTGCCTGTCGACGCCGTCCTTCTCTCAACGCCCGTGCACTGGGCGCCGCAGCAATGGCGTGCTCACGTGGCGATGACTCTGCTCGGACTGCTCCTGCTGACCGGAGGGGCACGGTATCGGGCTCGCCTGCACCTCAGCGTCCTCGACGAGCTGCCGGCCCTGCTCAGCAGACTGCTCACTGCGGCTGCCGTGATCGCCACGGTGATCGCGCTGCGGCACGAGCAGGAGGCGGTGAGCACCTTCCTGGTGAACGTGTCGGTCGCAATCGGCATGGTTGTCGTCGGACGGGTGGTTACCACGTGCCTCGTCGGGCTGGGTCGACGGCGGCGGGTGACGCGGCACAGCACCGTGCTGATCGGCGGCGGGGCACTTGCCGCCGAGCTGGCGGAGATCCTGTGCCGGCGTCCGCGTTACGGACTGACGGTGATCGGTTTCGTCGACGACGGCGACGGCTGTGTCGCCGAGGCGGTGGTCCCGCAACTCGGCGGTCTCGGCGACCTCGACGCCGTGATCCAGAACCACGGCGCGGACGTCGTGCTGATCGCGGATGGCGACTTCGCGGAGCGCAAGCTGCTCGACATCGTCCGTACCCGTGCCGCTCAGCGCTGCGACCTGCTGGTGGTGCCGCGCATGCACCACTTCGCGATGCAGACCGGCATCGGCGACCACATCGGTTCCATCCCGGTCTACCGGGTGCGGAATCCGAACCTGCGCGGTCCTGCGCACATGGTCAAGCGAGCGTTCGACGTGATCGTCTCTGGCCTGGCACTGCTGGTTATTGCGCCGATCGTGGTGCTGTGCGCGATCGCGGTGCGCATCGAGGGCGGCCCGGGCGTCATCTTCCGGCAGCCTCGTGTCGGCCGCGACGGGGCCGTGTTCCAGTGCCTGAAGCTGCGATCGATGCTACCGGCCAACGAGACCGACTCGGCCACGACCTGGTCGGTCGCCAACGACAACCGTGTCGGCCCGGTAGGCCGCTTCCTGCGCCGGACGTCGCTGGACGAACTCCCGCAACTGTGGAACATCCTGCGCGGCGATATGACACTGGTGGGTCCGCGCCCGGAGCGCCCTCACTTCGTGGAGCGATTCTCCGCAGAATACGACCGTTATGCCCACCGGCACCGGATGCAAGCCGGCCTGACGGGCTTGGCTCAGGTCAGCGGCCTCCGTGGTGATACGTCGATCGCCGATCGAGCACGGTTCGACAACTACTACATCGAGCACTGGACGCTGTGGCTCGACATCAAGATCATTGTACGTACCTTTTCGGAAGTTCTCTTCGCTCGTGGCCGCTAGCTCGCGCGAATTCCGGCGCGACAGACATTAGAGCCGGGTCGATGCGCTGATACTGAAGGAGTCGTCAGATGCTCAAGGCTCGTGACCACAATGGCGCGCTGGGCTTCGCCTCGAGTGCAAACCTGCGGCGTGTCGTCGTCACCGGGGGCGCCGGATTCATCGGGTCGACCGTGGTCGACACCTTGATCGCGTGTGGCAGCGACGTGCTCGTGCTCGACGACCTGTCGCGCGGCGACCTCGCCAACCTCGACGGCGCCTGCCGCAACGGCGCGGAGTTCTGCGAGCTCGACATCCGCGACGGCGCGGCGGTCGGCGCAGCGTTGCTCGCGTTCCGTCCCGACACCGTCTTCCACCTGGCAGCGCAGATCGACGTCCGGCACTCGATGACCGACCCCGCGGCCGACGCCGCCGTCAACGTCGTTGGATCGATCAATGTGTTCGCCGCCGCCGCCGCCGCCGGCGTGCGGCGCGTGGTGAACACCTCGACGGGCGGCGCGCTCTACGGCGACGCGCAGCTGCTGCCGACGCCGGAGACCGCACCGACGACGCCGGCGTCCGCGTACGGATTAAGCAAGTTGACCGTCGAGCAGTACGCCCGCTGGTTCCGCGAGGCGAAGGGGCTCGACGTCCGGACCTTGCGGTACGGCAACGTCTACGGCCCGCGCCAGGATCCGGCCGGTGACGCCGGGGTCATCGCCCGGTTCTGCTATCTGGCCCTGCACGGCGTCCGCCCGACGATCTACGGCGACGGCCGGCAGACCCGTGACTTCGTGTTCGTCCACGATGTCGCGACGGCGAACCTGGCGATCGCGGCCGCCGTCGACCTACCGCAGACCGCGTACAACATCGGTACCGGGGTCGAGGTGGACCTGCTCGAGCTGGCCGAAGCGGTTGCCGCGGCAGCGAACCTGGCGCCGCACGTGTTCCGGCCGCGGTTCGAACCGGAGCGCGTCGGCGAGGTGCGACGCAGTTGCCTGGACGTCTCGGCGGCGCGGCGCGATCTCGCCCTGCCGGCGCCCACGCCGTTGGTCGACGGCTTAGAGCACACACTGCGGTGGATGAGAGCAGTGGAGGCCGGCGCCAGTCGGACGGCGTCGTAGGGCGACCGGTCAGCGAGGGGCCGGGTCGTCCAGTTCGAGGACAAGGCGCGAGTCGTGATCCGGAGAGGCGGCATGCAAGTAGGGGTGGCTCGTGAGGCGCGGATCGACGGGATGTTCGCCGGGCGGCTGACGCAGTACCAGGCCGCGTTCGCCGGGCTGTTCGTGCTCGTGACGAACCGCTGGGCGGGCGGCGGCGAGCTGCTCCCCCGGGACGGGCGACGTGGAGTCGTACGAGAAGCTCGCCGCGGCGGCGCCCGGGCTGCCCGGCGGTCCACGGCTGGGGAACGCCTACACCGAGCGCTTCGTCCCGCACTGGATCGTCGGCATCTTCCGCGACATGACCGGGATCGGTCTCCACACCTGCTACCACCTGGCCGCCGTACTCGTGACCGCACTACTCGTCTCCGTGGCCGCGCATCCTCTCCACCTGCTCGTGGGCGACTGGGTCTTCGTCGTCGCGCTCGGCGTCTTCGTGCTCGCCGCGTACTCCGACATCCGCAAGACCGTTGCGGAGCCCGGCGGAGTCCAGGACCTGACCTGGGTCCTCGGCGCGGCGATCATGCTGCTCGGACTCGTTAAGGTCGACCTCAAGCTCGTTCTCGGCGGGATCCTCCTCGGCATCGCGTCGCGCCGGGGCACGCTGATCGTGGCGCCCGCGGCATCGGTCTGGATCATGGTCGGCCCGGGCTGGCGCGGGCTGCCGAAGCAGCGCCGGATCGGCTACGCGGTCGCCGCCAGCGCGCTATGCGGCGTCACGTATGCGGTCATCAAGCTGATCACCGCTCACATCAGCGAGCCGTACGCGCCGCAGTCGCCGGGCGACACGATCTTCTTCACCACGCCCCACGTGAACGAGCTCATCCCCCACCTCGGCGCTGCGCGATCGTGCTGGTGGTCGCTCTGCCGATGCTCGTGGCGGTGCTCGGGCTCCTGCACTCGCGCGGCACGAACCTGCGTTAGGATCTCATTCGCCCGACGGAGTTCTGCGTTCTCCCGGCGCAGCCGGGCCAGCTCCGCCGCCTCGTCGCTGGTCGTGCCGGGGCGGGTGCCGGTGTCGATCTCCTCGCGCTCGACCCAGTTCCGTAGCGTGGCCGGGTTGATGCCCAGCAGGGCCCCGACCGCCCGCCGGGCCTGCAGCTTCGACTCGCCCTGTTCGGCCAGCCGGTCCTGATACATCCTCACCGCTCGACTCATCGTCTCCGCGTCGTACTTCCTCGGCGCTGGCACAGTCCCAGTCTCCTTGCTGGATCAGCGCCTCCGACAATCCCAGGTCGGTTCAGTGTCAGGCCCCGGCCCGTGTAGCACGGTCACCCCTTGGTGCGGTAACAACCCGCGGCGACGGCCCCGGCGGTATCGAGCTCCGACGGAGGACGGCGAACAGGAAGGCGGCGCCGAGGACGTTGGCCGCCAGCGCCAGTGGTGTCGCAACTGCCGGCCACCCGATGTCGCGCGTGACGGATACGAGCGCCAACGCGGAGACCAACCCGACCCACCCCCGCCTGCTGAGGCGCTCGCAGCGCCACGCTATCGCGAGCGCCACCGCCAGCACGGGTAGCCCGATGGCCGCGATCCGCGGCTCGTTGTAGAGCAGGCCAGGGAACCGGGGGGAGACCAGGATCGGCTGGACCGCGAGAAGGACCCCGACCGCGAACACCCACCATGCCTCCGACGGGGTCCGGCGCCGCGCCGACAGGGCGACGACCAGGAACCCGACGACCGCGATCCAGACCGAATCGACGGAGAGGACCAGGTGGCGCAGGACGCCGATCCCCCCAGCGGGCAGGGCGAGAAGGTCGACGACGATGTTGTCTCTGAGTGGGTCGGGAGCGTAGGGCGTGGAGAACGGCGCGGCGACGGCCAGGGCCGTGCCGACCGCGGCCGCGGGGATCGTCACGGCGGGGACCGCTGTCAGCCAGCGCGATCTCGCCGGCAGGTCCCGCCATCGCGGCCCCACGAGGCACCACGCCGCGACCAGCGGGAGCACGACGGCGCCGCTCTGCCGGCTCACCGCCATGACGAGGCAGCCGACGACCACCCGGCCGGTGCGCACCGTCAGCAACCCGCGCACGGCCACGAGCACGCCCAGCGCGCACACCGCGTCGGCGAGCATTGCCGGACCGACGAGGAACAGCCGTGCGTCGAATGGGACGACCACGACCAGGCCCGTCGCCGCGACCGCGGACACCAGGCCACCGTGAGCTCTCGACAACGACCACACCGTCGCCACCACGGCGGCCGTGACCGTGACAGCGAGCGCGGAGTACACGGCTGTGACCGGCACGCCGAGCAGCTGTGACAGGGCCCCGATCGTCCAGTGCAGCGGCCACCGGTAGACGTAGGCCGACCCGATCGTCACGTCGGGGAGCGCCGGAGCGGATCGGGCAATGGCCAGGTAGGGGACCGTGTCGTGGAACCGGAAGCGTTCGACGCCCTCAGAGACCGACAGCCACGGCGTCGTGACAGCGAGGTAGACCGCCGCCACGAGGAGCGCGGCCAGGGTTTGCAGGCGCGAGGAGCGCAGGGTCACATCCGCCACTTCGCGCCGACGGGCCCGCGCGTTATCCGACGTGACCGGGTCGGCACGCTCCGGGCGGACATCTTCGGGCCCCGGCACCGACCCGCGCTGCCGCGACACCGCGCCCGCTCGCGGCGCGCGTCACCGTTCCCGCGCCGCGATGACGGAGTCGGCCACCGCCACGACGCAGCATCCATAGCCGGAGTTGACCGCCTCACCCAACCAGCGGCAGGCGTCGGCGTCGATGAACCCCATGCGCAGGGCGACCTCCTCGACACACGCGATGCCAACGCCCTCCCGGTTCTCCAGCACCTGGACGTACTGCGCGGGTGAAGGCGTCGGCGTCGGGGAGCAGGGCGACCAGGGCTCGGCCGAGCTGCCCGCCCGCGCCGAGGGACGGCGGCTGTCATCGGAATCCCTGTCAGTATCGTCGGTCGGTGACCGTTCGGGCGACCCGTAGCCGGGCCGGTCGAACGAGTTCGCGGGTGATCGTTCGTCGGCGGACGCTACCAGTGGTCGCCGGGGTCGAGGGGACGCGGCCGCCCGGCGGCGCGTAACGACCGAGCGGCTCGGTTCGACTGGAGAGCTGATGGAACTCGGTGGATCCACGGAGGCGGCCGGCGGGCCCGAGCCCGGGCGGCCTCAGGCAGTATCCGTGTCGAGCCGGAACACGGGCCGTCGACCCAGGGTGGTCTACTTGGTGTCCCGCTTCCCGCTCGTCACCGAGACCTTCATCGTCCGGGAGCTGGACGCTCTGGTGTCGCTCCACGACGTCGACGTGGAGCTGCGCGCGCTCTTCCCGGCCCCCGAGGGGCCGGTGCACGACCTCGCCCGGCCGTGGGCGCGCATATTGCGCAGACCGCGGCCTGCGGCGGTGCTCCGCGGGCTCCTGTGGGCGGTGCGGCACCACCCGCGGGCCCTGCTCGTCGCGGTCGCGGCAGTCGTCACCGACCACCGCAGGGTCCCCGGGCTGATGGTGCGGGCCCTGCTGACCGTGGCGATCGCGTGCGCCCACGCCCGGGAGATGGAGGGGTCGGGGACGGACCGTGTGCACGCCCACTTCGCAACCTACCCCGCGCTCGCGGCGTGGGTCTGCCGGCGGTTGACCGGGATTCCCTACAGTTTCACCGTGCACGCCCACGATCTCTTCGTCGACCGATCGATGCTCGGTCGCAAGATCGGGGAGGCCGACGTCGTCATCACGATCTCCGAGTTCAACAAGCGGCTCCTCGAGCAGGGCACGTCCGGGACACCGGTCGAGGTCGTCCGGTGCGGCGTGCGGACCGACCACTACGCGTTCCGTCCCCGCCGGATTCCGTCGTCCGGGGCAGTGCGGGCCCTGTGCGTGGCGTCCCTGCAGGAGTACAAGGGCCATCGCACGCTCCTGGAGGCGATCGCCCGGGGCGGGGCGTGTGAGCGGCTCGAGCTCGAACTCATCGGCGACGGCCCCCAAAGAGATGAGCTGGAGCACCTCGCGGGGCGGCTGGGGCTCGCCGCGCGCGTGCGCTTCTCGGGCGCGCAGCCCGAACACCTCGTGCGCCAGGCGCTGGAACGGGCAGACCTGTTCGTGCTGCCGAGCGTCGTGGCCCGCGACGGGCAGATGGAGGGGTTGCCGGTGGTCCTGCTCGAGGCCCTGGCCTCCGGCGTGCCGACCGTCTCCACCCGGCTCTCGGGGATACCGGAGATCGTCGTGGATGGGCGCACCGGTCTGCTCGCCGAGCCCGCGGACATCGACGACCTGCACCGGGTACTCGAGAAGGTGCTCGCCGGTGGGGGCGACGCGATCGAGTGGGCCCGGGCAGGCCGGGAGCTGGTCGAGACCGAGTTCGAGCTGAACCGCAACGTCGCTCGCCTGGCCGGCATCCTTGCTTAGGCGGACCGGACGCGAGGTGCCGCAACCGTCGAGCAACGTGCCGACGGGGCGGTTCGCGACGACCCTGCACTACCTGGACCACTCCGACTGGCGACGGCGCGCCCGCTTCGTCGCGCCCGAGCTGGGACGGTCACCCTCTGTCCGGGCCGAGCTCCGCAACCTCGTGCGCGTCCTGCGGGCGCTGCGCGGTCCCGAGCCCGTCGTGCTCGACAGCTCCGCCGGGCGGTTCAACGTCGAGCTCCTCGCGGCGGCGGTGGCGGGGCTGCTGCCGCGGCGTCGTCGGCCACCCGTGGTTATGGTCGGCGAGATGTGGGACCGCGACCCCGGATTCCGCGGCCGTGTCGAGCTCGCGCTCGTGCGGCTCGCCGCCCGGAGCGTCGACCGGTTCGTCGTCTACTCGTCCGAGGAGCTCACCGCGTTTCCGGCGACCTGGGGGATCGCGCCGTCGACGGTGCGTTTCGTCCCGTTCTTCTCGACCATCGAGCACACGGCGTTCGAGGCGGGCGCCGGACGGCCCGGCGGCTACGTCTTCGCCGGTGGCGAGCCCTTCCGCGACTACGAGGTGCTCCTCGACGTCGCGCGCGCCCTTCCCGACGTCGACTTCGTGCTCGCCACGTCGCAGCTCGCGGACCGCGACGACCTCCCCGCCAACGTCACCGCGGGGCGTGTGCCGCACGCCGAGTTCCTCGCCCTCCTCGCCGGCGCCGACGCCGTGGTGACGCCGATCCGGCCCGGTCTCCGCCGCGCCGCGGGACAGCAGACCTACCTGAACGCGATGCGCTCGGGAAGGCCCGCCATCGTCTCCGACTCCTTCGGGGTCCGCGACCACATCGACGACGGCCGGACCGGTCTGATCGTGAGCGGGACGAGGGACGACTACGTCACGGCCCTGCGCCGGGTCCTGGGCGACGGCGGTGCGGTCGAGCGGGAGCGGCTAGGCGAGGCCGGACGCGCCGCGGCCCTGCACTTCAGCTTCGACCGCCACTGCACCGAGCTGCTCGAGGTGCTGGACGCCCTCGTTACGTCGCCCGTTCACAGGTAACGCTTCCGGCCACCCGCTCCGACTCATTCGACGTGACCCTGTCGACGAGCAACCGGCACCGCGCCGTCCCCCGGCGCCGGACCGCCCGCCGGGCACCGGGATCGTCCCCTCGCCTAGACCGGCTCCTCCTCGACACGAGCCTCGTCCCGCTCGCCGCGCTGGCAGGGATGCTCCTAATCACCCGGAGCGGCGGGATCGACGACGCCTACATCAGCTACCGGTACGCGGCCAACCTGCTGGCCGGGCACGGGCTGGTCTTCAACCCCGGTGAGCGTGTCGAGGGCATCAGCAATCCGCTGTGGACGCTCCTGCTCGCCGCCGGGAACGCCGTCGGTATGCCCCTGCCGGTCGCCGGACACGCACTCGGCGTCGCGTCACTGGTCGCGGTGGTCGTCATCACCCGGAGGCTCGCCCTCGCCCTCGGGTCGAGCCGTGGGGTGGCCGTTGCGGTCGCCACCGGCGTGGCGCTGACCACGGACATCGTCGCCGGCTCCACGATGGGGCTCGAGGGCGCCCTGTACGGCGCGCTGCTCCTCGCCGCGCTGCTGGTGTGGAAGGGGGCCGGCCGGCACCGGATCGCCTTCGCCGCGGCGACCTGTGCGCTCGCGGCGACCCGGCCCGAGGGGATGGTCATCGGCGCCCTCCTCGCCGCGGCTCATCTCCTCGACGTCCGCGCACCGCGGAACGCCCGTCTCGCCTCGGCGGCAGCCGGTCTCGGCGGGGTCGTGGCTCTGCTGGCAGCACGGTTCGCCTACTACGGGCAGCTCCTGCCCAACTCCGTCGTGGCGAAGCGGGACGGGGGCGCGTTCTCGCTGCGCGCCTACCTCGCCCACGCCGTGGACGGGACGATCTACCTGCTCCTGGGGGGCGGCGGGGTGATCGCCGTGGTGACGGCGGCCCTCGTGTTCTGGGCGGTGCAACGCGTCGTGGCGCGGGGGGCGGACAACGAGGCCCCGACGTGGCCCGGTCCCGTGGTGCCGGCGGTCCTGGTCGTCGGCGCGGGGTTCGCGCTCCCCCTTGTGTCAGGCGGGGACTGGATGCCGCACGCCCGACTCGTCGTGCCGTACCTCCCGATCGTCTACGCGCTCACGGCCGTGCTCCTCTCCCGGGTCGACGTCCGGCGCGCAGCCGCCGTCGCCGCGGCGGCCCCCCTGCTGATGGCCTTCGTCGGTTCCCACGAGCTGCCGCTGCGCGACGACGGGGGCGCGAACCCGGTCGTGACGAGCAGGGGCTTCGACCGAGTCGGGCGGAGCCTGGCCGCGACGGGCTTGCGTGACCGGTTGGTCACGACCGACGTTCTCGGCCGCGTCGGCTTCTGGGCGCCGTCGGTCCGTTTCCACGACAGCCTGGGCCTGACCGACCCGCAGGTGGCGCACAGCCCCACCCCCGGCAGCGTCTATGGGAAGCGCAACTGGACGCACACGGTGGCGCTGGACGCGGCGGCGGTGCTCGGCAACGACTGGCGCAACCTCGACGCGTTCCTCCGCGCCGGTCCCGCCACGCCTTACGTCGGCCTCGTCAGCACCCGCCTCACCGGCGACCGGGTCTTCGTCCTCGTCGACCCCGACGTCGCGCCGCGGCTGTCGGCCGCGCTCGGGGACGAGGACGCCCGGCTGCTGCCCGCCGACCGCGCGCTCGAGGTGTGGCGTCGCGAGGTTCCGCAGGGCCAGTGACTCAGGGCGCGCGGCGGCGGGCCACCTCCGCCCGGGCGGCGCGCGCGACCCGCACTACGGCGCTGCGCGCCCCACCCCGCGCCAGGCGCGCCCAGACCAGGTCCTCTCCCTCGCCGCCGGCCAGCTGCCGCTTGTAGGCGTAGTCCCCGGCCAGCAGGTCGTAGTCGGAGAAACCCTGTTCACGGCATGTCTCCGCGAACACGGCGTGGCAGAGCAGGCCGGCGCGCATCCGGTTGTCCGGGAAGATCGCGAAGCCGCTCTGGTAGTAGCAGAACCGCCGCCCCTCCACCCAGCCGACGACGACCCCGATCGTGCCGTCCGCGCCTCGCAGGCGGAACAGCCGGACCTCACCGAGCGGGACACCGGTCGCGACGAGGTCACGCAGGAACGCCCGCCGGCGGCTGCTCGCGAACGCCCCGGGCGACCCCGTCCCCGTCCAGCGGAGCTGGTGGAGCTCGACGAGCTCGTCGAGCATGGCCAGGCCGTCGTCCGCCGTCTCCGCCACCGAGCACCCGACCGGACCGAGGAGGTTGCGGGCGATCCGCACCTTCCGGCGGACGCTCGGGCCGAGCCCGTCCTCGACCGGGCGCCGCGGGTCGAGGCGGATCGCCCACGACCGCTCGGTCCGCGACTCGACGGGGAGTTCCGGGGCCGCCTCGTGGAGCACCTCGGGGAGGAACCCGTCGAAGGAGATCTCGTCCCAGCCGCCTGCCCTGCGCAGCTCGGCGAGGACCGCCCGCGCGACGTGCGGGCGGCGCCCCTCGACGCTGAGGAGGTCGTTGCGTTCCACGTGGACGTCGTCGTCGGCGGGACCGCCCGCCGTGCCCAGGTGCAGGACGCGGACCGGGAACGCTCTCGGACCCTTGCGTGAGGCCGTCACCAGCGCGGCGCCGACGACGTCGGCGCCGTCGCGCACCACGGCGAACCGGTGGGGGACCACGTCTCCGTAGTGCTTCAGCCAGCAGCCCGTCCAGGTCCAGCTCGTCGCGACCCGCGGGCCCGCCGAGCGGCGCTCCAGCGCCGTCCAGACCGGCCGCACGTCGTCGATCCTATCCGGGGGCAGGAGGTCGACGCGCAGGCCCGTCGAGCCGGGTCTCGGCCTCGTCGAGGACACGGGCGATCAGCCGTGACCGGGGCGGACCGACCCCGCCGTCCCGCGGTCCCTGCGGCCCGAGTAGACCTCGTGGTACAGCTCGGTCAGTCGGTGTGCCCACTCGACGAGGTCGAACCTTTGTTCGGCGACCGTCCGGGCGGCCCGCCCCAGGCGGCGGCGGAGCTCGTGGTCCAGCAGGAGTGTCGTGATCGTCTTGGCCAGCGCGGGCGCGTCGCCTGGAGGCACGAGCAGGCCGGTGCTGCCGTGGTGGACGATCTCCGGAATCCCGCCGACGTCGGAGGCGACGGACGGGACGCCGCACGCGGCCGCCTCGATGAGCGCGGTCGGCAGGGCCTCGGTGAACGACGGCAGCACGGCCAGGGTCGAGTTCGTGAGGATCCGGGGAACGTCGCTGCGTTCACCGGTGAGGATCACGCCCTCGACGGCGCGCCGCCGGAGTTCGTCGCGCTCCGGGCCGTCGCCGACGACGACGAGCACGGCGCCGGGCACCTGCTCCCGGACCAGCGGCCACGCCCGCAGGGCGACCTCGTGGCCCTTCGGCCCGCGCAACGCGGCGACGATCGTCACCACCGGGGCGTCCGGCGCGACGGGGATGTCGGGCGGCATCGTGGACGGGTCGTCGGGACCCCGCACGGCGTACCGGCCGAGGTCCACCCCGTTGGGCAGCACCCGCCAGTCCCGACCCGTGCGGCCGTTGAGCTGTACGGCGGCCCGGCGCGCGGCGTCGGACACGAAGACCAGCGGGGAACGCCCCACGTCCGCCCCGAAGTAGGACAGCCGTTCCTTGACGAGCTCCCGGCGGGAGACGTTCCGGGTCGGGACGTGGTGCAGGGTGCTGACGCTCGGAATGCCCAGTGACCGCGCCGCGATGGGTGCGAGGGCCGTCGAGTACCCGAGATGGGTATGCACCACGTCACATCCGGACCGGGTGATGGCGCGGCGCAGCAGCGGGATGGCCAGCGGGTCGGCCAGGCGCCGGACCCCGACGCTGAAAGGGTCCAGCCCGGCCGCGCGGAGCAGGGGCAACGAGGCCGTCCTGGTGGATGTGTAGCGGACCAGGCTGGCTGCACGCATGGTCACTGGGCCGCCGGCGGTGGCGTCGGCGAGGGCGGCGAGAAGGCGCTCGGCGCCGCCGAAGCTGAAGCTGTCAATGACGTGCAGAACCCTCACGAACGACCTTCCTGTGGCGATGCCCGGCTGTGCCCCTTGGTGTACTCGACCGGCTCGCACGTAACGTTTCACTGCGTGCTGCGACCTCTCAGGGCGGGAAGACGTGCTCGCACCGCGGCCGTCGAGCCGCCTCCCGTTCGACGCCGACGGGCGGCACGGCGGCTGACCAGCTAAACCCAGGCCGGACGATCGGACATCATGAAGATCGAGAATGTGCGGATCAGAACGGTGGTGACGTCGCTCGCAACGGGTGTGCTCGCCGCCACGCTCGGGCTCATCGCCGGTATCGTCCTCACCTCCGGCGAGGCCCGCTATGCGGCCACGGCCACGGTGGCGGTGCTCCCACGCGACGACATCGCGCCGGCCGAGGTGCCCGCCTACTGGGAGGTGCTGAGCCGGGGACAGGCGATCCAGACCACGGCGCAGATCCTCGACCAGACCCGGTGGCTGGAGACCGCCGCGACGACGGCGGGTGTGCCGTGGCAGGAGCTCGAGCTGACCTCGGGCGCGGTGCCGCAGACCTCGGTCGTGCAGATGCAGCTCGAGGCCCCGTCCCCGGACTCCGCCACCACGGCGTTGACCTCGATCATCAGCTCCGCCACTCCGACCATCAAGGAGGTGGCCGGGCCGTTCGACGTCAGGGTCGCGCAGCCGCCCACGGTCCCGAAGGCGAAGGACGGCTCCTTCAAACCGGTCGGCGTGAAGCCCGACCAGGTCCGCCTGACGTTCGCGCTGATCGGTCTCGTCGTCGGTACCACGGGTGCGGCCCTCGTCCTCCGTCGCCGGCGCAGCCCTCGCGCGATCACGCGCGCCCCCGCATCGGCCGACACCCCGGACGGCCCGGGCAGCCAGGGCCCGGGCGTCCAGAACGGCTCGGTGCCCGACGGCTCGGTGCCCGACGGCTCGGTGCCCGACGGCTCGGTGCCCGACGGCTCGGTGCCCGACGGCTCGGTGCCCCACGGCCCGGTGCCTCACGGCTCGGCGCAGACCGGGACCGGGGGTCGGGGCGGTACAGGTCAGAACGGTCCGGGCTACCAGAACGGTCCGGGCTACCAGAAGGGGCCGGGATACCCGAACGGCCACCCGATCCCTCGTCCCGCCGGTCCCCCTGACCGGCGGTCACAGCCGACGCCCGTGGACGGCCCGACGCTGTCCCTGGACACCTCGGCCCGATGATCCCCACCGAGCCGCACCGGCTCTGGCTGTGGTGCCGCGGCGGTCCGGAACTGCGGCCGCTGCCCGGGGCCCTGCTACCCGCCTTCGCGGTGCTGGCACTGGCCGCCACCTGCGGCCTCGTCTCCGGTGGCGTCAGGGTGCTGGCGATGCTCGTGCTCGGGCTTGTGGCCACCGTGGTGATCGCGGTGGCGCTGGCCTGTCCCGTCGTCGCCCTCGCCGTCGTCGTGGTGATCGAGGCGAGCAACGCGAGCGGTGTCTACGCCCAACTGACCCCGCTCCCGCTATTCTACCTCGGCCTGGGGCTGGGGACGACGTCGCTCGTGCTGGCGCTGCGCGATCCGGAGTGCCGGCGCCGACTGACCGCGGGCCGCGTGGCCGCCGCCCTCCTGCTCTACGTCGTCTACCTGGCCAGCCTGGTGCCGGCCTACCTCACCACCCAGGATCCGGTCGCGTCGGGCGCGACCATCAGTCCGCTGGCCGGCCAGTCCTGGTACTTCGTCATGGTGCTGCTGCTGGCGCTGGTCAGCGCGAGGCCGTGGACCATCGCGAGGTCCATCGTCGTGCCGCTCGCCGGTCTGTGCCTGCTCGGCCTGGTCAACCAGGCCCTGTTCGGCGGCGCGGCCACCTTCGGCGGGTTCGCCAACGTCGGTGTCGAACCGGTCGCGCAGGCCACGACGCCACGGCACAGCGGCCCGTTGCCGGACTCCAACTTCTGGGGCCGGCATCTGGTCATCGGCCTGCCCCTGGCCGCCGCCCTCGTCGTCCACGCGCTGAAGGGCGCGCGGCGCCGGTCTGCGGTCGGGTGGAGCGCCGCCGGCGCCCTGATCCTCATGGGCATCTACCTCACGCAGTCCCGCGGCACGTTCCTCGCCGCTCTGGCCGCGGTGGTCGTCCTCGCGCTGGCGTGCGGGCTCCGGGCCAGGTGGATCGGCATGATCTTCGCGACCCTGTCGCTCTCGGTGTTCGTTCCCGGCGTGGGTGACCGGCTGATCTCTGTCGTCCGGGACGTGGGTAGTAACGCGCTGTACGCCGCCGACCCCTCGATCATCGGCCGGACGGCCGCGCAGGAGGCCGCCTGGGCCATGTTCAGGGACAACCCGTTCTTCGGGGTCGGCCCCCAGGCCTACGCCTCGTTGATCTCCCACTACGGCGGGCAGGTGGGGACTCCCGCGCTGATCCCGCCCTCCGCGTCGCACAACCTGTACGCGGGAATCGCGGCGGAGTACGGAGCCGTCGGCCTGCTGGGCTGGGCCGTGACGATCGGCGGGTTCCTCGCGCTGGCGGTGATGTCGGTGATCCGGCTCGCGGCCGCTCCAGCCGGCCCGGCGACCGACCCGGACCGGATCCTGGCGGCGGCGGCGCTCGCCGCGCTCGTCGCCTGGTCCGTCGCGAGCATCTTCCTGCACATGGCCTACTTCCGGGTGTTCCTGCTCGTGCCGGTTCTCATCGCCGCAGTCGATCTGCGAGCCGCGGAGCTGGCGGCGGCGTTCGACCCGACCGCCGCGCGGACTGTGCGCCGGATCGCCGGACGGGTCCGCAGCGCGGTGGTCCTCGCCGGCGTCGCGGCGACGGCCCTCGTGATCGGATTCTCGGTGGCATTCCTCGCCGTGCCCCTCGAGCGGTTCTCAGCGCACTCGAGCTACACCCTTACGCCCCGGGCGGCGACCGGGGCGTCGTTCTCGTACGCGACCGACATCCGCACCCGGACGGCGTTCTACACGACCTACGCCGGGATCGTGCAGGGCTCGATCCTGGCCCCGGATGTCGTCGCCGTGGCGGACCCGGTGCGCGGGGTCATCGACCTGACCGCGGTGGGCGACGCGGCGGACACCGTCGCCGCGGAGCTCCGCGCCGCCCAGGCCCAGGCCCAGGAGAGCCTGGCCGCCCCCGCCGCGGACAGCGGGTACGCCCTGCGGGAGATCTCGCCGCTGAGCGTGACGGTCAGTCGCGACGCCGCGGTGTCCACCGTGCTGGTCGTCTCCGGTGCCGCGGCGGCCGTGCTCGCGCTGGGCGTCACCGGGATTCCCGCGCTGGTCCGCTGTCGCCGTCCCGCGGGGCGGTGACCCCATGCCCGTCCCGCACTTGCCCGGTGCTGCCGAAACCCGCCTCGACTTGTTCTGCGACCGTGGCCCAAGACGAGCCCTCCGCGACGCGCCGGCGCCCCGCCTCACCGAGAGCGGTCGCGAGCTCGGGCTGCCGCAGGAGCTGCAGGAGGGCGTCGGCCAGCGTCTCGTCGTCTCCGGGCGGGACCAGCAACCCCGTCCGTCCGTGGGCCACCACGGCAGGGATGTCGCCCACGGACGTCCCGACGACCGGACGCCCGAACCCGGACGCGAGGTGCGCGACCCCGCTCTGCATCGCCCGTGTGTAGGGCACCGCGACGACGCGGGCCTGCCCGAAGAGGCGGGGGACGTCCTCCGTCGCGACGTACCCGGGCCGGAACTCGACGTTACCCACGGCCGCGGACCGGGACCGCAGGCCCGCGACGTCGCAGTCGGCACCCGGGGCGCCGGCCAGCACGAGCCGGGCCGCGGGCAGCTCGCGGCGGACCCGCGCGAACGCCTCGACCAGGACGTCCAGGCCCTTGTACCGCTGCCAGGTCCCGAAGAAGAGGACCACCGGGTCCGTGTCCGGCACCGGGGCGATCGACGCGCCCTCCGCCATGGCCGACGAGTCACCATGCGGGACGACGATCACCGGTGCAGCGGGGCGCCACCGGTCGACTACGGTCCGCCGGGCGTGCTCACCGAGCACGAACACGAGGTCCATCCGACGCCACGCCGCGGAGAGGGCCGCGTCGAGCACCGGGCCCGACTTCGGCACCTCCGTGTTGCGCGCGTCGGACTTCGGGACCGGCTCGTGCGCGACGATCCCCAGCACGGCCGGTCGTGTGAGCGCCCGTACCCCGATGACCCCGCACGCGTCCAGGACGAAGCGCCAGTACGAGAACAGCACCACGTCGGCGCGCACGCGCCGGAGATGCACGGCCAGCACGACCCACGCCGCCGCCAGCCGGGCGGCGCGGATCCCGCGCCGAAGCTTGCCGTACACCGCGGAGCGGACGGCGGAGTCGCCCGGATGCCACGTCGGCAGGACGGGATGGACGACCAGGCCGCGGCGCGGCGCGAGCTCCGGGCGCGGCCCGGTGAAGAGGTGGACCTCGTGACCGCGCTCGGCCAGGGCCTCGCCCAGATGGAACGCGAACTGGAACAGCCCGCCCGACGGCGAGAACTCCACGAGCGCGACGCGTCGCCCCGCCACCTCGCCGCCGGACCCGTTCCCGAGGTCGGTCGGCCGTTCCGGTTCCGGAGCGCGGGGCGAGAGCATGCCGGGAGCGTACTCACCGGTCACGGTCTCGAACCGGCCGGCCGCAGGCCCGACGACGGCTCCGGATCCGTTCCGGCGACCGCGCCGGGCGGTCCTCGTCTCCCCACCGACGGAGCTCTGCCATGAACCGACGTATCACAGGTTCCGCGCTCGTGCGGACCGTCGCGGCCCTGGTGCTCGCCGGGGCGGCAGGCTGCGGCAGTGCCGTCCCGATGCCGGGCCGGGACGCCGCGCCGGTCGCGGACGCCGCCGCCGCGACGGCTCCCAGCCGCGCGGAGACGCTCTGCTCGTCGTGGGTCGACCTGGAGGCCTCCGGCGGGAACACGCTGCTCGGCGTCAACCTCACGTGGGTCGGGCAGGAGCGCGTCCAGCGGGCGGTCCGGCAGTTCTGGTCGCTGCGGCAGCCGATCTTGGCCAGCATGCACGAGAACGCGCCGGACGAGATCAGGGACGCGACGCAGACGATGGTGTTCCTCGCCGACCGGGGTGCGGTAGACGGCGACCCGACGCTGCTGTGGTCGCCGGCCCTGAAGGAGGCGAACCGGTCCGTCGGGGAGTACATGCTGGCACAGTGCGGATTCCCGCACGTCACCGTCACCGCGACGGACAGCTCGTTCTCCGGCCTCCCGGCCGAGCTCCCCGGCGGCACCCTCGCGATCACGCTCACGAACCGGGGCCGGTACATTCATCAGCTCGTCGTCAGCCGCATCGACGACGACCTGTCTATCCCGTACACCGATGTCCTCGCCCTGCTCGACGACGGCAACTACCAGACGGCCCCGGTCAAGCTGGCCTTCACCAACGCCGAGCCGGGGGAGTCGACCACGGTGTTCCTCCGGCTCGAGCCGGGGCGCTACGGGGTCGCCGACTTCTTCACGGGCAGGACGACGCGCTTCGACGTCGCCGGGACGGGTCCGCCCAACTACCGGTCCGGGCTCGTCGGCGAGTTCGGGGTGGCCGGCGATGGCTGAGCGGGACGACGCGAGTAGCGAGGATTCGGAATGATCGGTCTGGTATGGGACTTCCCCGGGCGGGTCGCGCGGAGCGTCGACAAGCGCGGCGTGCGCGGAGCGGTGGCGGAGGTCTGGCGGCGCACGGTGCGACGTCTCTACCTTCGTGAGGCCCACTGCTGGCTGCAGCTCGACCTCGCTGGGGACCGCCCCCGCGCCGGCCTCGCGGAGCCGATCGTCGTCCGGCAGGTCCCCGAGGAGGACCTGGCGATGATCGAGCAGCTCGGGACGTTCCCCCTGGAAGAGGCGCGGCGCCGGCACCGGGAGGGCGCCCGGCTGTGGGTCGCTCAGGCCGGCGAGCAGGTAGCGATCGCCTGCTGGGTCTTCGAGCATGCGGTCCCGGCGATCGCGGCCCGGGACGGCCTGGTCCGGCTGCGGCCGGGAGTGGTGTCGCTCGAGGACCTCGCCGTGGGCACGCTGCCCCGGACGCGGGAAGGCCTCACGTGCTACCGCGGGACCTTCACGAGCATCTGCGACCACTACCAGGCACTGGGCTACGACCGTCTCATCACCAAGGTGGAGCTCGGGAACAGCGCCGTCCGCAACCGCACGGCCCGGGTGGGCCTGCAGCCCATCGCGGAGATGCGGTTGCTGAGGATCGCCGGCTTCTCGCGCGTCCGTCTCTCGGGCCTGCGTGGTGCCGAGGCGCAGTTCCTGAGCAGCCAGCTGACCCGGTGAGGTGACCTGGGGCACGGTCGGGCCTTGAAACGCTCACGGGCCCGCACCCGACTCCCTTGGTGCGCCCTGCCCACCTGAGACCTGAGAAGGAGCCGTCTCGTCATGCCGTTCCCGCACCCGCCTCCCGCCACTGCAGGACGGCGGTGAGCCGCGACGCCGGCGACGAGGGGACAGGGCCGGAGGCGGTCCGGCGGCCCGCCGTCGCACCGCTGCGGCAGACGCTGCAGAGGGGAGCGTTGATCTCGGCCGGGACGATGGTCGTCGTGCAGTCGATGTCGCTGCTCACCACGCTGGTCCTAGCCCGCCTGCTCACCCCGACCGAGGTGGGCGTCTACGCGGCGGCGACCACGCTCATGATGTTCCTCCTGTCCTTCTCCGAAGGCGGGATGCGGATCGCCCTCGTGCAGCGCGCGACGGACGTGGAGGACGCCGCCGAGACCGTCTTCCGGGTCACCGTGGTGAGCGGCACGCTCCTGAGCTTCGGTGCGCTGGTGACCGCACCGCTCGCCGGCTACGTGTTCCGCAGCGACCTGGTCGCCGAGGTGGCTGCCGTCTCGTCCGGGATGCTCCTCGTGCACTCCCTCACGAACGTCCCCGACGGCCTCATGCAGCGCAACTTCAACTTCAAGCGGCGGCTGATCATCGACCCGCTCCGGGCGGTCGTCTTCGCCGCCGCCTCGATCTCGTTCGCCGCCCACCACTTCGGCGTGTGGGCGCTGGTGATCGGGAACTACCTCGCCCTGCTCGCCTGGCTGGTGGGGTCCTGGACGCTCGCCGGGTGGCGTCCGGGCCGGGGGCGTGCCTCGATGCGGCTGTGGCGGGAGATGGCCCGGTTCGCGCTGCCCCTCCTGCTGCAGGGCGTGGTCTCCTACGCGCGGGAGTTCATCCAGTCCACCCTGATCGGACGTCGCCTCAATGCGGACGGGCTCGGCCAGTACCGGTACGGTTCACGGCTGGGCCAGCTGCCCGGGATGGCCGTCGTCGAGATCGGCTCGTACGTGCTGCTGCCGGCTTTCTCGAAGATGCTCGGCGACACCGAACGCCTCTCGTACGCCTTCCTCAGAGCCCTGCGCATCGTCATGGTCGCGACGATGCCCCTCGCGGGGCTCGTGCTGGCCACCGGGGAGTCCGTCGTGGTCGTCCTTCTCGGCCAGCAGTGGCGCCCGGCCGGGGGGTTCTTTGTGGCCATGGCCGGCTACGGGGTGGGGGTCGCGCTGCAGGCCGTCGCGAGCGAGGTCATCAAGGGCAGCGGCAGGTCCGCCATCCTCAACCGGACCTCGGCCCTGCACCTCGTCGTCGGGGTAGGTTCGGTGTTCGCCATGCTGCCCTACGGCCTGAGCGGTGTCGGGATTGCGATCTCGGCGACGGAGGTTCTCGTCGGGCTGGTCGTATTGCACCTGGCCCGACGTGTGGTCGTCTTCACCGTCGCCCAGGCGGTCGGGGCCGTCCTGCGCCCTGCCGCGGCCGCGGCAGTGGCCCTCGTCGTCGTCCACCCGGTGGACGCGTTCCTCGCCCGCCCGGACCACCACTTCTTCCTGGCGGCGGTCGGGCTGCTGGCGGTCGAGGCGCTGCTGTTCGCGGTGACGTATGTGGCGGCCCTGCGGGTGTTCGACGCCGAATCCTGCCGGTTCCTCATCGGCGCGCTGGGCAAGCTCGGCGGCACGGCACGGTCGTCACTGAGGGTGCGGTGAACCGGCTGTTCCCGGTGGTTTTGAAAATGATCGCTTGGACCGACTTGTGACCGCGAAAGGACGACGATGAACCTGGACATCCTGCGGCGAGAGGACGGAGGTCCGCGCCAGGTGTTGCGGTGGGGACTGCACCACGGTGTCGCCCGACCGGCCATCTCGCGGATGATCCGGCAGGACGACCTCGGTGCCCGGATCACCGCGGACCCGCTCGTCCTCGACGACCCGTACCCCTACTACGAGCAGCTGCGCGCCAGGGGCCGTCTGGTCCGGACGGCTCTCGCCCCGATGACCGTCGACCACGCCCTGTCGGCCGAGCTGCTGCGCAACCCGCACTTCGGCACGACGGCACTGTCCGCCGAGCTGCCCCGACGGATCCGGATCGCCCTACGGCTCGCGGGCCGCGGCGCCCCGGGCCCGGGTCGGCCGCCCTCGATGCTGGCGGTCGACCCGCCCGATCACACCCGCTACCGCAAGCTGGTCACGCGGGCGTTCAGCGCCAAGGTCGTGGCCGGGCTTCGCACGCGGGTCGAGCAGATCGCGGAGGACCTGCTCGACGACATACTGGTCCGGTCGAACCGGACGGGGACGTCGGACCTGATCGCCGACTACGCCGCGGTACTGCCCGCAACGGTGATCGTGGAGATGCTCGGCGCGCCACCGGAGATGCAGGAACAGTTCCTGGAGTGGGGGGCAGGCGGGATCCTGTCGCTGGACGTGCCGCTGAGCTACCGGGACTTCCGGCGGTGCGAGCGAGATCTCTTCGCCCTGCACCGCTGGATGATCGGTCACTTCGCCCACCTGCGGAAGAACCCGGGCGACAACATCCTCTCCCACCTCATCGCCATCCACGACGAGGGTCAGCACCTGACCGAGGACGAGCTGAGCAGCCTGGCCATGCTCCTGCTCGTGGCGGGATTCGAGACTACGGTCAACCTCATCGGAAGCGGTGCGGCCCTGCTAGCGCACCACCGCGACCAGCTCGACGTCGTCCGGTCGGACCCGGCGAGGTGGGGGAACTGCGTGGACGAGATCCTGCGGTACGAGTCACCCGTCCAGCGCACCGCGCGGGTGGTCCAGAAGGAGGTCGAGTTCGGCGGCGAGACCCTGCGGCCGGGAGAGTTCGTCGTCTCCTTTCTCGGCGGCGCCAACCGCGACCCGGAGGTGTTCACCGACCCGCACACCTTCGACGTCACCCGACCGAACGCCAACAAGCACATCGCCTTCTCAGGCGGCATCCATTACTGCCTCGGGGCGGGCCTGGCCAAGATGGAGGGGGAGATTGCCCTACGCGCTCTCTTTAAGCGTTTCCCCGACCTGTCGCTCGTCGGTCCTCCGCACCGGCGCCCCACGGCGGTTCTCCGGGGCTTCAGTTCGGTCCCCGCGCGGCTGACGAGTGGCGCGGCGCGGTACGTCTAGTGCGGTCGGTCACGATCGGCGCACCGCAACGGAGAAACGAGGTTCCGCGATGTCATTCGCCCAGAAGGTGGCGGCCGTCGCGCTCCGGTCCGGTCTCGACCGGCTCGTCCAGCACAGCTGGAAGGGGGTCCTGATCTTCAACTACCACCGGATCGGGACTCCCACCACCTGTGACGACCCGGACCTGTACTCCTGCTCGGTCGACGACTTCGAGCGACACGTCGCCCTGCTCAGCAGCCGGTTCGAGATCGTCCCGGCGGGCGCGGCCGACCTGGACCTGGAACGTCCGGGTCGGCGCGTCGCGATTACGGTCGACGACGGCTACAAGGACATGCGCCTCGCCGCCGACGTGCTCACCGCGCGCGGCGTCCCGGGCACCTTCTTCATCTGCACCGGGTTCCTCGACCGACCGCACGCCGCGTGGTGGGACGAGATCGCATGGTTGATGCGGCCCCCGACGCCCCGGACCCTGCCGCCCGCGCCGTGGCTGCCGGAGGGGATGGTGGCCGGCGGGCGCAGCGACGATGAGGTACGCCGGGAGGTCACCGCCGCGTACAAGCGGCACGCCGGTGACGAGGGAGAGCGGTTCCTGCACTGGCTCGCGGACGCCACCGGGCGGGAGCGGAACATTTCCTGCGGCGCGAACCAGTGGCTGACCTGGGACGACGTACGGGGGTTGCGGGACGCGGGCCTCGCGATCGGGGGGCACACGGTCTCCCACCCCGTGCTGGCCGGCATCAGCGTGGAGCGGCAGCGGGAGGAGATCGTCGGCTCGCTGCGGCGGTTGAGGGAGGAGACCGGCTCGCCGGTCGACCTGTTCAGCTACCCGGTCGGCGACCGCGCGAGCTTCAGCACGGACACGATCGACCTACTCGCGGAGAGCGGGGTGCGCCGCGCGTTCAGCTTCTACGGTGGTGTGAACTCCGGCGGCGCGGACCGGTGGGACTTCCGACGGGTCGGGGTGTTCCGCACCTACACGGTGGACATGATCGCGGCGATGGCCGCGATGCCCGGGATATTCGCGTCGCCGAAACGGTACGAGTGATCCGGTTGAGTTCGCCGCGGTGGGTCGGCCGCCCGAGCGGAAAAATGGCGCCCGGTATACTGCTGGCGTGCGCACCGCCGGCTTCGATCGACGCCGCGGCCGGTGCGGGAGCACGGTGTCGACCTGCCTGGTCGTCGTGGCAGTCCTGGGCGCCGCCGTGATCACTGCTTGCGCCCCGGCCGGGGAGGCCCGTCGCGATCCCGTCTCCGTCTCCGCCTCCGTCCCGTCACCCGTCCCGGCGTCGTTCGCGGGGCTCAGTCTGTTCGGGGCGGCCGGCAATCCGTGGACCCGCACGGTTGCTCGCGACGCCCCGGTCGATCCCGACTCCCGCCGGTACGTCGACAGGATGGCGGGCAGCTACCTCGTCGCGTCGGTCCGCGGCTGGACCGTGCCCGTGTACTCTGCCGACGAGGCGACGCCCCGCTTCGACGTCGCGGCGACGGCCTCGTGGGCGAAGTCGGGCGCCGGCGTCGCCCGGGTGCCGATACCGGAACGGGCGCGGCCGGACCCGTTGGACGACGGGCACATGGCCGTGGTCGATCCCGGCGCAGGCTGCGTGTACGAGTTCTGGAGGGCTCGCCGGAGCGGTCAGGGCTGGGTCGCCGACTGGGTGAACGCGTTGCCGACGAACAGCGACGGGGTGTACCCGGACGGCGGGGGGACGCGCGCCGGCGGGTTCTCCGTCGTGGCCGGTCTGATCTGGCCGGACGAGATCGCGAGGGGCTACATCGGCCACGCTCTCGTCTTCGCCTACCCCTACACCCGCGCCGACGTGTTCGTCGCGCCTGCGACTCACACCGACGGGCGGACTCGAGCGGACGACGCGCTGCCACTTGGCGCGCGTCTTCGCCTGGATCCGGCGCTCGACCTCGACCGGCTAGACCTGAGCCAAGGCGCCCGCACCATCGCCCGCGCGCTGCAGGAGTTCGGGATGATCCTCGGCGACACCAGTGGTGGCTTCACTCTGTACGCCGCGCACCCGCAGGCCTACGGGCAGGCGGATCCGTACGGGGGAGCGCTCGGCGACGGGACGTGGGCGGACCTGCGGCAGATACCGCTGGCCCGCATGCAGGTGATGTCGTTGGGGAGCGCAACTTCCAGCGTTTCGTCGAGCGGCGCGAACAGGTGCAACAATCGACGGTGAGAGGCCGGTCGTCGCATAGACGAACCTTTCGCCGGGCGTGAGGGATCCAGCGTGTGGACAGAAGGTGGAGTGGAGCGCGGAATGGCTGCCGTCGACGTTGTCATACCTTGCTACAAATACGGTGAGATGCTGCCCGCGGCGGTGCGGAGCGTCCTCACCCAACGTGACGTCGAGCTGCGTGTCCTGATCATCGACGACGCCTCCGGGGACGGGAGCGCCGACGTCGCCCGTGCGCTGGCCGCCACCGACAGCCGTATCGAGGTCCGCGAGCACGCCACGAACCAGGGCTACATCGCGACCTTCAACGAGGGTGTGCGCGACTGGGCGAAGGCCGAGTACACGGTGCTGATCGACGCGGACGACGCGTTGACGTGCGGCGCGCTCGCCCGGGCGATCGAGCTCCTGGCCGCCCATCCGGCCGTGGGCTTCGTGTACGGGTCGGTGAAGGTGTGGAACGGCGACCCCGCGGAGATCGAGACCGACGAGCAGCCCGCCCGGGCGGCGGTGTACGACGGCAGGACGTGGTTGCGTCGCCGGTTCCTCGAGGGCGTGAACAGTGTCTCCACGCCCACGGTCGTGATGCGCACGAGCGTTCAGAAGGAGGCGGGCGGGTACGCCACCGACCTGCCGCACACGGCGGACTTCCACCTCTGGATGCGCTGTGCGCTGCTCGCCGACGTGGGGTACCTGTCCGGCGGCCCCCAGGCGTTGTGGCGCATGCACGGCAACAACATGTCGCTGGCCTACGAAACAGACGGCGGCCTGGCCGACCTGCAGTACCGCCTGCAGGCATTCATGGCGGTCGTCGGGTTCGCCGGCGACGGGCTCCCGGGTGGCCGAGGCCTGGAGCGGCGGATGCGCCGGCGCCTGGCGGGTGAGGCGTTGTCACGGGCGGTGAAGCTGCACGGGGTCGACCCTGCGTCAGTCGGCGGTGACGTCGGTCACCTGCGCGAAGCCGAGCGGCGGTTGTCGGCGTTCGCCGAGGAGACGATCGACGGCAGCCTCTTGCGCGTCCCCGCGTGGTACCTCATCCGGCTCTCGGCCGTGGTGTCCCCCCGGCAGCGGGTGCTCCTGCGCTCCGCGCTGGGTGTCGTGTCCGGGCGTCCACTCCGGCGCTGGTACAACGGCCGCCGGTGGGTCCGCCACGGTCTGTGAGCCGGGGCGGCAATGTCCGCGGTTTCGCCGTCGACGACGCCGGGCGGGATCCGAGAACAAGGCCCTCGAGGAACCCGAGGCCCCACCCGACGTGCATCGCACCCAACGCGGCAGCGAGCCGTTGCGTCTCGATGCTGACGTTCCCGCGCCGTCGCGCGATCGCCCACGCTCCCAGGGAGATCGTCGACGCGTAGGTGACTGGGACGGCCGCCGCTGCGGCGCGGGCACCGCGGACGGCGCCCAGGCCGGAGGCGACGAGGCTCAGCACCAGCGCCGGCGCGCCCAGGTGACGCAGCCGGACCGCGCCCATGCCGTTCTTCCGGACCATCGCCGCCTTCCCCCGGCCGTACCGCCGGTACTGGAAGAAGAAGTCGCCGATCGACTCCCGCACCTGCCACTCGGTCAGCATCCGAGGGTCGTACAGGAGTGTGAAGCCGGCCCGACGGAGCCGGAAGTCGAAGTCGACGTCCTCGTTGACCGGGAGATCCTCGTCCCAGCCGCCGTTGCCGTGTGCTGCGTCCGCGCGGTAGACCCCGGCCGTGACGTGGTCGGTTTCCTGCTGCTCACGGCCGTAGTGGTAGACAGAGTTGCCGACGCCGAGCGGGCTCGACAACGCAGCCGCGATCGCCCGGCCGGTCGGGCCCGCGGCGACCCCAAACCGCTTCCCGCCGACTCCGCCGAGGTCCGGGCGCCGCTCGAGATCGGCCAACGCCGTCTCCAGGTATTGCGGGTCCCACCGCGAGTGGCCGTCCAGGCGGGCGACGTAGCTGCCGCCCGCCTTCGCCAGGCCGACGTTCAGGCCGCTGGGAATGATCTGGCGGGGATTCTGCAGGAGGATCACCCGGTCGTCCCGTTCGGCGAGCTCGTTCACGATCTGCTCCGTGCGATCGGTCGACCCTCCGTCGATCACTAGAAGCTCCAGTGCCGAGTGCGACTGGCCGAGCACGGAGGCGATCGCGTCGCGGATGCGGTCCTGCTCGTTGCGCACCACCATCAGGACGGAGACGAGTGCCGGCGCGGGTTTCTCGGTCATTGCGGCGAGCGTACCGCACGTGCCGATGCGTTCCGGTCGAGACGAGCGCGCGGGGGCGGGGTTTCGGGAATGGTACGAATTCGGTCCTATCTGATTACCGTGCGCTCTTCGAGGTGTTGTTCGATGACATCCCGGGTCCGCCAGGCCGGTCGCAGTTCTCCCTTGGCGGTCAGCGCCAGCTGGTCGCCGTAGTGCGGCGAGTCCGGCCTCGACGAGTTGCCGTACGCGACGAGCACCTCGGCCCGCAGGGGCTGCGCGAACTCGACGACGGCGACGAAGCTGTCCCCGAAGCTGACGGCGGACGGACGACCGGTGACGGACTCGTTTAGGTCCGGCGTCAGCACGCGGAACACACCGAACGGGTCGCCCTGGAACCCGCTGGCGGGCAGGTCGACACCACCTCGACGGAGCCGCGCCACGTCGCCCCAGGGGACGTCGAGCCGTCCGGTCGCGGCGTTCAGGTTCACCGCTGCCCGCTTGAGCGCGTCGAGAGCCTCTGGACGTCGCGCCAGTCCCTCGGGGCTCGCGGCGGGATCGGCGGGGTCGTAGGGAACGCGGAAGAACGAGTCGAGGCTCGGGTCGACCGACTGCACCTCGCGGACCCAGGCGAGGAACAGGACCGTGCCGCGGCTGTCGGCGTCCGCTCGGCGGTCCCACCTCCGCAGGACGGTCGCGGCGGCCCGCACGTCGGGGTCGGGTGACTGCGCGGCTGCGGCGGTCAGGTCCGGGACCAGGCTGTCCGCCAGCTCCATCCGCGTGTCGTTCTTCAGTCGCAGGAGGTCGTCGAAGGACAACGTCGGCTCGGATCGGATCAGCGTCAGGGCGCGCCGCTCGCGCCAGTTGACGTACTCCCCGGGGAAGTCGCTGCTCGGAAACCGGGCCGGGTCGAGATCTGCGACGCGGGGGAGCGTGTACGTCCATGGGGCGCTGTTCGAGTTCTGGACGAAGCCACCCGGCGGGTCCACGGTCTGCGGCAGCTCGCTGAAGGGGTGCACCGTCGTCCACAGCCCAGCCGACGAGTCCACGTGCTTGATCGCGCCGTTGGCGACGTCCGTCGCGGCGCGTCGTGGGACCTGTCCGGCGAACGCCGCGAACACGTGCCCGTCGCGGTCGGCGTACAGGACGTTGAACATTGGGAGCTGGTTGGAGTCGAGGACGCCCCGGAACTCGTCGAGGTCCTTCGCGTGGCTCATTCGGTACCACTGCTCAAGCAGGCCCGGCGTGTCGGTCTGCCCGACCGCCGCCGACCGCACGGCGTAGAATTTCCCGTCCTTCTCGAACACTGGGCCCACGCCCGACCGACGGATGTCGACCAGCTCCGAGAGCAGGGTGCCGTCCGGCTTACGGATCTCGATCCGCGCGGTCGAGGTCTCGAAGAGCACGCCCGCGCCGTCGATCCGGTAGCCCGACTCGTTCGCGGTCAGCTCGTAGAGGTCGCAGGCGTCGATCGGGTTCACGGTGAGCGTCCACGCGATCCGGTCGGTGAAGCCCATCGTGACGACCGGCAGTCCGATCGGCGCCGCGCCGTACACATCGTTCGCGCCGTCGACGAGCTGAGCCTCGTAAAGCATGTTCTCGCCACCCCAGCCGAGGTGGGGGTTCGCCAAGAGCATGGCGTTGCCGCTCGCCGACCGAGCGGGTCCGATTGCCCAGCCGTTCGATCCTGCTCCTGCCGAGGAGCCACCTTCCAGCTGCCCGCAGGACGAGGTGCTGGCCAGGAAGTTCAGCGTCAGGCGCGCGGCGTGCGCGAAGACGTCCGGCCCGGTGACCGGCAGCACGGACGCGACGGTCCGGTCGAGCTGGTCCCGCCGTGTCCGTCCGTACTCGTTGATCCCGTCGACGAACGCGTCGACGTCGGCTCGGAAGTCCGGGCTCTGCGCGTCGTACCACGCCGCCCCGCGCTCGCGTAAACCCATGGTCCGCACGATGACGTCGGACTGCAGGTACTCGTCGCCACCGAGCGCCGCGGCTTGGCCGCGGGCCTGCGCGTAGAGGCCGAGCAACAGGTTGCCGTGACTCTGCATCTGCGCGTAGCCGAACGCCCGGAACGCGCCGGTCGTCGTGCCGGCGAAGATGTGTGGGACGCCCCAGGTGTCCCAGAGTATCTCGCTGCGGTCGTCGCGCGCCGGGGCGCAGGCCTGCACGCCGAGGAGCATCACGACCGCCAGCACCGTCGCGACGATGCGCGCGAGCGGACGGCCCCGCGGGGCGAGCGGCGACAAACTCTTCTCCTGATGTACCTGGGACCGGCTTCCGCCCTCGGCGCAACCCACCCGACCGCGTCCCGGACCGGTCTGCCGCCAGCGGGCATCACCGACCCTTGGCGAACACGACCTCGGAGATCGTCCGAAGGATGATCTTGATGTCAAGCCACAGCGTCCAGTGCTCGATATAGTAGTTGTCGAAGCGGGCCCGGTCGGCGATCGAGGTGTCTCCCCGCAGCCCGCTCACCTGAGCCAGCCCGGTCAGTCCCGCTTGGACGCGATGGCGATGAGCGTAACGGTCGTACTTCGCCGAGAACTGCTCCACAAAATGGGGCCGCTCGGGACGCGGACCGACGAGGGTCATGTCGCCCCGCAGGATGTTCCACAGCTGAGGAAGCTCGTCGAGCGACGTGCGGCGCAGGAAGGCTCCGACGGGGCCAGTGCGCTGGCGGATGGCGCTCGACCAGGCAGCAGCAGCGTCGCCGTCGTCGCTCGGACGCATAGACCGCAGCTTCAGACAGGAGAAGTACTTGCCGTCCCGACCCACGCGGACCTGTCGGAAGATCACTCCAGAGCCGCCTTCGATCCGCACAGCGAGGGCGCAAACGGCGATCACGGGCAGCACGGCGAGGAGCAGGACTGCCGCGACCGACACGTCGAACACACGTTTGATCATCCGGGCCGGTCCCGACAGATTAGGGGTACGGATGCGCATTACCGGGATGGAACCGATGTGGTCCGCGATGCCGGTTTGAGTGTGGAAGTGGTGCATCCGGGGCACCACGAGCAAATCGCAAGGATGGCAGACCGGGGTGCGGACGATGTCGAGTAGGTCGCGTTCCGCGAACCCGCCGTCGGCGACAAGCAGGACGTCCGCACGTTCCCTGAGTACGGCCGCGTCCAAGCTGAATGTCGTGCCGAGGTGGGGCAGGACTACCTCGGCCACGCAGTGGCGGTCGTCATCCACGAACCCGACGGGCAACAAACCATAACTGGGATTACCTCTGAGGATGTGGGCCAGCTCCGCGGCGAGAGGGCCGCCGCCGATCAGGACGACGCGGTGTGCCGTAACGCGGCGGCGACGGCTGAAGCCGATGAGCCACGTCGTGATCACTCGCCCGACGACCACCAGGCCCATGGCAAATGAGACGTTGACGAGAAAGGTCGTCACGGACTCCTGCTCGTGTCGCAGCGCGATGACGGTGGCCACGATCGCCGCAGCGGTAAGCAATTTGCCGAGTAGCGACGGCAGCTCGTCGAGCATGCTGAGGTGCAGCCGTGCCCGGTACCTGCCACCGTTCGTCACCAAGGCCAGCGAGAGGAGCGCCAGAGCAGTGTGCGCGCGGATCTGCTGCGGGGTCCAGAGGGCGGGCATCCAGAGTAGCACGGCGTCCGTAGGCAGCACGACCATCCACGCCCGGATGCCGCCCAGGAAGCGCCGGACGCGACGCCGCAACACCTGCGGGTCCGACGTGTTGTGGGACCGACGGGTGGCAGGCCCGTTGGCCGACGGAACGACGGTCGCACGGCGAGCGTCGGGTACCGCTGTGCGCAGGTCGACCGGAGTCCGGAGATGGCGCGACGCCGGTGCGCCGATCGGGAACTCATCGGTGGTGGAGACGTCCATGCCACGGGTGGTCATGACAGTCCGTTCAGTTCGCTGTCCGTGCTGCCTGGGAGCGACATCAGCTTCGATGCGTCGGTCGCCGCAGGTTCGAGTGCTGTACGCATCGCGTCACATGTCCTCACCTAAACCTGGAGCCAGCAGTGCCTTTCCTCTGCGTGCGATTGGCCTCGTGGCGCACACGCTCGGCCCTGCTCGGCAGGTACCACCGCGACGCCTGCCGTTCCAGTCTTGCGGTCTGATGTCGACATCGCCCTGAGGTTCGTCTTTGTGCGTCCGAGCGTTACCTGCAGTGCGACGCTCGCCCGGACAACGTGGCCGGGGACACTCGTCGGCCACCATTCGGGCACGTTCGGCGACGCCGGGGGTGGGTCTGTAAGAACATCGGCTCTGGCTCAGAAGAGGTGGTCGGCTCGGCGTGTCCCGATCGGGTGACGCGGCCAGGTCCGTGATCCTCACGCCGGTGTAGCTGCGATCTTGCTACCGTGCTGTTTCCGGGTTGTCGTCGCTGTTCATCGAGCATGTAGACGATGCTGAGGCCGGCCTGCGGGTGCATGTCCGGACGACGACACCGGAGGCGGTGTGCCCGCGGTGCCCGGGTGCGTCGCGGCGGGTGCACGCCTGGCACGTGCGCAAGCTCGCCGATCTTCCGGTGACCGGTCGGCGGTTGGTGATCGAGTTAAGCGTCCGCCGCTTGGTCTGCCCGGACGCCGAGTGTCCGCAGCGCACGTTCCGGCAGCAGGTCCCCGAGCTGGCGCTGCGGTACGCCCGGCGCACGCTGCGCCTGAGCGCGGTGGTCGGTCGGGTCGCGATCACCTTGGCCGGTCGAGCTGGCGCGGCGATGCTGGCCGGCCTGGGTGTGTCGATCTCGCGGTCGACCATACTGCGGGGGCTGATGGCGCTGCCGATCCCCGCTGCACCGACACCGCCGGTCCTCGGCGTCGACGACGTCGCGCTACGCCGCGGCCACCGCTACGCAACGATGATCATCGACGCGGTCAGCCACCGCCGGATCGATGTGCTGCCCGACCGCAAAGCGGCCACGCTGGCGGGATGACTGCGCGAGCATCCCGGCGCTGAGGTTGTCTGCCGTGACGGGTCGGCCACCTACGCCGAGGCGATCCGCGATGGCGTACCCAAGGCGGTGCAGGTCAGCGACCGCTCGCACCTGTGGCACAACCTCGGCGGGGCGGTGGAGAAGACCGTCGTCGCCCACAGCACCTGCTGACGCAGAGAACCGCCGGCACCCGCGGTCGGCGCAGTCGGCGCAGTTGGCGGTGGCGGTGCGGGCGCTCGACGAGCGGACCCGCACCCGGCACGCGGCCGTGCACAAGCTGCTTGATCAGGGCGTGGGCCTGCTCGAGTGCGCGCGGCAGCTGGGTTGGGCGTTGAACACGGTCAAGCGCTACGCCCGCGCCGCGTCGCCCGAGGCATTGCTGCGGCCGCCACGCTACGGGTGCACCCTGGTCGACCCTTACCGCGATCATCTGCGCCGTCGGCTGGCCGCCGAACCCGACGTCGCCGTGACCCGGCTGCTGGCCGAGATCCGCGAGTTGGGCTACACCGGCAGCGCGAACCTGCTCGTATGCTACCTCAACCAGGGCCGCGCCCATGATGACCGCCCATCACCGTCCCCGCGACGGCTGGTGTCCTGGCTCATGACCCGGCCCGCCGAGCTGCCCGAACACGACCGCCTCCACCTCGAGGATCTCCTGGCGTCCTGCCCGCAACTCACGGTTCTGGCCGAGCACGTCCGCGCCTTCGCCGAGCTACTTACCACCCGACGCGGCGCCGCTCTCGAGGACTGGATGACCGCGGTCGAGGCGGCCGACCTGCCCGCGGTGCACGCCTTCGTCCGCGGGCTACGGAAGGATCTCGACGCCGTCGTCGCCGGGCTGACCCTGCCCTACAGCAACGGTCTCAGCAAGGGCACCAACACCAAGTTCAAGCTCCTGAAGCGACAGATGTACGGACGGGCGGGCTTCGCCCTCCTGCGCCAGCGGGTCCTGCTGAGCTGACCGCCGGCACCACCTCTTCTGAGCTGAGCGGGGTCTGGGTCAGAGCCGCGCTGCCTTGTCCGCCAGGTAGGCGCGGTTCTCCGTCGGCGTCAAAGATGCACGGCTCGCGTACGGCATCTGCGACGTTTGCGCGTGACATCCTGGTTCCTATCGGCCAGCGATTCCGCGACCAAAACCGGAACTCGCGCTCGTAGGTTGCTTGAGTAGAGCCGGTTAACCCGCAGCGGACGAAGGAAGGACAAGTACCAGGCGGTCGAGCGACCAAAGGATCCGCAGCGAACTGCAGTGCCGCGTAAGGGAAGATGTGCTGAGGCCCCCGCACGGAGATTCGGTCAGCCCTCCCACGCCGCCTTGGCGACAGCCATGACGTACTCGCCGTAGCCGGACTTGCCCTGCCGGGCGCCGAGGGCGTAGCACGCGTCGGCGTCGATGAACCCCATGCGCAGGGCGACTTCCTCCACGCAGGCGATGCGGACCCCCTGCCGGTTCTCGAGCACCTGGACGTACTGGCTAGCTTCGAGCAGTGATTCGTGGGTGCCGGTGTCGAGCCAGGCGAAACCGCGGCCGAGGTTGATCAGGCGGGCGCGGTCCTGCGTGAGGTAGGCCTTGTTGACGTCGGTGATCTCCAGCTCGCCGCGTGCGGAGGGGGTGAGTCCGCGGGCGATCTCGACGACAGAGTTGTCGTAGAGGTAGAGGCCGGTGATGGCGCGGTTCGACCGCGGGTGGGAGGGCTTCTCCTCAATCGAGATCAGGCGCCCGTCGGCATCGGCCTCGCCCACGCCGTAGCGCTGGGGGTCCTTGACCGCGTAGCCGAACAGCACGCAGCCGTCGTGGCCTGTCTCGACGGCGGCGACGCTGTTGTGGAGCAGGGCGGAGAAGCCGGGGCCGTGGAAGATGTTGTCGCCCAGGACGAGCGCGACCGGGTCGTCGCCGACGTGCTCGGCGCCGATCACGAAGGCCTGCGCGAGCCCGTCGGGGGAGGGCTGCTCGGCGTAGGAGATGCACAGGCCGAGCTCGCGGCCGTCGCCCAGCAACTGCTGGAAACTGAGCAAATCGTCGGGGGTGGTGATGAGCAGGATGTCCCGGATCCCGGCGAGCATGAGCGTCGAGAGCGGGTGGTAGATCATCGGCTTGTCGTAGACCGGGAGCAGCTGCTTGGACACGGCGCGGGTGATCGGGTACAGCCGCGACCCGCTGCCGCCGGCCAGGATGATGCCCTTCACCGCGGTGTGGCCTCCTTCTCCAGGTACTCGGCCAGAGCGTCCGGCCACGGCGGCAGTTCGACACCGACGGCGCTCGCCTTGCGCAGGTCGAGGACACTGTTGAGCGGCCGTGCTGCCGCCTGGGGCTTGTTCGCGAAGTACGCGTGTGTCGTGGTGTCGAGGACGTCGACCGGGTTGCGCCCGAGTCGGTCGAACACGGCACGGGCGACCGTCGCCCAGGACGTCGGCGTGCCGCTGTTCGTGACGTGGTACGTGCCGCACGGCGCGCCGCCGGCTGCGAGCCGCACCAGGCCGCGCGCCAGGTCGTCGGCGAAGGTCAGCCGACCGACCTGGTCGGCGACCACAGAGGGGGAGACGCCATGGGCGGCGAGGCCAGCCATCGTGCGCACGAAGTTGCCGCCCTCACCGACGACCCAGCTGGTACGCACGACGTAGTGCCTCGGCGCGAGCGTGGCGGCGAGCTCGCCGGCGGCCTTGGACGCGCCGTAGACGCTCAGCGGGCACAGCGGCGCATCCTCCGCGATCGGGCCGTGGTGTCGCCCGTCGAAGACGTACTCGGTCGACACGTGGACCAGTGTTGTGCCGGGCCCGGTGGCGCGGGCCAGATGTGCGACTGCCGCGGCGTTGGCCCGCCACGCAGCCACCCGACCGTCCGGGGTCTCCGCTGCGTCCACCGCGGTGAAGGCGGCGGCGTTGAACACGGTGTGGTAGCGCGACCAGTCGACCGCGGTCACGGCGTCGGCGTCGGCGATGTCGAGCTCGTCGCGGGTGAAGGCGTCGGCGTCGGGCAGCGCGGCACAGAGCGCCCGGCCGAGCTGTCCACCCGCGCCGAGGACGGCGGCTTTCATCGATATCCCTGTCGGTATGGTCGCGCGGTGCGCATTCTGGTGACCGGCGGCGCCGGGTTCATCGGTTCGGACTACGTCCGAGCCGTCGTCGCCGGACGCTACCCGGCTTACGCCGACGCCGAGATCGTGGTGCTGGACCTGCTGACCTACGCCGGCACGCTGACGAACCTCACCCCCGTCCTCGACTTCCCGCGCCTGCGCTTCGTCCACGGCGACATCCGCGACGCTGCGGCGGTGGCCGGCGCGATGGCGGGTGTGGACGTCGTGCTGCACTTCGCCGCCGAGTCCCACGTCGACCGGTCCATCGGGGGAGCCGCCGACTTCATGTCGACGAACGTGCAGGGCACCCAGGTCCTGCTGCAGGCTGCGCTCGAGGCCGGGGTCGAGCGGTTCGTGCACGTGTCGACCGATGAGGTCTACGGGTCGATCGCGTCGGGGTCGTGGCCGGAGACGCATCCGCTGGAGCCCAACTCGCCGTACTCGGCGGCGAAGGCCGGCTCGGACCTGCTGGCGCGGGCCTACCACCGCACCCACGGCCTGCCGGTGTGCATCACGCGGTGCTCCAACAACTACGGGCCGCGCCAGTTCCCGGAGAAGGTGATCCCGCTCTTCGTGACGAACCTGCTCGACGGGCTGCGGGTGCCGCTGTACGGCGACGGGCTCAACGTGCGCGACTGGTTGCACGTCGACGACCACTGCCGGGGGATCCAGGCGGTCGCGGAGCGGGGGCGGCCGGGGGAGGTCTACAACATCGGCGGCGGCACGGAGCTGACGAACCGAGAGCTGACCTACCGGTTGCTGGAGGCGGTCGGGGCGGACGAGTCGATGATCGAGCCGGTGGCCGACCGCAAGGGCCACGACCGGCGCTACTCCGTCGACTGGACGAAGATCCGTGACGAGCTGGGCTACGCGCCGCAGGTGCCGTTCGAGCAGGGGCTGGCGGACACCGTGGAGTGGTACCGGCAGAACCGCGCCTGGTGGGAGCCGCTGAAGGCCGGCGCGGTCGCGCGATGAAGGCCTACGAGCTGGCGATCTCCGACGCCTGGGTGTTCGAGCCCACCGCCTTCCCGGACGCGCGGGGGATGTTTGCGGCACCTTTTCAGGGCGCGGCGTTCCGGGAGGCGTTGGGGTTCGACCTCACCGTCGCGCAGACCAATCACAGCGTCTCCGCGCGCGGGGTGATCCGCGGGGTGCACTTCGCCGACACCCCGCCCGGCCAGGCCAAGTACGTGTACTGCGCCCGTGGGGCTCTGCTCGACGTGGTCGTCGACACGCGGGTCGGATCGCCGACGTTCGGCACGTTCGAGGTGGTCGAACTCGACGGGCGTTCGTGCCGGGCGGTGTACCTGTCCGAGGGGCTCGGGCACGCGTTCGTGGCGTTGGACGACGACACGGTGGCGGCGTATCTGTGCTCGACGCCGTACACCCCGGGCGCCGAGCGTGGCGTGACGCCGCTGGACCCGGCACTCGGGTTGCCCTGGCGGACGGAGATCGAGCCGGTGCTGTCGGATAAGGACGCCGCCGCGCCCACCCTGCACGAGGCTGCCGAGGCCGGGCTCCTGCCCGAGTACGCGGCCTGCCGGACATGGTATTCCCGCCTTCGCGACACCGGAAATACGGGCGGCGACGGGTAGTCGAATCCAAGGGTCGTACATGCGTGCTTCACGGTGGGTCTCCCTTCTTCTACTGCTGCTCGGCGCGCTCCTGTGCCTCGGTGCCGCGGCGCCGGAACCGCCGGGGATCCCGACGAGCGTGACGGTCGGCGCTGGCGACGCGGCCGCGGTGGTGCGGTGGAGCCCGCCGGAGGACGACGGCGGGGCGACGATCAGCGGCTACACGGTCACGGCGCTGCCGGGTGGGGCGACGGCCGCGGTGTCCGGAGTGGCGCGCGAAGCGACGGTGGAAGGGTTGAGCAACGGCGTCGCCTACCGGTTCACGGTAACGGCGTCGAACCGGGTGGGCGCGGGGCCGACGTCGGCGGTGTCGAACGCCGTGACGCCGGCGCCCGCCGCTGCGGCTGTCGGGCCCGTCGTGCTCCACGAGGACTTCGCGACGTCGACGGGGTCCATGGAGCCGGTCGCGGGCGGGACGTGGTCCACCGCGAGCGGCCGGTACGTGCTCTCGGCCCCGGCGGATGGGGGTGAAGAGGTGCCCAACGCAAACTTGGCCGTGGCGGGCACGACCGTGACCGGCGACTTCACGCTGACCGCGCTCGGCTCGGCCACGGCCACCGACTCGCGGTTCAACGACTTCTCGGTCGTCTTCGGGTATCACAACCCGGCGGACTACTGGTTCGTCAGCTTCAGCGAGGGCAACGATCCGAACACGAGCGGGGTCTTCCGGGTCGGCGGGTTGCGAACGGAACTGGTCGACGTCGCGTCGCCGATCGTCGCCGGAGCGGTGTACCCGATCCGGGTGGAGCGCCGGGGGCCCGAGCTGCGGGTGTTCCGGGCGGGGGAGCAGGTGGCGTCCGTGACCGACGCGGCGTCGACGGACGGCCGCGTCGGGTTCGGCAGCCGCAACGACGGCGGCACGTTCGACGACCTCGTCGTCACCGGACCAGTCCGGTCGTCGCCCGTGAAGCCGCCCGAATCACTCCTCGCACGGTTGTGGAACGCGTTCTCGTCGCTGTTCTCGGGCTGACCCCTCGGACGAGGGGATGGCTCCCTGGTGCGACCCCTTGAATGAGGGGGACGATGTGACGGTTGCCTCTCGAAGTCGTTGACCAGGCGTTATGAGGTAACGACGGGCGACTCGGACTCGAAAGTCCACACGTGCCCGAGCTTGGAGTCCTCCAGCGCGTCGCCAGTCGCGGGGAGCCCGAACTTCGCCGCCGACGTCCACGCCCGCCCTCCCGTTCGCGCACTCGCACGGGCGGCGCGGCCGGTGCGGTGCTCCTCATCGTGCTCGGCACGGGCACCCTCGGCGCGAATCCGGCCGTGCACGCCCGCGGCCACGTGGTCGACCCGGCCGCTGTCGTCGCGCCACCGCGCGGCGAGGCGACCGACTTCGGGCCCGGGGTGCTCGCCGACATTGCTGCGGCGCCGCCGACGACGTTGATCGCCGACCGGGGGATCTACGAGGAGCGGGAGGCGCAGTTCACCACCGCACTCCCGGACCAGCGGGCCCAGGTCGCGATCAGGACGGCGATCGCCCAGATCGGCCTGCCGTACGTGTGGGGCGGCGACGGGCCGACGAACGGCGATGCCGGCTTCGACTGCTCGGGCCTGACGACGTTCTCCTACGCCGCGGCCGGCGTCTCGCTTCCGCGCACGGCCCACACGCAGTACTACAAGGGTCCGCACGTGCCGCAGGGCGCGGCGCTGCAGGCGGGGGATCTGGTCTTCTACGGCACACCGGCGAAGGTGCACCACGTCGGCATGTATCTGGGCGGCGGCAAGATGGTCAACGCGCCGACGTTCGGCAAGCCCGTCCAGACAGCGTTCTATCGCTACGGCGGCGACGACTACCTCGGCGCCACTCGGCCGGCGGCGAACGGCGAGACGACGTCCGGGCTGCTGCCGTACGCGCCGCCCGCGCCCTCGACCGGAAGGTCGAAAACCTTCCCCGCGCCCGTCGCGCCGGCACCCACGACAGTTTCGGATGTCACCGCGCTTCAGATTCAGTCGGCGGAGACCGTGACCGCAGTAGAGGCGACTCCGGCCGGGGTGACCGCGACGGTGACGGCCGCACCGACGACGTCAGTGGTGCCCACCACCTCGACAACCCCACCCCCGTCCTCCCCGGTCGTGGTGACGACTGCGGCGACGTCACTCCCGAGCACCCGTCCCGCGGCTACGCGACCGAGAACAGCGCACAAGCCGCCGATCACGGTGACGGTGACGTTCACGCCGAGCTCGACTGCAACCTCGACGGCACCGTCGGCGAGTGCGACGAAGTCGAGTACGTCCAATGCACCCTCGGACGCCGTCATGACCAACACGAGCCTGACCACCAGCCCACCGATCCCGACCGGTTGACGTGCCGGTGGGGACGGCCGCGCGGCTTGCCGAGCTGGTTCACGAGAAGGTCCCCGACGCGATCCTGGCCTGGAACCCCGAGTTCCTGCGCGAGGGGTTCGCCGTCGAGGACACCCTGCACCCCGAT
>NZ_JAVREJ010000033.1:0-40279 GCF_031845345.1 Pseudonocardia charpentierae | reverse complement strand
GCTGCTTCGAGACCAGCCGCGCGACGACGCACTCCGACCCCACCTACGTCGAGGAAGGCGTCATCCACTACTGCGTGGCCAACATCCCCGGCGCGGTCGCCCGCACCTCCACCCTCGCCCTCACCTCGGCCACGCTGCCCTACCTCGTCAAGGTCGCCCAGCACGGCGTGACCGGCGCCGCACAGGCCGACCCCGCCCTGCACCTCGGCCTGAGCACCCTCGGCGGCAAACTCGTCAGCCGGCCCGTCGCCGACGCCCACGAGATCGCCTTCACCGACCCCGCGGAGGCGCTCGCGGCGCGGTGAGCCCGAGGAAGCCGGGTCGGGATCGGGCCCGGCCGGGGGCCCTCACGATCAACCCGGCTGATCGTGCGGCGTCAAATCGGCCGGAACCGGCACCAGTACCACCCGGACGATCAGGTCGGTTGATCGTGCGGGCGGCGAACGGGCCGATACGGCGTCCGTAGCGCCCGGACGATCAGCTCGGCCCACCAGGCCGTCGTCGCGGGGTAGCGTCCGCATCCGCACAGCCACGATGGCGGTGCTTCCCCGCCGACGAAGGAGGGCGCGTTGCTCGCCGGCCGTCTCACCTACGCCACCGGAGCCTTCGTCGTGGACGACGTGCCCGTCCCCGAACCCGGACCCGGCCAGGTACTGATCAAGGTCGAGGCCGCCGGGGTGTGCCTGTCCGACCTGCACCTCATCGAGGGCATGCTGAAGCCCGCCACGTCCACCGAGGTCGTCACCCTCGGCCACGAGGTGGCGGGCACCGTGCACGCCCTCGGGCCCGGGGTCACCGGCTGGCAGCCGGGCGCGCGGGTGCTGCTGCACGCGGGTGAGCTGAGCCCGGCCGGGGCCGTCCTGACCCGAGGGGTCGACTACGACGGGGGCTGGGCCGAGTACGCCCTCGCGTCGGTGCACACCCTGGTGCCGATCCCGGACGACCTGCCGTTCGAGCAGGCGGCCATCATCCCCGACGCCGTGTCCACCCCGTGGGCGGCGATCACGGCCACCGCCGCCGTCCGTCCCGCCGAGGCGGTCGGGGTGTGGGGAGCCGGTGGCCTCGGCGCCCACGCCGTGCAACTGCTGCGCCTTGTCGGGGCGGCTCCGATCGTCGTGGTCGACCCGCTGCCCGGGGCACGGCAGCGTGGCCTCGACCTCGGTGCAGACCTCGCCCTGAACCCTCGCGACGACACCCTGCGCGAGCAGATCCTCGCCGAGACCGGCGGCCGCGGGCTCGCCGCCGCGTTCGACTTCGCCGGCGTCGCCGACGTACGCGACCAGGCCGTCGGCTGTCTGGGCGCCGGCGGACGGCTCGTGCTGGTCGGCCTCACCGACCAACCTCTGACGATCACCAACGGCACCGCGTTCAGCTACTTCCAGCAGAAGATCTTCGGGCACTACGGGTCGGTGCCCGCGCACATCGAGCAGCTCGTCGACCTGACCCGGCGCCGCCGCCTCGACCTGCGCCGGTCCATCAGCGACGTCGTGCCTCTCGCCGACGCGGGCAAGGCCGTCGAGCGGCTCCACACCAAGGAGGGCGACCCGGTCCGCATCATTCTGCGGCCGTGATCTGGTCGCCGGTCAGGCGGCCGGCTCGACGGCGCCGCGCTGGGCGCAGAGTGTGCGGCCGTCGCGGAACCGCACGCCGTCGGCGCACCGTGCCTCCACCGCTCCCCCGGCGAACTGCTCGGTGTAGAGCTGCGCGTAGAGCCCGCCGCGGGCGAGCAGCTCGGCGTGCGTTCCACGCTCGACGATGCGCCCCGCGTCGACGACGAGGATGAGGTCCGCGCCGAGCACGGTCGAGAGCCGGTGCGCGATCGCGATGGTCGTGCGCCGGCGCGTCGCGTGCTCCAGCGCCTGCTGGACCAGCCGCTCGCTCGTGGTGTCGAGCGCGCTCGTCGCCTCGTCGAGGATCAGGATCTTCGGATCCTTGAGCAGCACACGCGCGATGGCCAGGCGCTGCTTCTCGCCGCCCGAGAGCCGGTACCCGCGCTCCCCCACGACGGTGTCGTAGCCCTCGGCGAACGACAGGATCCGGTCGTGGATGTTCGCCGCCCGCGCCGCGGCCTCGAGCTCCGCGTCGGTGGCGTCGGACTTGGCGTAGCGGAGGTTGTCGGCGATCGTCGCGTGCAGAAGGTAGGTGTCCTGGGTGACCATCCCGATCGCGTCGGCGACCGACGCCTGGGTCAGCGAGCGCACGTCGTGCCCGTCGAGCAGGACGCGTCCTTCGTCGACGTCGTACAGCCGCGGGATGAGGTAGGAGATCGTGGTCTTGCCCGAGCCGCTCGGCCCGACGATCGCCGCGAGCCGACCCGGTTCGACGACGAACGACGTCTCCTGCACCGCCCACCGGCGGGTGGCGGGTTCCGCGGGCACCATCCCGGCGACCTCGGGCTCGGGGTAGGCGAACCAGACGTCGTCGAACTCGACCCGCCCGGTGACCTCGGCGGGGTCGAGCGGGCGCGCGTCCGGGGCGTCGACGATGCGCGGCCGCAGGTCGAGGTACTCGAAGATCCGGCCGAACAGCGCGAGCGAGGTCTGCACGTCCAGCGAGACGCGCAGCAGGTTCACGGTCGGGAACAGCAGGCGCGCCTGCAGCGTCGTGAACGCGACGATCGTGCCCGCGGACAGTCCCTCGCCTGCGGCGATCAGGAACCCGGCCACGAGGTACACCAGTGCCGGAGTGACCGCGAGGAAGGTCTGCACGACCGCGAAGAACGACTGCCCCGTCATCGCCTGGCGCACCTGCAGGTCGACCTGCCGGGCGTTCTCCGCGGTGTACCGCTCGACCTCCGACGCCTGCCGGTTGAACACCTTCGCCAGCAGCACCCCCGACACCGACAGCGACTCCTCCGTGATCGCCGTCATGTCCGACAGCGACTCCTGCGTGCGTCCCGCGAGCCGGCGCCGCACCCGTCCGACCCGTACCTGCAGCAGCACGAACAGCGGCAGCAGGGCCACCGCGACCAGCGTGAGCGGCCACGACAGCAGCAGCATCGCCACCAGCGCGGCCACGACCGTCACCGTGTTGGACAGGATCGAGCCGGCCGTCTCGGACAGCACCGACTGGACGCCCCCGACGTCGTTGGCCAGCCTCGACTGGATCGCACCGGTCCGGGTCGCAGTGAAGAACGCGAGGTCCATGCGCTGGAGGTGGGCGAAGAGCCGGCTGCGCAGATCGGCCATGACCCGGTTGCCCAGCAGCGTCGTCAGATAGGTCTGCCACACGCCGATCAAGGCGCTGACGACCGGGATCGCGATCATCCCCGCGACCAGCCACGCCAGCAGCCGGAGGTCGACCCCGCCCTCGGCCGGGAACAGCGCGCGGTCGAACGCGGCCTGGGTGAGGAACGGCGTGACGATGCCCAGGCCGCTGCTCACGAGCACCGCGACCACGATCAGGACCAGGCTGCGGCGGTATGCGGTGAACAGCGCCCACACCCGGCGCCCCAGGTCGGTTCCTGCCGGACGGTCGGCCATGCCGAGACCGTAACGCCGCGTGGTGCGACACCGCCCGTTCTTCAGGCGACGCGAGCGACCGGGGACCAGTAGGAAGGAGCGGCCCGTGGAGGCCCAGGCCGCCGAACACGCCTGGAACACCTGCGACCCCGGGAAGGTATCGCTGGCCTACAGCGAGGACTCCGTCTGGCGCAACCGCGACCGCTTCCTCCAGGGCCGGGCCGAGATCGTCGCGTTCCTCACCGAGAAGTGGGAGCGCGAGCTCGACTACGCGCTGCGCAAGTCGCTGTGGACCTTCGCCGGTAACCGCATCGCGGTGCGCTTCCAGTACGAGTGCCACGACGCGGCGGGGACCTGGTACCGCAGCTACGGCAACGAGAACTGGGAGTTCGACGAGCAGGGCCTGATGGTGCGCCGCGAGGCGAGCATCAACGACCACGTCATCGACGAGTCCGAGCGGCGGATCTTCGGGACGCGCCCGGAGGCCGACCGCGGCGTCGACATCCCGCTCCGCTAGCGGTCCTAGTCGGGGACCGCCTGCACGTCCGCGACCACGACGCCGAACAGGTCCGCGATCGACGCCAGGCTCGCAGCCTGCAGAGCCGCCGCGTGGACGACCCCTCCGTCGGTGCCGGGCAGGTTCCGGGTGGCCGTCGCGCCCGCGACCACGGTCGGGGCGTAGCCCAGGCTGAACGCGCCGCGCGCAGTCGAGTTCACGCACATGTGCGTCATGAACCCGGCCAGCAGGAGTGGCCGCTCGGGATGCTGCTTGAGCAGGGAGTCGAGCGCGGTGTCCGTGAACGAGTTCGGGTAGTTCTTCACGACCGTCTGCTCACCCGCCCGTGGGGCGACCCGGTCGACGATCGCGCCGATCTCCCCGCGCACGTCGTACGGCGAGCCGGGGCCGGCGTCGTGCTGGATGTGGATCACCGGGATGCCCGCCGTGCGCGCCCTGTCGAGCAGCTCCTCGGCCTGATCGAGCGCGGGCTGGACACCGTCGAGCTCGAGCGGTCCCCGGGTGTAGGTGTTCTGGCAGTCGATCATGATCAGGGTCGAGGCGCTCAGCGCGGGTGGGTCCGCGGTCAGCCCGCTCGCGGCTCGCAAGGTGATCAGATCGGCCACTGCGGTCTCCTCGCACGACGTCGGGCAGGTTTCTCGACAGTAGCCGCGGATTCCGCGGCGACAGAGGTCGCGCGACAGGCCGACCTAACCTTCGGGATCGGGGCTCGCGAAGCCCCGGAGCGCGGACAGGGCGGGAACGAAGTAGTAGCCGCCCGTCTCGGGCGTCGTGTAGCGGGTCAGCTCGTCCCGGGGTCCGCCGAACATCGTCCCGTGCGCCGTCACGGTGCCGTAGGGCATGTTCCGGCGGAAGATCTCGCCGCGCTCGTCCTGGTCGGTGCGGGCGACGTGGGAGTTCCCGGGCCGGTCCGCGAGCTCGATCGACCGGTCCTTGGTGCGGCCCATCGCGGCCTCCTGCCCGGCCACGCCGAGTCCCACGATTCCACCTCGTGCCGCCAGCGCTGCAGCAGCAGCACGGACCCACCCGCACCGGGTGCGCCGGGCGGGACGACGGCCACGTCGGACGCGCGGGCGAGGCTCGGGTTCTCCGTTCCGTCGATGAAACCGGTCAGGTCGCGGTCGTGGCGGTAGGGCCAGCTGGAGGTCTCCGTCGCGACCGAGGCGACCGGCGCGAGCGCCGCGATGGCCTGACGCGCTTCGTCGAAGACGACGTCGTACGCCGCGCCCGCGAGCCACAGCAGCGCGTCGTGCTGGGTGGACGGCATGGTGAAACCGTCCGGGCCGGTCACCGGCTGGTTGTAGCCGTGCAGGCCGGCAGGCGCCGCGGCGCCGATGCGGTCGCGCCACAGCTCGGGTCGCACACCGACGACGAGGTTGACCCCGCCGATCGTGGTGCGCGGCTCGCGGAGGTCGGCCAGGCGGCCCAGCAGCTCACGCGGGTCCGCGCCGTCGTGCAGGTCGAACTCCAGGTAGGCGTGCGAGGCGGTGCCGAGCGCGAAGATTCCGGCCTGCGGCGTGCCCTGACTCGCGATCATGCCTGCACGCTAGCGGGGCGCGGCGGTGCGACCGTCCGTCTTGCGGGTGCCATTACCCGCGACTTACCGTTGACGCAGAGTTCGAGTGAACCCTCGGCCGTATGCCCCGGACCCGGCGTATCGCCTGCAGCACCGGCGCACGAGATCTTCCTCCTGCCCGGGTCGCTGTGTCGCCCGTCCATCTCCTCCCCATCGGCCCAGGAGCGCTCCATGACCACCGTTCCCGCTGTTTCCGGCACGCCACCCGCTCAGCCCGCGATGCCCAAGCGACAACCCGAGCCACTCACCCTCGGCGCCCGGCCGCCAGGCAACGAGGTGATGGTCAAGGTGTTCGTCGTCATCCCGTTCCTGGCACTGCTCGGTGCGCTGCCGTTCGCCTGGGGGTGGGGGCTGACCGTGGTGGACGGCGCGCTGGCCGCAGCCTTCTACCTGGTCACGCTGGCCGGCATCACGGTCGGCTACCACCGCCACTTCACGCACCGCTCATTCAAGGCCACCCGGCCGGTCCGGATCACGCTGGCCGCGTTGGGCAGCATGGCGCTGCAGGGTCCGGTAATCACCTGGGTCGCCGACCACCGCCGTCACCACGCCTTCACCGACAAGGAGGGCGACCCACACTCGCCGTGGCTGTTCGGCACCACCCCGGCCGCGGTGGCCCGCGGTTTCTGCCACGCCCACTTCGGCTGGATGCTCCGCCCCAACCGCACGAACCCGGCGCGGTTCGCCCCCGATCTGCTCGCCGACCCCGACATCGCCCGCATCAACCGGCAGTTCCCCTTCTGGACGGCCGTCAGCCTGGTCGCGCCGGCTCTTCTCGGCGGTCTGCTCAGCTGGTCGTGGTGGGGCGCGGCGACCGCGTTCTTCTGGGCCGGGCTGGTCCGCATCGGCGTTCAGCACCACGTGACCTGGTCGGTCAACTCGATCTGCCACATGGTGGGCGACCGGCCCTGGACCGACAAGGACCGCTCCACCAACTTCTGGCCCTTGGCGATCGTGTCGCTGGGCGAGTCGTGGCACAACCTGCACCACGCCGATCCCACGTGCGCCAGGCACGGTGTGGGCCGCGGTCAGATCGACATCTCGGCCCGCATCATCGCGATCCTCGAGCGCCTCGGATGGGCGTACGACATCCGCTGGCCCACACCCGGTCGGCTCGCCCGCCTGGCTGCGTCCCGCAGCCACCAGAGCTGACCGCGGACGACCGTTCACCGACTCCTCGAGCCGAGAACGAACGACGGGGAACGAAACAGCCACACCCGTCGTTGGAGGGTCAGGTCGTTCAGTTTCGGTGTTCGTGTCTTGCACGCCCGCGGGAACAGTCGGTGGTCGGGACACGTCGTCAGAAGGACGTCGCTTCCCGGAAGCCGTCAGGTCGGCCGGGCCGCGCACAGTGCGTAGGTCCAGCACCTGCAAGGAGCTTTTGTACATGGCACAGGGCACCGTGAAGTGGTTCAACGGCGAGAAGGGCTTCGGCTTCATCGCCCAGGACGGGGGCGGCGCCGACGTCTTCGTGCACTACTCCCAGATCGACGCTTCGGGCTTCCGCAACCTCGACGAGGGACAGCGCGTGGAGTTCGAGATCGGTCAGGGCCAGAAGGGCCCGCAGGCCCAGGCCGTGCGCCCCATCTGACCGAGCCTCACAGTCCGGTCCGGAACCCGTCCCCCGCTCGGGGGGCGGGTTCCTCCCGTTCCTCCCCGCTTCGGCAGGGGCAGGTCGGGTATCCCGAGGACGTACCGGCCCCCGGCTCGGAACCGGTGAGCCGGCGGCGGAACCTTCGGGAGTAATGCGTGAGCCAGGTCCACCACCACCGCGAAGCCCTGCTGACCAGGGCGTTCGTGGAGTTGGCCGACACCCTCGTCGACGACTACGACGTCATCGAGGTGCTCGACCGGCTCGTCGCGCACAGCGTGGCGCTCCTGTCCGCCGATGCCGCCGGGATCATGCTCGTCGACCCCCACGGCCGGCTTCGTGCCGTCGCCTGGTCCAGCGAGGAGTCGGGCTGGACCGAACTCATGCAGATCCAGGCCGACGAGGGCCCCTGCGTGGACTGTGTACGGACCGGTCAACCGGTCGTCGTCACCGACCTCGACGAGGCGACCGGCCGCTGGCCGCAGCTGATCGCAGCCCTGGTCGGTAAGGGCTCCTACCGCTCCGTCCATGCGCTGCCCCTACGCCTGCGCGGACAGGCCATCGGCGGGGTGAACCTGTTCCACACCCGCCCCGGCCCCCTGCCCGAAGCCGATCTCCGCCTCGGTCAGGCCCTGGCCGATGTCGCCACCATCGGGATCCTGCAGGAACGCGCCATCCGCCACGGGGAGATCGTCACCGAACAACTTCAGACCGCACTCGACAGCCGCGTCGTGATCGAGCAGGCGAAGGGCGTCCTCTCCCAGTACGGACACCTCACCATGGCGACGGCGTTCGAACGCCTGCGCCGGTACTCGCGCGGGCACAGCGTGCTCCTCGGCGAGGTCGCCCGCCGCGTCATCGCCGAGCGCGACTTCGCCCGCCAGGTCCTCAGCTCCCGGTGAGGTGACCGGGCCGTCAACGGGCCGCGGTGCCGACCGGCGCGCCCCTCATCGACTGCGGGTAGGTTGACAACACCGCTGGTCCCTGGCTGCGTTCTCAGTGCTTCTTCCGGCGCCGGATGAGGTGCGCATCATGGCCGTTCGTGGTCCTGCCCTGCCCGTCTCCGGCGCGTCCGATGACTGACCAGGGCGTGGTGACCCGCGCGCTCCTGGGCATCGTCTCCCGGCGCGGACGCGAGCACGCCCTGGCCGAGCAGATCTGCCGGGCGTGCGTCGACGGGCTGGACGTCGACGGCGCCGCTCTCTCGCTGCTGACCCGCAGTTCGGCGCGGGAGACGCTGTGGGCGACCGACCCGACGGCCGAGCTGCTGGAAGATCTGCAGTTCACCCTGAACGAGGGCGCCTGCATGGAGGCGGCAGCCACCGGGGCACAAGGCCGCGGGGATCGTGCTGGGCGATGTGCGGGGCACCCTGCGGGTGGTCGCGGCGTCGAACGACGGCGCCCAGCTGATGGAGCTGCTGCAGCTGCAGAACGACGAGGGCCCCTGCCTCGAGTGCTACCGCACCGCCACCGCCGTGTCCGTCCCGGACCTGACCGACGTCGTCGACCGGTGGCCGCGCTTCACCGCAGCGGTCGACGCGCAGAGGGTGTTCCGTTCGGTGCACGCCCTGCCGTTGCGGCTGCGGCAGGAGTCGATCGGCGCACTCAACCTGTTCAACGGCCAGCCGGGCTCGCTGTCCGAGGCCGACCTGTCCCTGGGACAGGCCCTGGCCGACGTGGCGACGATCGGGATCCTGCAGGAACGCGCGATCCGCCGTGGCGAGGTGGTGACCCAGCAGCTGCAGACCGCGCTGAACAACAGGGTGGTGATCGAGCAGGCCAAGGGGGTCCTCGCGGAGCGCGGGACGATCGCCATGGACGTCGCGTTCGACCGGCTGCGCCGTCACGCGCGCAGTACCAACCAGCTGCTCAGCCGCGTGGCCCGCCGGATCGTCGAGCGCGAGCTCGATCCGGATGCAGTACTCGAACCCTGACGGCTCCCCGTCGCCGCCCGGCACGGGCGGGTGACACCGACGATGTCGACGGCGGAGACCCGCGGACCGGAGTGGCACGGCGGGTTCGTCCACTCGGTGGAAGTCGCCGCAGCAGCCCACCTCTCCACGGGGCCGCGCCATTTAGCGTGTCCTGGGAACGAGAATGAGAGGTGAGCGAACCGGATGACCCTCTACATGGTCCAGCGGTGTCTCTTCGACCACCTGCGCCGGCTGGAGGCCGCGGGCGACGGACCGAAACCCGACATCGTGACGGAGGGGTACACCTTGACGCCCGAGGAGCGGCAGGCCGTCACCGAGCCTGACGTCGGCGCGATCTACGCGATGGGCGTGCACCCGGTGATCGTCAACGGCTTCTGCCGTGCGCTGGGGTACAAGCGTGCCGACTACCGACCGCTGCTGGAGCAATCCGGGGCCGTCCCGGCGAGGAGGAGGACCCGATGGCAGAAATCGTGATGGCCTATTCGGCGGCACACGCCCCGATGATGACGGCCGACCCCGGCTCGGCGCCGCGGCAACAGGCGGACAACTTCTTCTCGGCCCTGGAGAAGGTGCGCGACACCGCGCGGGACACCGGCGTGCAGGCCATCGTCATGATGACGGGCGAGCACTTCACGAACTTCTTCCTCGACGGCCTGCCCCAGATCGCCATTGGGCTGGACGAGGAACACCTCGGCCCACCCGAGGTGTGGCTGCAGGTGCCGAAGAAGATGGTCCCGTCGGACGCCGGCCTCGCCGCCCACATCACCGCGAAGCTGATCGAACAGGGCCAGCAGCCCGCGCTGTCGTACGGCATGAAGATCGACCACGGGTTCATGACCGTCTACTACTGGCTCGATCGCAGCATGGAACTCCCGATGGTGCCGATCGTCCTCAACTGCACCACTCCACCCCTGATGACGACACGGCAGTTCTACGACTTCGGCGTCGCCGTGGGGAACGCCATCCGCTCGTACGATGGCCTCGAGCGGGTCGGGCTGGTCGCCGGAGGCGGGCTGTCGCACTTCGTCGGGGAGCCGCGGGTCGGCGACATCGACGAGGAGTTCGACCGCTGGTTCCTCGACCTGCTGGCCAAGGGCGATCTGACCGAGATCCTCGACATGCCCAACGACGAGCTCGCCGAAGCCGGCAACGGCACCGGCGAGATCCGGGCCTGGGTCGCCCTGGCCGGCGCCATGAACGGTGCAGCGGGCCACGTCCTGGCCTACGAGCCGGTCTACGAGTGGATCAACGGTATGGGCGTCGTGCTCTACGACGGAGATCGAGCCGGTACCACGGGATGACGCGAGAGGCCCGCACCTAGCGGGCGGGAGCGGCGGGCAGGTCGGTGCCGACCGACCCGCCGCTCCGTCATCTCCGGCAGCCACCCGTACGAGCGTCACCCACTCCCCGTACACAGCCCGCACCCGCCGACCACATGTGCCAGATTCCCGCCGTATGGCGCTATCAGCAGTTTGGCGGCCGCTCACGGTCGCGGTGGTCGTGACCGGAGCCACGTTGCTGCCCCAGGGCGTTGCCGATGCCGCCGTCCCGGAAGGCGGAAACTGCGTCGGGTCCTCGTTCGGCGGCATTCTCGACCGCCTCGGCAATCCGGAGACCCTGGCCCATCCGCTTCCGGGTCGCCTGCTCGATCTGAAGAACTGGAAGCTGACTCTGCCCACCGGCAAGAAGGGCAAGCCCGAAGAGATCGAGGGACCGGATCTGTCGGCGTTCACCAACGACTTCTTCCGTCTCAACGACGCGAAGGACGGCGTCGTCTTCACGGCCAACGCCGGCGGCGTCACCACCTCGGGCAGCTCCTATCCCCGCTCGGAGCTGCGCGAGATGAACGGCACCGAGAAGGCCGCGTGGGACAGCACCGACGGCACCCACACGCTCGACGTGTGCGAAGCCATCACGAAGACCCCCGCCACCAAACCGGAGGTCGTGTCCGCCCAGATCCACGACACCGAGGACGACGTCCTGCAGATCAGGCTCGAGGGCACCACGCTGTCCGTACAGTACGACGACGGTCGGGGCGAGGCCGTCCTCGACCCGGACTACCAGCTCGGAACGCCCTTCCGCGTGACGGTCGACGTATCCGCCGAGGGCATCGCCGTCTCCTACAACGGCGAGCACAAGACCGACATCGAGAAGTCGGGAAGCGGCTGGTACTGGAAGGTCGGTGCGTACGTGCAGAGCAACCCCAGCAAGGGCGAGTCGCCGGACGCCGTCGGCGAGGTCGTCGTCTACTCCCTGGACATGAAGCAGGACGCAAACGCTCCCGGACGACCGGCCGAATCCTGATGTTCCGCACAGCTCTCCTCGGCGCGGCGCTGGTGCTCACCGTGTCCGCCGTGTCGGCGTGCGGTGAGTCGTCCGCTCCCCCGCCCGTACCGCCGTCGACGCCTGCGCCGACGCCCGCCCCTGCCGGCCCACCGCAGGTGCCCGGGCAACTGCTCGACCTCACCAACTGGAAGCTCACCCTCCCCACCGGACAGGAGGGCAAGCCCGAGGAGATCGTGCAACCGGCGCTGTCGTCGTTCACCGACGACTTCTTCCGCCTCAACGAGGCCAGGGACGGCGTCGTCTTCACGGCCAACGCCGGCGGCGTCACCACCTCGGGCAGCTCCTACCCCCGCTCCGAGCTGCGCGAGATGAACGGGCAGGAGCTGGCGAGCTGGTCGAACACCAACGGCACGCACACCCTCCGCCTCCGGGAGGCCGTCACCCTGCTCCCGGCGGTCAAACCACACGTCGTGGCCGCACAGATCCACGACGCGGACGACGACGTGATCGAGGTCCGCGTGGAGGGTCAGCGCCTGCTCGTCCAGTACAACGACGGCGACGACGACGCGACCCTCGATCCGGCGTACACCCTCGGCACGCCCTACGACCTCGAGATCGCCGCCTCCGACGGCCACATCCGGGTGTCCTACAACGGGACGCAGAAGGCCGACATCGTCACGAGCGGGTCGGGGTGGTACTTCAAGGCCGGCAGCTACGTGCAGTCCAACCTGTCACGGGGCGATGCTCCCGACGCCCAGGGCCAGGTCGTGCTCTACGCGCTGCAGGTGGAGCACACACCCTGACACAGGCTCATCCGCGGAGCATCTGGCTGATCCGCGCCGCCTGCCGGGTGAGGTGGTGACGTTCGGCGAGGTTCGGGGCCGTCCGGGCGGCGTCGGCGTACAACCGTGCCGCCGTCGCCAGGTCGCCCGCCTTCTCGTGGAGGTACGCCGAGGCGGCGGTGTGGCGGGGCAGATCGGGGTCCACCGTGGCCAGGGCCGCGAGACCGGCTGCGGGGCCGTCGGCCTCGCCGACCGCGACGGCCCGGTTGAGCGCCACGACCGGGCTCCCGGTGAGCCGGAGCAGTTCGTCGTACCAGCCGACGATCTGCACCCAGTCGGTCTCCTCGGCGCGCGGCGCGTCGGCGTGCAGTGCGGCGATCGCGGCCTGTGCCTGGAAATCCCCGAGGTTGTCGCGACCCAGCGCCTTCTGCAGGATGGCGACCCCCTCCGCGATGAGCGACGTGTCCCAGCGGGAGCGGTCCTGGTCGGCCAGGGGGACCAGGTCGCCGTCGCTGCGGATCCGCGCCGGTCGCCGGGCGTGGTGCAGCAGCATCAACGCCAGCAAGCCCGCGGTCTCCTCGTCGTCCGTGATCGACGCCAGCTGCCGGGTGAGGCGAATGGCTTCGGCCGCCAGGTCGACGTCGCCGGTGTAGCCCTCGTTGAAGACCAGGTAGAGCACCCGTCGCACCGTCGCCGGATCGCCCGGCTCCCCGAACCGCACGTCACCGACCGTGCGCTTCGCGCGGCTGATCCGCTGTGCCATCGTCGCCTCCGGCACGAGGTAGGCCTGGGCGATCTGCCGCGTGGTCAACCCGCCCACGGCGCGCAGCGTGAGGGCCACCGCGGAAGCCGGGGTCAGCGACGGGTGGGCGCACAGGAAGAACAGCTGCAACGTGTCGTCGGCGCTCTCGGTCGGGCCGGGTGGCGGCTCGACGGCGAGCCGCTCCTCCCGGTCGCGACGGGAGGCCTCGGAGCGGCGGGCGTCGAGGAACTTGCGCCAGGCCACCGTGACCAGCCAGCCCTTGGGGTCGGTGGGCTGCCCGTCCGGCCAACTCGACGCGGCCTGGACGAGTGCTTCCTGCACGGCGTCCTCGGCCGTCGCGAAGTCCACTCCGCGACGGACGAGGACGCCGATCACCGCGGGCGTCAGCTCCCGCAGCAGCAGTTCGTCCATCACCCGACCCTGCCGGTCACTCGCTGACCGTCGGCGCCGCACCCAGGAACGGGCGCAGCTCGAGCCACTCGTGGATCGGCTCGCCGCCCGCTCCGGGGGCCGCCGACAGCTCGCCGGCGAGCGCGAGTGCGCGCTCGTAGGTGTCGACGTCGATCACCATCCAGCCGGCGATCAGGTCCTTGGTCTCCGCGAAGGGCCCGTCGGTGACCGGCGGTCGGCCGTACCCGTCGTACCGGACGAACGTGCCCTCGGGCGAGAGGGCCTGGCTGTCGACGTACTCACCGGTGCTCCGGAGCCGGTCGGCGAAGTCGTTCATGTACTGCACGTGGTCGTCGATCTCCTGCGGGGTCCACTCGCCCATCGGGACGTCGTTGACGGCCTCGGGAGCGCCGCGGTAGTGCTTGAGAAGCAGGTACTTCGCCATGGTGGGTCTCCTCGGTGTGGTGCGGCCACGGTGGCTGCATCTGCCCCGGGGACGGAGCCGGCAGGCCGGTCTCGACATCCTCGCCACACATTTTTCGAGAACCTCCGACGCAGCACGCCTCAGGCCGGCGCTCACGACGCCGTCGGGACGAGGCCCTCCTCTGCCTGGAGCGCCGCCAGCGCGTGGGCCTGCGACTTCGTCGCCGGGTACAGCTCGCCGTAGATGGTGTACAGCCGGTCGTAGACGTCCCGGTACTCGGGGTTGGGCTCGACGGTCTCCGCCGGCGACGCCCACACGGTGTCGTCGTCGACGAGCCCGGCCGCGCGGGCGGCGAACAGGGCGTCGCCGTAGCAGGCGCCCATCGACTCCTCGGCCAACTCCTGCGGCAGGCCGGTGACGTCGGAGACGATCTGCGTCCACAGCCCGCCTTTCGTCCCACCGCCGACGGCGACGATGCGCTCCACCGGCACCCCCGCCTCGTCGATCGCGTCCAGGATCGACCGAGCGCTGTACGCGACGGCCTCCAGCATCGCGCGGTAGAGGTGCCCGCGGGTGTGAGCCATGGTGAGACCGATGATGACCCCGCGGGCGTCGGCGTCCCAGATCGGCGTGCGCTCCCCCGCGAAGTAGGGCAGGGCGACCAGGCCGTTGGCGCCCGGCGGAGTCGCGACCGCCTCGGCGATCAATTCCTCGAACGGCATGTCACCGGACAGCGAGCGCATCCAGTTCGTCAGCGCCCCCGAGGTCGCGGTGGGACCGATCAGGACGTACGTCCCGGGGAACACCCCGGGCACGCTGTTGAGCTTCCAACTCGGGGTCGGCTCGGTCACGACACCGGCGATGCCGAGCGTCGTGCCGTAGGTCAGCATGACGTCGCCCGGGTTCTTGACCCCCACACTCGCGGACTCGACCAGCGAGTCGACCGTTCCCGCGCACACCGGGATCCCCTCCGGCAGCCCGGTCAGCTCCGCACCCCGGGCGTTGATGCGCCCTGCCACCTCCCACGGCTCGAGGACACGAGGGAGCTTCAGGCCGGGAGCGATCTCCTCGGCCCAGTCCTCGATCCACTCGCGCTTGCGGGGGTCGAACATCGGCACGCAGAACGACGCCGAGATCGAGTCGAGCGTGTACTCGCCGGTCAGCCGCTGGACGATGAACGAGTTGGCCATCAGCAGCTGCTTGGTGCGCTGCCACACCTCGGGCTCGTTGCGCTGCAGCCACATCAGCTTGGGCCCGGTGGACTGGTGGTTGACCGTCATCAGCGAGCGCTCGACGATGGCGTCCGCGCCGTAGCGTTCGATCAGCTCCTCGATCTCCCTGCCCGCCCGGGTGTCGATCCCGTACAGGATCGCGTCCCGCAGCGGGTCGCCGTTCGCGTCGGCCGGCAGGGTCGTGGCACCGATGCCGCTCACCGACACCCCGACTACAGGCCCGTCGGCCTGCGGCAGCAGCTCCGCGGTGATCTCCGAGAAGTCCTTCCACCAGATGCCCTCGGGATCGTGCTCGACGAACCCCGGCCGCGGGAACGCGGTCTCGTGCTGGCGCTGTGCGCTCGCCAGCACGGCGCCGTCGGCGTGGGTGATGACGCCTTTCGTACTCGACGTCCCGATGTCGACCCCGAGCAGTACCTCGTTCATGCGGGTCTCCTCCCCTGGCCTTCCGGCCGTCAGTCGTCGGCGCCGTCGCGGAGCAGCAGAACGGTCCGGACGACGTGCTCGACGGCGGCGGCGAACGCGTCGCTGCGCAGCTCATCGCGGGTCGCGAGGTTCTGCGCGGCGAGCTGGACCATCTGATCGGTGCCCATCCGGCGGACCACCAGGGCGGCAATCTCGTCCAGGTCGAGGGCGGGGTGGTCCAAACGGGTCAGCGCGAACGCCATGACCAGCTCGTCCCTCGTCACATGCGCCTCCCCTGCCCTCCGCAGCATGGGCTACGGCGAAGCGGTCGGATAGTTCACCACCTGATCACTGGCGACCGAGCCGATCTTCGTCGTGCCCGTCTGCTCCAGCGGATACACCCACTTGCCGCCCTCGGTGGCCATCGTGCCGTTGGCGAGGTTGTGCCAACCCTTCGCGTCGCGGGCCTTGGTCTGCTTCAGCAACGCGTCGAGCACAGTGATCCACACGCCCCGATACGCCGGCTGGCTCACGCTCAGAGCCGGCGGCAACTGCTTGTCGAATTCGGCGCGAGCGAGTGCCTCGGCGGCGGACGGGGTCGCCGCAGGCCCGAACCGGCGCCCTGCCATCCCCCGCAGCGTGGCGAGGATCAGCCCGTAGGACAGGTCGTAGGCCCGGCGGGCGTCGTCGAGGTGCTCCTGCTCGCCCGCGCGGATCAGGTCGGACGTGTCGTTGTCGACCCGGGTGTACGGCGTGTAGGTGCGGCCCTTGTCGGTGTAGGTCCGGGTGCCGTGCCGGTGGTCGCCGGGAAGCAGGTACAGCGCCTCGTGCACGGCGTCCGGTGAGTCCTGCGGTTGGTCGACGGTGACGTAGGCCTGGCCCGGCTTCGACGACGACCGATCGATCGAGGTGGTGAGGTCGACGTTGACGAAGGCGGCGGAGTTCTTCACGCCGGTGTAGCCCGCCGCACCGGCGCTGCGGGCCTGGACGGCGTTGAGGCCGTCCGGAGGCGCCTGCCCCTTCACCACCCCTGCCCGGGCGACCATCTCGGCCACTGCCCGGTTGCCGGCCGCGTGCTGCAGATGCGCGAAGGCGTCCGGCAGCGACGTCGGCGACACGTGTGGCCGTCTCGCGCGCGCCGCTGCCGCCTCGCGGGTCTTCGGCATCCGGCTACGCATGCGCCCACGATCCCCGTGATCGCGGTCGGTCAGCAAGGGCCGGACGACGAGGTGTCCCCCGATCACCCGACACCCGGCTCAACCTCGGCCTCGGGTGATCGACGGATAGTGGCGGTCGCGCGCCCAGGAGAACGTAGAGAGGCACCGGGGACACCACCCCGGAACCATTCACAGGAGAACAACGTGACTACATCAATCCCCGTCGAGCGTCACGGCGAGGAGATCCCATCCATGTCGGCCCTCGCGCCCGTCGCCACCGATTCCACGAACCACCGACGGTCGCCGCGCCGCGAGACGATCCTGCTGGTGGGCCTTGTCGGCCTGGCCGTTGCAGTCGTGCTGTTCGGGCTCGTCTTCCCGGAACTGCTCGCACCGGCAGTCGCCATTGCCGTGCTCGCCGCCATCGTCGCACTCGACTGGGTGCTTCCCTCCGGAGAACTGCGCCAGATGTCGGGGCGTCACTGGATGCGCTGAGAGCGGCCGACGGGCCGGTGGGAGCTCTCATCCCACCGTGAACGGGGGTGCCGCCAAGCCGGCCACGCAGCCGAGGTCGGGGGCGTCCGGCCGGTCCAGAAAGCCCTGGATCACCTCCAGCGCGCACTGCGGCGACCCGTTCGTGACGTCGTGACCCGCGTCCGGGAAGGTCACCCGGACCGCGTTCGGCAGGGTGTCGGCGACGAGGTCGCCGTGGGCGGGGGCGGTGAGCCCGTCGAACGTACCGTCCATGACGAGGACCGGCAGGTCGCTCACCAGCGGCGCGCGCACCGACGCCGGTGCGGCGGGGACCGCCCACCGTGGACAGTCCGCGAAGACGCGTCCGCAATGTGCGCAAGGGAGAAGCGGCAATCGCCGGGATCCTGCGGCAGAACCCCGCCGCGAACGTGTCCCTGCGTGAGCTCGACCTGTCGTCGCTGCAGTCCGTGGCGGCGCTGGGCGAGACCCTCCGTCAGGAGGACCGGCCGATCCACATCCTCGTCAACATCGCCGGGGTCATGACCCCGCCGGACCGCCGGACCACGGCCGACGGGTTCGAGCTGCAGTTCGGCGCCAACCACCTCGGCCACTTCGCCCTCGTCGCCGGCCTGCTGCCGCTGCTGCGCGCCGGCCGCGCCCGCGTCACCTCACAGATCAGCGTCGCGGCCAACCAGGGCGCGATCAACTGGCAGGACCTGAACTGGGAACGCTCCTACGACGGCATGAAGGCCTACAGCCAGTCGAAGATCGCGTTCGGACTCTTCGGCCTCGAGCTCGACCGGCGCAGTCGGGCCGCCAGACCACGGGCAGGCGGATCATCGGAGCCCTCTCCCGCCACGGAATCCTCGTCGGGACCGTCGAGACGGCGTGCCTCCCCGCCCTGTATGCAGCGACGTCCCCCGAGGCTCGCAGCGCCCGGTTCTACGGGCCGAGCGGTCCCGGGCACCTCGGCGGCCCTCCCTGCGGAGCAGAAGCTCTACTCGCGGCTGCACAGCGTCGAGGACGCTCGGCGCATCTGGCGCACCTCCGAGGAACTGACGAGGGTGTCCTTCGCAGCACCTCGGCCCACGATCGACTCGTAGGCTCAGCGGTCGAGGAAGCGGACCACGGCGAGCACGCGGCGATGGTCGTCCAGGCTCAGCGGCAGGCCGAGGGTGTCGTAAATCTGCGCGGCGTGCCGGCCGACGGCCTTCTCCGTGATCCCGAGCCGATGCGCGATCGCCAGGTTGCTGCGCCCCTCCGCGACGAGCCCGAGCACCTGCAACTGTCGCGGGGTGAGGCGGTCGACGCGGCCGTCGTCGCGCGCCGAGCGGCCGACCATCACCGCAACGACCTCGGGATCGAGGACGACCGCGCCGCGCGCGACACGCGACAGGTCGTCGCAGAAGCTCTCGACGTCGGTGACCCGGTGCTTGAGCAGGTAGCCGATGCCGCCGGCGCGGTCGCCCAGCAGCGTCGTGACGTAGCGGCGCGACACGTGCTGTGACAGCACCAGGACAGGCGTGGGCGGGTCGGCGCCGTGGATGTCCAGCGCCGCACGCAGGCCGTCGTCGGTGTTGCCCGGCGGCATCCGGATGTCGGTGACGACGACGTCCGGCCGGTGCGTGGCCGCCGCCGCACGCAGCGCGTCGGCGTCGCCGACCGCGGAGACGACGTCGAAGTCGTTGCGCGACAGCAGGAGGGCGAGGCCCTCGCGCAAGAGGGGCTCGTCCTCGCCGATCACGACGCGCACGGCAGCCTGCCGCACAGCCGGGTGCCGCCGCCCGGGAGGTCGGCGACCTCGAACCGGCCACCGAGGGCTTCGACGCGGTCGCGCACCCCGCGCAACCCGCCCTGCCCGCCGACGCGGGCACCGCCGCATCCGTCGTCGCACACCTCGATGTGGACGTCGGCGTCGTCACGGCGGACCCGCACGTCGAGCTGCGAGGCGCCGGCGTGCTTGATCGCGTTGGTCAGTGCCTCGGCGACGACGAAGTAGGCGGTGCTCTGCACAACGGGCGGTAGGTCGTTGTGCACCCGGACGTCGACGGCGGTGCGGACGGGCAGGCGGTCGGCGAGGTCCTCGACGGCCGCGCCGAGACCGTTCTCGACGAGCATCGCCGGCATCACCCCGTGCACGAGCTGCCGGAGCTCGTCGATCGCGCGGTCCAGCCCGGCGAGCACGTCGCCCGGACCCGCGTCGACGCTCCCGGCGGCCTGCAGCCGCAGCAGGACCAGCCGGCCCTGGATGCCGTCGTGCAGGTCGCGGGCGATGGCGCGGCGTTCGGCGTCGGCGGCCTCGGTGACGCGGGCGCGGGAGGCCCGCAGCTCGGCGACGAGCCGCTGTCGGTCCAGCGCGATGGCGATCGTCCCGCAGACCGCGTCGACGTGCGCGGAGTCGGGGACGAGCGCGGGGTCGTGGACGATCGCGCCGATCTCCGCGCCGTGGAGCCGGACCCGCGCGGTGGCCCGGCCGGGCGCGGGCTCGGCCGTGTTGCCGCCGGCGTCGACATAACCGTCGTCGATCCGGAAGACGAGCCGCGCGTCGGGATCGCCGAGGGTCTCGGCGACCGCTCCGCGCACCGCCTCCGGGTCGCGGTCGCCGCGGGCGAGCCAGAGCCCGAGATCCTCCAGTGCGGCGGTCCGGGCGAAGCCGCCGCGCAGCACGCCGACGGCGAAGGCGAAGGGGATCAACCCGATCGCGATCACCTGGGTGGCGGCCACCGTCGACAGATCGAGCCCGAGCAACGGCGGCAGCACGTTCGCGGCGAAGACGATGTAACCGATCGTCAGGATGCCGAACGCGTAGAGGGGCGCGAGCGTGCGCCGCTGCGTCGGCATGGCGAGCCGGAAACGGTGGACGAGCAGCGCGCTCGTCGCGAGAATGATCACGATCGTGCCGATGCGCTGGGTCAGTCCGATGGCGGCGACGACGGCGGGGGCGTCTCCGACGGCGAAGGGGACGCCGGGTGTGAGCGAGTACCGGACCACGTCGGTTCCGACCACGACGACGTAGCCGGCGACGGCGAGCGCCCGCGCGGCGCGGGTGGTGAGCCGGCCGGTCGGGAACGCGAGCAGCAGGTGCAGGATCACCGCGATGGGTGCGAGCGAGAACACCAGCCCGATCGCGATCAGCACAGGTGTGCCGGTCAGCTCGAACCCGGCGAGGTACATGACGACCCCCGCCGCGACGAGCAGCGGACCCACGCGGTTGGCCGGTCGGCGGTACCACGCGAGCAGCCCCGATCCGACGTAGGCGGTGCCGACGGCGGGGAACAGCGTGCCGTACCAGGCGGGCTCGACCGGGCCGGCGACCGCGACGAAGGCCACGGCGACCGCGAGGGCAGCAGCCGCAGCGCCGAGAAGGACCAGGGCAGGCCGGACGGCCGACCCCGCGGGCCGGCGTCGGAACGACTCCGCCGGCGCTTCCTCCACCGCGCAGGATTCTAGGGCCGGACGCCCCGAACCGGATCTCCCCGAAGGGGGCCCAGGCCCCCTCTTGTGCCGGGTCCAGGGCCATTGGCCACCGCCCGCCCCTCCGACATCGTGAGGGCCGTTCGGTCCGGCGCCCGGGGAAGGGACTCCGATGCCTCGCATCCGCTTGGTGAACGTCGCGGTGGTGCTCGCCCTCGCGCTGACCGTCGCCGCCTGCGCCCCCGCCCCCGCCGCGCCGTCCGCGGCTCCGCCTCCGGCCCCACCGGTGCCCGCGCTCGACTGGACCGACTGCGGCGACGGCTTCCAGTGCACGACGATCGAGGTCCCGAAGTACTGGAACGCCCCCGACGGCGAGAAGATCACGCTAGCGATGACGAAGATGCCCGCGACGGGGACGCGAACCGGCGCGATCTTCGTCAACTGGGGCGGGCCGGGCGACCCGGGCAACGCGTCGATCCGCACGCGCGGCCAGGCGATCGCCGACGCGACCGGCGGGACGATGGACATCATCACCTGGGACCCCCGCGGGCTCGCGGTGAGCACGCCGATCAGCTGTCCCGAGGGCAACCTGCAGTACTTCGAGGCCGATCCGGCGACACCGGAGGGGCTGCGCTCCATGGCGGACGCAGCGCAGCAGCGCAACGCCGCATGCACGGCCAGGTACGGGTCCTACCTGGACGTGATCGGCACCGTGCCGGGTGTGCGCGACCTCGAGGCGATGCGGGTCGCGGCCGGCGAACCGGTGCTGAACTTCCTCGGCCTGTCCTACGGCACCCGCATCGGAGCGACGTACGCCGCGATGTTCCCGGGCACCGTCGGCAACATGGTGCTCGACGGCTCGATGTCGCAGAAGGGGACGGTCCGCGACACCGCGTTCGGCATGGTGCGCTCCGGGCAGGACTCCCTGGACCGGTGGTTCGCGCGGTGTGCCGCGAAGCCGGACTGCGCCTTCGGGCCCGACCCCGGCGCCGGGTACGACGCGCTCTTCGCGAAGGTGCGGGCGGAGCAGCCGGTGGTCCCCGGGACCGACGGGAAACGACTCACGGTCGGCCTGCTCTACCAGGTCGTCCTCGCGGGCCTGGTGGACTACGCGGGCTCCCAGGAGCTCGCCGAGCAGGTCATCGCCGACTACCGCACGAAGGGCGATCCGTCGGGCCTCTACGCGGTGGGAATGGCGATCGCGGGGAGGAAGCCGGACGGGACGTTCTCGAACGGCCCGGAGATCTTCCAGTTCGTCTCTTGCGCCGATTGGCCGACCCGCCTCACCCTCGCCGATGTGCAGGCCGACGCGGACGAGGCGGCACGGATGTCACCGCGGATCGGGGCGTTCGCCGCCACTTTCGCCCTCACGAACGCGACGGCGTGCCCGCCGGCGAAGGACGGCCCGCTCCCCCTGCCGACCGAGCCCGTGGCGGGCAAGGTGCTGATCATGGGGAACGTCTCGGACGCGGAGACGCCGCTGGAGAACGGCGAGGAGCTCAGGTCGATGATCCCGGGGGCGCGGCTGATGGTGCTCGAGACGATGGGCCACACCGGCTTCTACCGGTCGCAGTGCCTCGCGAGCGCGGCCGGCGCGACGCTGACCCGCGGTGAGCTCCCGGCCGACGGGACGCGCTGCCCGGCGTGACCGCAGGACCCGGTGCGCACCACACGGCGCAGTCCACCGATCATCACGGCTTGCGACCGATCGCTGCGGCGATGCACCGCTCGACCTGGTTGAGCCCGCGCAGTCGTGGTCCGTCGGGCCACCACAGGTCGCACAGCTCGAGCTCCCCGGGCCGAAGAAGTGCGCCACCACCACGTAGCTGCCCGAGGGAAGAGCCTCCGCGTAGTGCCGCATGAGGTCGGCGCCGTCGTCGCCCGTGTAGTGGTGCAACGTGCCCACCTGCAACAGTGCGATCGGTCGGGAGAAGCCCAGATGGGTGCGCACCGTGGCGTGACCGAGCACCTGGGCCGGCTGGAAGATGTCGGCGGACACGATGCGGCTGAGCTCGTCGCCGGCGAGCAGTACTTCGCTGTGCTCGATCACGGCGGGGTCGTTGTCGACGTAGACCACCCGGTCGTCGGGTCGACCCGCCGGGCGATCTGGTGGGTGTTCTCCGCTGTGGGCAGCCCTGAGCCGCAGTCGAGGAACTGCCGTATCTCGGCTTGGTCGCCGAGGAACCGCACGGCCCGGGCAAGGAATCGACGGTTGGACCAAGCCAGGTCGTTGACCTCGGGCGGCGTTGCACCGGACGTCTGCGCATCTCCATCTCCGGACGTGGTCATCTCGACCTCCCGCACCCTCGTCGCCACCAGCGACCAGTGCTGGTCAGCCTGACACGGGCCCGCCGCACGACCACCGCTGAACGGGGCAACCGCTGCACTGCCCCTCGCACAGCTACGGCGCCGTGGGCTCAGGCACGGAGTGCGAAGGCGACGAAGCCATCTGCCCGACGACGCCCCTATCCTGGCCCGCGTGACTTGTCCCAAATGCCACGGGCGGATGCGCACTGTCGACCGGCAGGGGGTGCGCATCGAGCAGTGCGAGAACTGCCGCGGGATCTTCCTCGACCACGGCGAGCTGGAGCAGATGCTCACCGCCGAGGACCACTTCTACGGCACCTCGGCCTACGTACCGCCCGGGGGCCATCGCGGGAAGCCTGACTCACCTCGCCCGTACCGCGGCGGGCACCACGGCAAGCCGGACTCGCCGCGCCCGTACCGGGGCGAGCGCCAGGGCGGTCACTACCCGGACTCCCCGCGCCCGTACGGGAACCGCAGGCACAAGAGCTTCCTCGGCGACCTGTTCGGCTGAGCGGTGAACCCGCTGGTCTGCACGCGGTGCGGAGCACGGGTGGCCCCGGCGACGCCGCTGGCGTGCCAGTCCTGCGGACACGAGCAGGAGTTCGCCCCACAGCCCTTGTACTGCCTCGTCGGGCCCAGCGGGACCGGCAAGTCGACCGTGGGACGCGCGCTACTGCCCCGGGTCAGCGACCGGTTCGTCGTCCTGGAGCAGGACGTCCTGTGGGTCCCCGAGCTGCGCGACCCGACCGACCACCACCGCGCGTTCCGCACGACATGGTTGCGGCTGGCGGCGACGATCGGGCAGAGCGGCCGGCCCGTGTTGCTCTGCGGGACCGTCGTCCCGCCCGAGCTGGAGCCGCTGCCCGAGCGGACCCTGTTCAGCCAAGTGCACTACCTCGCGCTCACCTGCCACGCCGACGTCCTCGCCGCCCGGCTGCGGACACGCCCGGCATGGCGCGAGTGGGACGAGCCGCGGATCGCCGAGACGCTCGAGTACGCCGCCTGGCTGGAACGCGACGCAGCGACCCTGGATCCGCCGGTCGAGCTGCTCGACACCACCGAGCGCTCGATCGACGAGACGGCCGCGGCGGTGCACGAATGGCTCACGGCGCGGCATCACCGAGACTGACGGCGGCGAGCGGTGACGATCCAGGCGCGCGAGTCGAAGTACACGCCGCCGCCGGTGTCGTGGGCGTCGAGGGTGCTGCGTAGCCGCGTGCGTGCCTGCTCGGCCGCCGGGGCGTCGAGGTCGGCAAGCAGATCACCGAACTTGAGGAGGCGGAGCACGGCGTCGAAGGCGGCGCCGCTGTCCGGGCCGTAGTAGACGGGCTCGTGCACCTCGGTGAAGCTGACGTCCGCGAAGCCGGCCGCCGTCAGGAGGCCTTCCGTGACGGCCGGGTCGGCGAGTGAGAACGCGTCCGGCCCGCGAGGCGTGGCCGATGCGGTGGTGAGGGCCTGGCGGATCGCTGTGGCCCACTCGTTGCGGTCGCGCTCCTGCCAGACCAGCAGCACCAGCCGCGCCGCGGGCCGCAGAGCGCGCCCGATGTTGGTGAATGCGGCGACCGGCTCGGTGAAGAACATCGTCCCGAACCTGCTGATGCAGACGTCGAAGCTCGTCGGTGGGAAGCGGTGGACCTGGGCGTCCGCCTGCTCGTAGGTGATGTTGGTCAATCCCTGTTCCGCGCCGAGCAGGCGGGCCCGTTCGAGCATCGGCACCGAGACGTCGACGCCCACCACGCTTCCGTCGACCGCCGCGTGGGCGGCCTCGCGCGTGGACTGGCCTGTGCCACAGCCGATGTCGAGTACGCGGTCGCGAGTGCCGACATCTGCAGCGGCCCGGAAGTGTTCGTTGTGCAGGCGCAGTTCCGCGTCGTAGTCGAAGAGGTCGGGCGGGTCGGACATCGCCGTCACCAGGTCCTCTCGATCTCGATGGCGACCGGGCCGTCGCGAAGTATGCCTCGCGGCTGGACGAGGCTCAGGTCGGGACGACGACGACCTTGCCGGGCAGCTCGCCGGCGGCCGCCTGGGCATGGACGTCCGGCAGCTCGGCCAGCGGCACCCGCCGGGCGACGTCGATACGCAGCTCGCCGCGGTCGACCATCGCCACGAGCTTCGACAGTTGTTCGGCGTCGCTGCGGACGAAGACGTCGATGCCGCGCACGCCGCGCTCCTCGTCGACGGGTGCGGGCATCCACACGGTCGTGTTGACGACAATCCCACCCGGGCGGACCAGGGCGACCAGCGCGGTCAGCTGTGCCGGGTCGACCGGCGCGAGGTTGAGCACGACGTCGACCGGTTCGGTGACGGCTTCGGTCACGTCGGCGGCGGTGTGGTCGACGACCTCGTCGGCGCCCGCCCGTGTGACGCGGTCCCTGCTGGCGGACTGGCCGTGGCGATGACGTGGGCGGGCAGCCACCGCATGACCGACCTGGCCGACGCCATCGTCTACAGCCGCAGCGCCCTGACCTACCAGGCAGGCCTGCTCGAGAAGACGGGCCTCGTCACGCGCGCTCCCACCCCGGGCGACGAGCGCGGCATCACGGTCACCATCACCGATGCCGGACGCGCGCTGGTCGCGAAGGTCATGCCCGGCCACACCCAGGTTGTCAGCAACCTGCTCTTCGAGCCGCTCTCCCGTGACGACGCTCAGGCGCTCGCCGGCCTGCTGGCGCCGGTACGCAACCACATGCGCTCGGCGCCACCCCGCTCAGCCGCGCCTCGCCGCCGCAGAGGCGCGCGGCCGAGCAGCCCGTAGACATCGCGATCAGCGCCCGGGCAGGGACGTCACCCTGCGCACGTCGATCTACGGGGAGCCGGTGGCCGGTCCGCGGTGAGGGCGAAGGTCGTCCATCGAGGGACCCCGCTCATCCCCCGACCGGATTGTCGCGACGCTTCCCGGACCGCTCGGCCCGCAGTCGGGCCTCCTCGCGCTGAGCATCGGCCCGGGTGCCGCGCTCGCGGCGCAGCCACTCCGGCTGCTCCTCCTTCAACGCCGCGATCTGGGCGGTGGTCAGCGGCTCGGTGATCTCGGCGCGGGCCAGCCCGGAGATCGACACTCCTAGTCGGTCCGCGACGACCTGGCGGGGATGCGGGCCGTTGCGTCGCAGCTCGCGCAACCACTCGGGCGGATCGGCCTGCAGGGCGTCGAGCTCGTCGCGCGAGACCAGCCCGGCCCGGAACTCGTCGGGCGTCGCGTCGAGGTGCACGCCGAGCTTCTTCGCCGCCGTCGCGGGCTTCATCGTCTGGGTCGACCTCTGCCGCGTCATACGCCCAGGATATCGGGGCCTGACCAGCCGATAGCCTGGGCCGGTGACCGAGCCGAGCGACGCCGCCGTCTTCCGGCTCGGCTACGTCCCCGGCGTCACGCCGGGCAAGTGGGCGCGGATGTGGGCCGAGCGCCGCCCCCACGTCCCCCTGGAACTGGTCACGGCGACCACGGACGAGACCCTCAAGCTGGTCCGGACCGGAGCCGTGGACGCCGCCCTGGTCCGGCTGCCGATCGACCGGACCGGGCTTCACACGATCCCGCTCTACACCGAGACCACCGTGGCCGTCGTGCCGAAGGACCACGTCGTCACCGCGACCGATGAGGCCACGGTCGCGGACCTGGCCGACGAGATCGTCCTCAGCCCGCAGGACGACACACTGACCTGGCCCGGCGACCGGCCGGGGCGGGCAGCGGCGTTCACCCCCGCGACGACGGCCGAGGCGATCGAGCTCGTCGCCGCGGGCGTCGGCCTGCTGGTCGTGCCCCAGTCGCTGGCCCGCCTTCACCACCGCCGCGACCTCACCTACCGACCGCTGGCCGACGCGCCGGGGTCGAGCGTCGGTCTCGCCTGGCCGGACGCGGAGAACACCGAGCTGATGGAAGAGTTCATCGGGATAGTCCGCGGACGCACGGTCAACAGCACGCGCACCCCCCGCCGGGGCGAGACCACGGCACCGGGCACACCCGCCCGCACGAAGAAGAGCGTTGCCCGGCGCCCTCCGGCCCGGCGCGGTACGCACCGTCGATGAGTACACCCACCGACCCGGCCACGCGGCCTTGGGCGGTGAAGGCAGCGGCGTCCGTCATCGCGTCCCAGCAGCAGTCGCGTCCTCTGTCGCAGCGGCCAGGCGGACGTCGTAGTCGGCGCGTGCCGCGGCGATCTCCTGCTGGTGGGCCTCGGTCCAGGTGACGAGCGCCTGGATCGTGGTGTGCAGCGTCGAGCCCATCGGGGTGAGCGCGTAGTCCACGCGGGGCGGCACGACCGGGTGGACGGTGCGTCGCACGAGCCCGTCGCGCTCCAGCTGGCGAAGGGTGACGGTGAGCATGCGCTGGCTGATGCCGTCGATCCGCCGGCGAAGCTCGGTGAAGCGCAGTGTCCGGTGCTCCAGCAGTGCGATGACCAGCAGCGACCACTTGTCGGCCACGCGGTCGAGAATCTGGCGCACCTCGCAGTCCTCCCGGGTGTCCCACTGGAAGGCGTCCCACGGGTCGTCCGGGCTGGTTCCGCAGAGGTGCGTCGGTGTCGGCGAAGTGCCTTCTTCCACGATTGCCCATGATGACCCACGATGCGGTTGGTTACAAGAAGGAACCGATTGGACGGAGAAGAACCGATGTCGACATCGGAGGCCCCACGCCTGACGTCGCACGAGTGGGGCGTGCTGTTCGTGCTGTGCGGCGCGATCTTCCTGGAGGGGATCGACATCTCCATGATGGGCGTCGCGCTACCGTCGATCCGGGCCGAGCTGGGCCTGCCGACTGCCGACCTGCAGTGGGTGGTCACCGCCTACGCGCTGGGCTACGGCGGATTCGTGCTGCTCGGCGGGCGCGCGGCAGACCTGCTGGGGCGGCGTCGCATGTTCGTGACCTGGCTGGTGGTGTTCCTCGCCTTCTCCGGCCTGGGCGGGCTCGCCACGGAGGGCTGGATGCTGATCCTCGCCCGGTTCGCGACCGGTGTGGCCGCGGGCTTCCTCACCCCCGCCGGTCTGTCGATCATCACCACGACGTTCGCCGAGGGCCCGGGGCGGGACCGGGCCCTGCTCGTCTACGCCGGTACCGCCGCCGGCGGATTCTCACTCGGGATGGTCACCGGCGGCCTGCTCACCGCCCTGCACTGGCGGTGGGTGTTCTTCGCACCCGTCGTCGTGGCCGCCGTGCTGCTGGTGGTGGCCATACGCATGCTCCCCCGCCAGGACGCAGCGCCCGGCGGTCGCTTCGACATCGCCGGCTCGGTGACACTGACCGTCGCCATGCTGGTGCTGGTGCTCGCGATCGTACGGGCGCCGGACGTCGAGCCCGGCTTGACCGCGAGCATGCTGGTCGTCGCACTGGTGCTGCTCGCAGGGTTCACGGTCATCGAGCGTCGGTCCGCGGCGCCGCTCGTGCGGCTGGGAATCCTCCGCTCGGCCGCGCTGGCCCGGGCGAACCTCGGCGCGCTGCTGCTGGTCGGTTCGTTCATGGGATTCCAGTTCGTGGCCGTGTTGTATCTGCAGGAGTTGCGCAACTGGTCGACGATCGAGACCGGGCTCGCGTTGGCCGTGGCCGGCATCGACGCCGTGCTGGCCCCGACACTCACCCCGGTGCTCGTGCGCAGACTCGGCAACGGACGCGTCGTCGTGGCCGGGCTCGCACTCGCCGCGCTCGCCTACGCGCTGTTCCTCCCGCTGACCGCCGACGGCAGCTACTGGTTGATGCTGCCGGCGTTGCTGGTGCTCGGTGTTGCGTTCGCCCTTGCGTACGGCCCCCTGACGATCGCCGCCACCGACGGCGTCGACGAACACGAGCAGGGCCTCGCGGGTGGCATTCTCACCACCTCGTTCCAGTTCGGCGCGGCGTTGGGCCTCGCCGTGGTGACGGCCGTGGTCGTCACGGCTTCCGGCGGCGGACCGCTTTCCTACGACGCGCTGCGCGCCGGGCTACTGGTCGCCCTCGCCGCCGCTGTTCTCGGGGTGGTGGTGACCGCGCCTGGTCTACGGACCCACGCGCGCGCCACCACCTGAGGGCTCCAACGAGCTCCTCGGCGAGGGCCGTCGCCGCCAAGGCCGCGCTCAGGGAAACAAGGTCGATGAGGGCGTGTGGGAGGGCCGCACGACGGGCTCGTCCGTCGAGAGGGGGTCAGCGGTCGGCGCCGTCGACGCTACGGCCGTCTCCTCCCCCTCTTCGGTGTCGCGGGCAGCCGGAGCGCGGCGGGTGCCGGGTTCGCCGGCTGTCTGGTCGTTGAACTCCATCGCCACGTCGAGCCAGAAGCGGAGCTGGCTGTCGGTGGCGGTCAGCTCGGCCGCGACGTCGATCCAACCCGGTCCCATTGCCCGACCCGCCCCCATCTCGGCGAATCGTGCGCCATGGTCGGCCACCAATTCGGGCGATCGGCTGGGGTCGACGCGGACGAGCAGATCGCCGCCGCGGCGGACGTTGACAATCATCTTGTCGTTCACCATGAACGACAGACCGCCGAACATCGACACCTCACGGGTCGATGGTTCTGCAGCCAGAATCATTCGGATGCGCTCGGCGGCCTGCCCGTACGTGGTCGGCATTGTCGGTCAACCTCAGGGCTCCTGGTCGGGGGACGTGCTCGGCTCCTCCACTCCTACCTGCTCGCCGAATGGTCGCAGTCGTTGTCGCCCGGGTCAGGCCACGGTGGCCGAAGTAGTCGTGGGTCCTGTCGGTGCCGGCGTTGATGGAGGATTTCCCTGGTGCGCTGCACGTCGTGACGGATGCGACGGGCCTCGATGCGGAGCAGCACGCTGTCTCGGGCCAGATCCTCGGCCGAGCTGGCCCTGTCGGCGGCATCCTCGAACCCGTCGTGCTCGACTCCCGCCACTCTTACGGGTAAACCGTTTCACACGATCGATAAACAGGTGCTCGCGTTGAGAGCGCGGTCTCACAGCCTGCGATGACGACCGCGGCGGTCGCCTGCCGACACTCGTCATCGCTGCTGTACCGGGCGCACGACGATCTCGTTGACGTCCGCCTCGGCCGGCTGGGACAGGGCGTACGCGATCGCGTCGCCGATCGCGGAGGGTGGAATGGCCGGTTCGGCCGCAGCGGGGACGAGAGGGCGAGCTCAGGGATGATCGGGCTGCCCCTGAAGGTGATGGACGATGTTCCATGCAGTGTGCAGGAGCCAGCCCACGCCGAGCCAGGCGTAGTTCGTCAGTCCCCGGTAGGCGCAGACCGTGACGACCGTGGTGAACGCGAGCTCCCAGAGGCCGAACCGCCGCCGCTGATGTAGGCCGCACCCGCCCCCGCGACCATCAGCGCATTGACCCGCTGCCGAGCCGGCTCGGGCAGCACCGAGGCGAGCGCGATGTAGGCGAGCCCGACCAGGACGGGAGCGACGACGTCCACGACGGATGTTCCGGTCACCGATTCCGGCAATCTGGATGGTCGCCGCGGTACCGCTGTCGGTTCACCGAGGTCATCGGGTTGCACAAGCGGTAGAGGATGCGGCCAAGTTGCAGTCGGGCTGAAACCTGCGCCAGTGCCAGGGACGTCCTCACCGACTGCCCAGCAGGTCCTGCCGAGGTGGCACCCACGGCGGCCGGAAGCGGGGGCATTCGTCCGTCGAGGAACCGACTTCGATCTCGGCGATGCCGAGTTCGGGCTCACGGTCGTAGCGCAGGTCGCCAACCACCCACCCGTCGCCGTACCGACCCGCCCACGGCGCACGCGCGAACTGCAACAGGGAGTCGACGGCGCAGTAGTCCCGCGCGAGTGCCGCGGAAAGGTCGGCACCGGTCGAGAACTCCCCGATCCAGGCCATCTCGTCGGTCGAGGCCTGGGCCGTCGGGATCAGCGGAGCGGTTGGGGTGCCACTCGAACTCAGCTGCGCACACCGGCCGGCCGGGATCCACCCGGGCACCAGGGAATGGAAGGCCCTACGAACCACGTAGCGGCCGTCCACCAGTTGAACCGCCAGCACCTCACGGCAGACGGGGTTGGCCGGCGCCGGCGTCAGCACCGTGTCGAGGGTGCGGGCGGTCGGGAAATCGTCCGCCAGAAGCGCGTCGACCTGACCCTTCGCCGTCCGGCTCGTCGCCACGAAGACCGCGGTCACCACCAGCCAAGCGGCGATGCCACTACTCAGCGCGGCCCGGGGCGACGAGTAGCGACCGACGGCGGCCAGGCCGAGGGTCAGCAGCGTCAGCAGGACCGCGAGCGAGGCAGGAACCAGGCCGCTGAACCAGCTCAGGCCGAGGCCGACGACGAGCACGAGGGCGATCACCGCTCGCATGAACGTGCTCCGCAGCGTGAACAGTAGGACCGCCGAGCAGGCCCAGAGCAGTGGTTCGACGATGAAGACCGCGTCGCCGTAGTACCAACGGTTGTCGACCGGCCAGAACGGGTGGATGCCGTAGCTGTTGGTGAAGTCCAGGCCGATGTGCAGCAACGGCGCGACAAGCGACAGCACGACGAGGAACCTGATGTCGGCTGGTCGCGGCTCGACCTTCCGGTACTTCCACCAGAGTCGGACCGCCACGAACAACAGCAGCGACAGAATCAGCGCGCCGATGATCGTGTGAGTGTGGCCACGGTGGTGCAGGAGATAATCCAGCTTGGTGTCGGCCAAGCCCGTGTAGATCACGTCGAAGTCCGGAAGATTCCCACCGATCACCATGACGGCGATCGCGACGTTCCTCCGCGCACTCTCGGTCAAGACCGGGGACGTAGGGGTGGACCGGTGGATCGCTTCGCCGACCATGACACTGATCAGCGTGTGCGTCAGGTTGTCCACGGCCGATGATCGTAACGCGGTAATTCTCGGGACCACCGCACACACACTCGCTCGAACCCACGACCTGACGGATCTGACGTCCGCTGCTCCCCCATGATCGCCCGTGATCGCTAGACACATGGCAGCAGGTCAGGAGCGCTGTTCGTGGTCAGCGACAGCAGCCGTGATGCCCGGTGGTCGGTGATAAGCGTGGGGCATTCCGTGGGCATGGTCCGCGGCCCGCACTCTCGAGTGGTCTGACCGTCGGGGTTGTGTCGGCCGGCGCTGCGGCTGCTGGGGGATCACCGCGATCCTCACGTCGGAATTCACTCGCACCCAGCAGACCGTGGCCCCGGTCGCGCATGAACTCGGCCTGGATCTGCAGATCGGGCCGTCGCCGACTGTCCTCGCCGCCCAAGTCCGCGCCGGCGAGATGCGGCCGGCCGTCTGGTCTGGGCTCGCCTGCGCTTCCCGGCTCGGCACGACATGGGCGCTGCCCACGAGCACGGCCTGATCGACGGCCTGGCCACGACCGGGGTCCAGGCGCTGGCCGACGCCGCCCCCCAGGGCGGCGAACCAGCGATCCGGGTTCCCGCAGCGCCGTCGCCGCATCGATCCCGACACCGGCCGCTACCGGCCGCTGTCGCGCCGAATGCGGCCGCGGTTTCATGGGAGATACCGACACAACCGACGTGCATGAGTAGCCCGGTGTAAAGGGCGTCGCGAACCTCACCATCGGCCAGATACATGCGCCGCCCCAGGGCCGCGGCCACCAGACTGGTGGTACCGCGGTGCCCGGCGGCAGCCCGAAGCCGTAGTCGGCGCCGTCGACAGCCCACCGAGGAGATCAGCCAGTCGCAGGATCCCCGACGTACGGACACCGTAGAGCGAGCGGTCCGCACGGACACCGATCCGACCAGGGGCGAACGGTGGCGAGGTCAACGACGCCGCCGACACCCGACGCCTGATGATCGGACCGTACCGCTCGATCGCACCGCCGCGACCGCACATGCGAGGTTCTCCTTGGGCGGGCGTCGACCACCGTGCACCACGGCCGCGTCCGTCCAGGAGTACATCGTCCCGGAACGGTGGACGCGGAGAACCTTCGACCTACATCCTGGGGGATGCTGACCGTCGAGAGGCGGAGCGGCGTTGGCTGGCCGGTGCTCCCCCAACCCCAGCCAGCTCCGCTGCCGGCAACCTGGGCGCTGCTGGGCTCGGACTACGCTCCTGGCGACCGCGGGCCACCGTGCGTCGAAGCTGCCGGATCGGCGTTATCGCCTACTGAAGTGTGAGGAATGGGGGCACGGTGACAACGAACCGCGAGCCCGCCACGGCTGCCATGCCCAGCCCGTCACCCGCTGTCCGCGTGTGCGAAGACCTCATCGCGTGGTACACGACTTACGCTGCCCGCGCCCGTGAGCGCTTCCGGATCCTCGAGATCGCGCTGCTGATCGTCGGTGCGTCGATCTCCGTGGCGGCGCTCGCCTGGCCGAGCAACGGTGTGCCGGCGGCCGTGCTCGGCGGCATCGTCGTCGTCCTCACCGGCCTTCGGCAGATCTTCCACTGGCAGGAGACCTACGTGCGGTCCATGTGGGCGTGCCAGACGCTGAAGCAGGAACGCCGGCGGTATGACGTCGGTGAGCCTCCGTACAACGACCCGGCGCTGCGCGACCGGAAGCTCATGGAAGTGGTGAACACCGTCGAGGCGCAGGACACGCAGGGGTGGGCGCAACTCGTGGAGACCAAGGGCAGAGGCCAAAGCGCCGGCGGAGCGACGGCCCGCAGCAAGACTGGTACATAGCCTGGCATCGAGGTCGACGAAGTCCCACCTACGCGAGGGGGATGGCCCGCGCTCGTCGCCACCGTTATCTCCCCGACATCGCCACCGACTCCTCACCGGGCAGAGCCAACAGCGCGCGATGCTCGTGTTCGGTGAGCAGTCCGATCATGCTGCTTCTACCGGGAGCTCATCGATGTGGCCGCCGATCAAGCGTCGGCCCTACTCCCTAGGTTCTCCCATCGGGGGGTCTTCGAGCTGAGGGGTGGTAGCACCCCTCGGCGTTGGGGATTTTGGTCGTCCACAGTCGAGCCACCGTCATCGGCGCCGGCCAACGTGGACGCCACGCTGTTCGCCATGACCCTTGCATCCGCCACAGTTGCGCCCGTCTCCGTCCGGCGCATCCCCGCCCTGCTGAACTTGCTCACGATGTCCCGCCGCCACCAGCGGACGGCCCCGGTTGTCCCCCCGACCTCAATGCCGATCCGGTTTGGTAAGAGTTACCGGTGGCCAGATGGCGGCTGGACACACTGCGGATGAGTTCCGGGCGAGTGGGCCATGCCCGAGAGTCGTTGACTCGGGCGGGTTGGTGCGGTCAGGCCGCGTGAGCAAGTTCGACTGCCGAGAGCCGCAGCAGTTGCTCGGTGACCTCGATGTCCTCCAGCACCTCCAGGGTGCGGGCGTGCACGACGGCCGCCCGCGACGTGTTGCCGCCCTGCGCGACGTGGTCGAGCACCAGCGGCTCGATGCCGCGGGCAGCCAGCCCGCAGGCCAGCACCAGGCCGGTCGGGCCGGCGCCGACGACCACGACGTCCGTGCGGGCGGGCAGTGCGGTCGCTTCGGTGGTCGTGTCAGCTCCGGTCTCGTCTGGTCTGGGAACAAGGCGGTGAGCAGCACCCGGTCGGCGCGGACGGGCCGGGACGTCAGGGGATGTGCCACGTGCCCACCTGCGTCGCGGTCGCCCGGGTGGCGACGTAGAACGGCAGCAGGGCGAGCGCCGCCGCCGAGTCGTCCGCCTCCACGGAACACCAGATGTCGTGCCCGCCGCACGGGCACGACGAGAGCGTCGACGTCCGTCGCAGGGGCTGTCGAAGCCGTGGAAGGAGGCGAACACCGCGTCGCAGTCGTCCGCAGCGTGTCGGTGGTGGATCAGGAACTGCGGCACGGCGACGAGCGTGACCGGCTGCGTATGCGGTGACATCGGGGCCGCACCCGGAGTCGCACCCTGGTCCTGCCTGCCCGTCCGACGAGGATCGGCGGTACCGGACCCACCGGTCCGTGTGCAGGCTGCTGGAGGTGCTCGGCGGCGGGCCGCCGCTGGTCCTGCTCCTCGACGACCTGCACTGGGCCGACTCGGGCTCGGTGGAGCTGCTGTGCGCGCTGCTGCGCCGCCCGCCAGCCGGTCCGGTGCTGCTCGCCACCGCGCTGCGTCCGCGGCAGGCGGCCCCGCGGCTCGTGGGCGCGCTGCACCGCGCCGCGGACACCGGCCTGCTCACCCGGATCGAGTTGGCCGGGCTGACGCTCGACGACGCGCGGCGGCTGCTCGGCTCCGACATCGACGAGGGCCTCGTTCCGTCGCTGCACGCCGAGAGCGGTGGCAACCCGTTCTACCTGCGGCAACTCGCACAGTTCCGGCCGCGCGACGGAGCCGTCACCGCGGGCACGCCGCTCGACGTCGGAGTCCCCACCGCCGTCGCTGCGGCCCTCGGCGACGAGCTGGCCACCCTCGACGGCGCCACCCGGCGCGCGCTGGAGGCAGCGGCGGTCGCCGGCGACCCCTTCCTGCTGGAGGTCGCCGCCGCCGCGGCGGCGCTGCCGGAGACGGCGATGGCCGACGCCCTCGACGAGCTGCAGCGCCGCGACCTCGTCCGCCCGACCGAGGCCCCTCGACGGTTCCGGTTCCGGCATCCGCTGGTTCGGCGGGCGGTCTACGGTTCCGCACCGGCCGGCTGGCGGCTCGGCGCCCACGAGCGCTGCACGCAGGCGCTGGCCGACCGCGGCGTGACGGTCGCCGGCCGGGCCCACCACGTCATCCAGGCGGCCCGCGCCGGCGACCTCGCGGCGGTCGGGCTGCTCCGAGACGCCGGGAAGGCGGTCGTCGGACGAGCGCCCGGCGAGGCGGCCGAGCGGGAGGTGATGAGGCTGGGCAGGCCACCGGCCGGCCGCAGGGTGATGCTGCTCGGCCCCGTATTGTCCTCAGAGACATCGAGTTGCTCGTCCTGCCCCACCGGGATCCCTCGACGACCGGATTGCTGCGCTGATCGAACCGGTGCCCGCGAGAACCGCCCTAGGCATCAGTGCATGGGAGCGACTGACGCCTTGCCGTGCGGGCGTTGAAGAGGGGCTCAGGTCGGCCTGTCGCCGGTCGACCGCGACCTGCCCGGTCCCAGGCACCACCCTGATCCTCGACGCGCACGGCCTGCCACTGGCCGTGAGCCTGACCGGCGATCTGCCACCGTCAACGCAACGAGAGAAGGCCTCTCATCGCGGGCCAGACCGGGCGAATAGAGGGGGTTAGCCGCCCGGTCTGGCGCCCGGATTGTAGTGGTACGCCCGTCCCGAAGCGACGTCTGCGCGGCAGCGCCCCCGCGTCCGGTCAGACGATCCGAACGACCGTTCGCGTGGCGGACGAAGCAGCTCGGCTGCGCGTACTGGACGCCCAAGACGACAAGGTCAGCACATCGGCCTCGCCGAGCGCGTTCGGCATCCCGCCAACGCCATAAGCTCCCACCGGCTCGGTCTCGGCCGGATCGGAGGGGAACCACGGCCGGGACCGGCCACGCCCCTGAATAGCATCAGCGGTGAGGCCGGGTCGGGCGACGGAGCGGATCAGTCGTCCGCCCCGGTACGGGAGCGTAGTTGTGCTCCGACGTCCGTGCCAGATAATTCTCCAAAAGCTGGAGTGCGCCCTGTGGTCGCTTGACCACTCGGACCACCGTCCCGGGCGATGGCCGTAGGAGTTCCTCGGCGACTGGGCCTGTCTGATCTTCGGCTCTGGCCCCACCCTGCCCAACCCGGTCGGAAGGACAGCGTCCGCCTCAGGTGAGCGAGGCGGACGTTGTCGTGTTCGGACTCAATCATTCCGGCCGCGGGGTCCGGCCGACCTCAGATCGTTGATCTGCGGGCAGCGTCGCGTCGGCTCGTTCCGCGAGTTCGCGCTCTGCCGCTACCATGTCCCAAATGCCGGGGTCCCGTGTGGACTGCCAGGTTGCTGCCTGGTCCCGTGCCCAGCGGGCCCAGTTGTACACAACGATCTCCTGCTCCACGTGCAGGCGCAGTGCCAACACGCTCAAGTGCAGACGCTGCGGGAAGTTATTGGTGCCCGCGAGGTTCTGCTTGTTGACCTCGGCTAGCTCGGCGAGCCGGTCCGCGGCATCGCGCTCGATCGCGGCCAACGTGGCGGCGAGCTGGTCGAGCGAACCGGCGTCGGCGAAGAACAGCTTGAGCATGCCTTCGAATTCGACACTGCGCGTGGCCGGAGGGCGGTCGAGCCAGCGGCTCAGCTCGTCGCGGCCCTGGTTGGTGATGCAGTACACCGTCCGCGGCCGCTGGCCGGTGTACTGCCGGGTCGCCGTCGCCAGACCGTCTGCGACCAGCCGCCTGGGCTCGTCGTAGATCTTCCGTTCCGTGCGCGGCCAGAACCAGCGCAGGCTGCGCCGGACCTGTTTGGCCAGCTCGTAGGTACTCCACGGCCGCACCGACAGCAGGCCGAGGATCGCGTACGAGGTGGTGGTGCGCGGCACCGAGTCCGAGGCCATGCTGCACCTTGACATGCTGCCAAGGGCAGGATGTACTCGGCACCTCGTCGGTGGGCCGGCGGGCGAGGCACCGCGGAGAGGGACGTCGGCCCACCGGCGTGGTCCGGCTGGGCCGGCTCCCACCCAGCGGTCGTTGAGGCCACTAGTGCAACGGCCACGTGGCAGAACCACCGACCGAAGCCGCTGGCGGTAGGTGTCGCGGTGCATGGCCTAAACGTGCAGGTGATCGCCGACCCGGTCGGCCAGCTGGTGTGGATCTCACCCGTGCTGCCCGGTGCCCGGGACGACATGTGCGCCCGCCAGTGAGCACGGCATCATCGACGCCCCTGGCCGCCGCGGAGATCGCCGCGCTGGCCGATACCGCCTATCAGGGCGGCGGACCCGTGATCCGAACTCCGCAGCGGTGGCGCCGACTCGATCCCGACACCGGCCGCTACCGGCGCCTCTCACGTAATCAGAACACCGGTGCCGGGTGCGGGCGGGCTTGTGCGGTTCTGGGTAGCGTGCTGGTCGTGGTCGTGGCCGCGGGTGTTCCTGACCCCACCGTCCTGTACCGGGTGCGAGATGGCGCGTACGCGGCGGACCTGTTGATCGCCGCGGTGGTGAAGTTCGACCTGTTCACCTGGCTGACCGCGCACGGTCCGGTGACGTCGTCGGACCTGCGGGCGGGGCTGGGGCTGGCCGAGCGCCCGGCTGATGTGCTGTTGACCTACTGCGCGGCCCTGGGCCTGGTCGACCGTGACCTCGCCGCCCACGACCGTGTCTCCGTCACCGAGCTTGGTCGCCACCACCTCGTCGCTGGCTCGTCGTTCGACCTGCGGGCGTATTACAAGTCACTGGCGGAGCGGCCGGCGGTCGGCGAGCTGGCGGCGGTGCTGCGGACCGACGACCAGGCGGCGTGGGCGAGCGCAAAGCCAGGTGACGACGGCGTCGAGCCGGACTGGTCGAGTCGACTGGAGGACGAGGCCTTCGCGCAGCGCATCACCGCGGCCATGGACGCCCGGGGCGCGTTCCTGGCCCCCGCCTTGGCTGCGGCGGTGGTGGACGTACCGGTGACGGCGCTGCTCGACGTGGGCGGCAGTTCCGGGATCTATGCGGCCGCGGTGATCGCCGGCCGTCCCTCGGTGCGGGCAGCGGTGTTCGAGCGACCTCCGGTCGACGCGGCGGCCCGCACCCTGCTGGATGCGCGCGGTCTGTCCGATCGGGTCGACGTCGTGACCGGGGATATGTTCACGGATCCGCTCCCGCGCGGGTTCGACGTGCACCTGTACTCCCAGGTGCTGCACGACTGGGATGCCCAGCGGGTCGAGCAGCTGCTCGCAGCGTCGTTCGCGGCGTTGCCGCCCGGTGGAGTGCTGGTCGACCACGACGCCCACGTGGCCGCGGACAAGCGGGGTCCCCTGCCGGTGGCGGAGTACTCCGTACTGCTGATGCACTCCACGCCGGGCAAGTGCTGGTCGGTCGCGGAGCTGACTGCGATGGCCGGGTGCGTGGGGTTCGTGGACGTGGAGCACCGGACGGCGGCGGGCGATCGCGGCGTACTGCTGGCGCGCAAACCTGGATGATCTGATAGCCCGTCGTCGGATGAGGCCGGCGGGGCCGACACGCTGGCCCCGCCGCCGGAGGCGGCGCCCTTGATCTCAGAAGAGGCCAATTCAGCAACCTCCGGATAAAAGTTTGCGGCTCGGTCGCGGCTGGCGTGGATCCATGTGGCTGACACCTTGCCGACCTCCACGACGAGATCGCCGCCGCGGTGCCCAATCCGGACTCGGGGGTCCGCTGCCAGGCGGTGCAGTCGTCCCGGGTCGCGCTCGGGCAACCGATGGAGGCGCCGCAGACGCGACGAACGAGGCGGCGCTAGCTCGAACGGACCAGGAGCCACGAGGCGTCGATCAGCGCGAGTCATCGCCTGAGCCACCCTCCGCCATGCAAGTCTGGCTGCACTCGACCTTTCGGTCGGCGAGCTGTTCGATGTATAGAGCCCACCCGGCCGGGGAGGACGCCATGAGCCTTGCCTACCTTGCCCAGGCCGCCGACCATCAGAAGATCGAGTGGCTGCACGGCGGGGTTATGAGCGTCCTGCTCGACGGCGACAAGACCAACGGTCAACTTGCCATGGTCCGTACTCACGGCAGCGCCGGTGCAGCCGCCCCGGTCCACGTCCACTCCCACGAGGACGAGGTGTTCGTCGTCTTGGAGGGCTCGGGCATCTTCTGGGTCGGCGACCAGCGCCTGCAGGTGTCCACGGGGGGTGTGGCACCGCGGGCCCACGCGAAGATCAAGCAATCACACGTTCGTCCTGCTCAACGGTGGGGCGAGTCGGGCTCGAACCGACGACCTGACGGATCTGGCGTCCGCTACTCAGCCGGGTTCACCAGCACTCGCTGATGATGTGTTGCAGCAGGTCGACAGCGCTTTCGGTGTTCAGGAGCCGTGGCCGTGCTGAGCGGTGATCTCTCGTAAGCGTGGGACAATTCGTGGGCGCCGTGATTGTCGATCATGCGTAGCCGCGCCGACGAGCCTTCTACGCCGTCGGACCCGACGACTGGTCGACGCGGTGCGGCTGTTCTCCTCGGTCGACCGGCAGATCACCCTGCACTTCGTACTCGACTACCCGACCCCGCAGGCCGCGTCGCGGATCAAGACCACCCGCATGGCCGGGTTCCTCGACCGACACCACTACACCGGCCGGGTCTCGGCGCAGGTCCTCGCCGAGCGGATGCGCGCGAACCTGCTGTCCGCCTCGCCGGGCACCGTCGCGGGGAAGTCGTTCTCCGCCCAGTCGTTCACCCGGCTTTTGCAACTGCTGAACTCCCAGCTCGCCGAATACGACGACGCCATCGCCGCCGCGGTCGCCGAGCACCCCGACACGCCGATCTTCGCCAGCTTCCCCGGCGTCGGCCCGCCGACCGCCGCTCGCATGGCGGCCGAGCATGCCGGGCCGTGCTGATCGCGGGTGCCGAGTCCGGGCTCGCCCCGGTAATGTGGTCGCGACTGCTGGCCAGCCAGCAGACGACGCTGACCCCCACTGTTAGACCGGTCCCCCGGGACCGGTGCACAACGTCTCAGGCCAGTACACCTAGAGCAGACTGGTCTCGCTCAGCTGGCGGGCCAGCCCGGCGCCGTCGGGAGCGCACATCCACGGCCGCTCGTGCCGATCCGCTGAAGCGGATCCGTCGGTGGGAACTGGCAGGCCACCGGCGAGCACCGATTGCGTCGGAGACAGCTGCCGGATGGCCACCGCGGCGACATTGTCCGGGTGTGAGGCGACGAAGTTGCCGTAGATCTCCTGGTCGTGCTGCCCGTCGTCGCCGATGAGCAACCAC
>NZ_JAVREJ010000032.1:0-41680 GCF_031845345.1 Pseudonocardia charpentierae | reverse complement strand
CGGCCAGCGCTTCACGCAGATCGGCGGCCACCTCAACTGGATCGGGTAGCTCCACGCCTCCCACCTGGTCGGCGACAGCAGCGATCGACGAAGATGCAGACGCGGGCACGGCACTCCAGGTGATGGTCTTGTACGGCGTGAGAACCGCAAGATCACCACTGGAGCCGTGCCCGCACCCGTACCTCCGCCCGCGTGTCGCCGCAGCTCAGCGCCTACTCACCGCGACTTTGCCGACCCCCTGGGTTAGGAGGGTGTTGAGGTCTGTCGTCACAAACGGATCTTCAACACCCTCCTGCCACGTCCCGGGCAGGCACGCCGTTAGGACTTACTCGTCTAGTCGGGGTGGCATGCGGACCATCCAGAACAGCAGCGTGCTGGTTCGGCTTGTTCGACCGGACTTTCGACTGATTCGGCTCTCACGGCGGAGTGCGGGGTGTCACCGACGACGGTTCGATCGCTCCGGGGACTCGTATCTGATCAGTACGGCCGTCTCGGACCCCTGTAAATAGATGGCGACCGTTGCCAAGCCCGATTCGTCCGGCGGCAACCAACGAGTGACCGACCGCTCGGGGGCGGCGTCGAACGACGTCCTGTACCAACGGCCCGGGTCGACCACGTGAGCAGCTTCTACGAAGGGGTCCCAGACATCGGGCCTGCTCCGAGTTCCCGCGGAGGCAGTTGCCAGATATTCGATCAGGTCGCTGCCGAGTACGTGCGGCAGCGTGGTGATGTCGTGCGGCAGGACGTCCACCATTGCCTGGTCGGTCGAGTGCACCTGGTTGTTACTGAAGATTTCGTTGGCTACAGGCTTGATCACGCGGTGATGTAGTGCAGGTCGGTCGGCGAAGAACGCGCGGACGGTGTGGGCCGGCGGCCCCGTTCCGTGACCCGCCCGCTGGTCAACGCTTCGCGCTCCGCTCGTGCGGCGCCTGTTGGGGCTTATGTCGATGCGCCCGTCCTACAAGATCTGCCCCGGTGACCGCCTCGAGGTCGAGGTCGTCCGGCCCGACCGGGACGCGAGCACTCGTCATGGGCAAGCTCGACAAGGTGCCGTCAGCGGCCGGCGGGTGCGCGCTCCGGATCGTCGTCACTGAGGCGCAGGTGAAGGCTCCCACCGCCCGCGGCGTGGCGCGCCTGTCGGCCGAGGGCATCAGGACCGGTTCCGCAGAAGGCCAGTCGTCAGGACGGCTGCGGCCAGCACCAATAGCGCCAAGCCGAGGACCGCGACATCCAGGGGCCATGGCGTGATGGGGCTGATCATGATGGAACTCGCACCCAACATGCCAGCCGCGAAGGCGGCGGCAGTTCCCCTGGGCCGGTTGCTCACACCCTGGGGCTCGCACCGCGGGGCTTACGACGTTAACCGCCTCGTCACCTGCGCTAAAAGGGCGGTCATCATCAGAATTGGCGACGGCCGGCCGAGGCGGACACTAGTCGACTTACGTTGTTCGTGCGGAGGCCTTGAGGGGGAGGCTGATGCGACAGCGCCCCGCCTCCAGCTGCGAGACGGGGCCCTGCCGTGCAACCGGCAGGTCGCGGCGGAAGGGGACGCCCGACCGGCTGGTCTGCTTGGGGTCGGCCCCGATCTTGCGCCCGTTACCTTCCCGTTACAGATATATCGGGATGCGCACGACGCGCAGATCCAGGTGCTGCCAGCGACGGGGTGACGGTGGGACTCCGGTCGTTCAGCTGCTCAGCCCGCGGGAACCCCTACCGCCGGCGGCGCGGTGCCCGCAGTTGCACACTGCCGTGCCTCGGTGGTCGCCGCCGGGTGCCGGCCACATAGCCGCCGACCCCGGCGACCAGGAGCAGCGCGCCGCAGGACACCGCGATGATGACAACGCTCACGCCGACACCACGACGTAGGCGGTCGGGCTGTGGTCGGGCACTGTTGGGACGGTCGCGATGTCGATCACTGCAAGGTTGTCGCGTCTGCTCCTGATTGGTTACGTCGGGGCGGTGAAGCGGCTGGCCGCGTTGTGCCATTTCCAGTGCCTCGAGGACGTATAGGCGGCGAAAATTTCGCCCTGGCGGGGCTGTGGGCCGACCCGCCGCCCGACGCGAACAGCCGGTGTTGCGCTGCGGGAGGCAGGCGGGGATCAGACGTATCGACTGAACGGTGAACCACACCTGCCGTCCGGGTTGCGGGAATGAGTGTCTTTATGGTCGTGTGCCGGCCCGCCGGCAACGGGCCACGAACTCGCGCATCGCATGCTCGGAGTTAGTGCGCGGCCGATGTCGCCGTCGTGTCACGCCGCGACCCAGCTGATCACGATGGGGCACTGGTCAATGTGGACGGCGCGTCGGGAACCGTGGTCCTCGCCGACGCCTCGACCATATGAACGGCGCCCTGCGGGAGTGGTCAGGGCGGGCCGCGGTGTGCTCCGGGGGGTGGCGTGAGGGTTGTGGTCGTGGGTGCGGGGCCGGCCGGGGTCGCCACGGCGCTGCTGCGGGCGCGCTACGGGGTCGGGGTTGTTCTCGTCGAGCGGGAGGCCATGCCGGGGCGGTTGTTCCGTGGGGAGGTCTTGCTGCCGCTCGGCATCGACGCCCTGCACGAGATGGGGGTGGGCCGGGTGCTCGACGAGGTGCCGAGCCGCACGATCGGCTCCCGGGACACCTGGATCGACGGCGAGCGGGTTCTCGTCGTCGCGGAGCCCGTCGCGGAGCCCGTCGCGCAGCTCGGCCGGCGAGCGGTGCGGGTGGTGTCGCAGCCGGCGCTGCTGGCGCGGCTGCTCGACCGGGCCACCCGCTACCCGGGGTTCGCCTTTCATCCGGAGGCTCGGCTGGCCGAGCTGGTGCGGGACGGTCGGGGGCGCGTGGTGGGCGCCCGCCTGGTGCGAACCGGTGGTGGCGCCGCGGGCTGGGATGAAAGAGCCGATCTTGTCCTCGGCTGTGACGGGCGCGGGTCGTCGGTGCGCAGGCACGCCGGGCTGGCGCTGGCCCGGTCGACCGAGGATTACGACGTGGTCTGGTTCACCGCGCCCGCACCCCGTGGGCTCGCGTACCGCTCCGGCTTCCTACTTTGTGGGCGCGCCGGGACCCACCCGGCGGTCGGCTACGTCTCCTGGGACGGCCGGCTGCAGTACGGGGTGGTGATGCCGAAGGGGCGGCCGTGGGAGTCGGGCACGGGGGACTGGCTGGCCGACGCGGTGCGCGCCGCGCCGGCTTTCCTCGCCGCGCACCTGCTCGCGTGCCGCGGCGAAATCGAGGGGCCGATCCGGCTTACCGTGCAGGTCGGGCGATGCCCGGCGTGGACCGCGCCCGGGGTGCTGCTGCTCGACGATGCGGCGCACCCGATGTCCCCGGTCCGGGCCCAGGGCATCAACCTCGCCCTGCGTGACGCCGTGGTGGCCGCGAACCACCTCGTCCCGGCGCTGACGGGCCAGCTCGGGGTCGAGGCGGTCGACGCCGCGTGCCGAGCGGTGCAGGTCGAACGGGAACCGGAGATGGAGCGGGCGCAGCGGCTGCAGCGCCGGGAGTCCCGCGGCCAGGGCCACGCCCGCTCCGGCAGCTGGCGATACACCCTGGCCCGGCACGGCGCCCGCCTCCTGGGCGGGCACCGCTGGGCAGAGACCGCCTGGCTGCGCCGCCAGCATGACCTGCGGTTCGGCTGCCGACCGGTGCGGCTCCGGCTGCCACCCCCGCCCTGACCGGCACCCTTTCGCGGCCCGCACGACGAGCACCCGGCTGCCGTGACAGCAACGCTGACCGCAACGAGCTGGGCGTGGCCTGCACCGACGGCGTGCGTCGGCGGGTGCAGCAGGAGACCCTCGGCCACCACTGCCGCACTGTGAACCGCTTCTACGGGAACGGCCACGAGTCCGACGACCGGAGCCGGAGCCGGAGCCGGAGCCGGAGCCGTGGCTCGTCGGGCCGTCGCAGTAGCACGGTCGACGACCGGGCCGAGGACAGGTCCTGTCGGCTGCCCCAATGGCCCGACCGCGGGTAGCTTTGTCGGGAAACCGTTGCTTGGAGCGGCGGCGATCGAGCGTGACTTCGTAATCACCCAGGGTTGAGCTCCGCCATCGAACCGTCAATCGGACTGTCTCTCGGCCCAGCTGCTCCGCGAGCGCCCTTGTGGGGGCAGGCGGTGGGGAGGACGCTGTCTGACCCAGGACCTGCAGGAGGAGACGATGGCCGGCTTCACTCAGATCATCGAGATGCAGACCTCCCGGATCGACGAGGTCGAAGCGCTGATCCGCGAGCTGCGCAACCGGCTCGACGACGGGCGGTCCTCGGCCCCGCGCCGCGGCACCATCACGGCCGACCGCGACCGTGACGGGTTCTACCTCAGCATCGTCGAGTTCGACTCGTACGAGACCGCGATGGAGAACTCGAACCGGCCAGAGGTCAGCGAGTACGCAGGCCAGCTGGCCAAGCTCTGCGACGCCCCGCCGAAGTTCTACAACCTCGACGTACGGGAGACCTGGCAGCCCGGCAGCCGGTGAGCCGGGTGCCGGTGAAATACGTGGACGACCTCAAGCCGTTCGTGCGGCTTGAGGTCGGCGTTCCGGCCACGCCTTTGAGCACGGCGGGTCGCCGGCGCGGGTTGGCCGAAGCCGAGTTCGGCGAGGTGGTGGTGAAGTCGATGGCCGGGAGGCCTGATCGTCGACATCCCGCCGGAATCGAGGTCTTTACCGGCGGCTTACGGAAGAGCATGATCGCCGAGGCCGAGACGCACGAGGTCGACGGGACCGAGGTAGGCCGGGAGATAGCACCTGCTCGCGGTACGGGGCGCGCTGCTCGACCTCCACGGGGGAAGGGGTATGCGTTATGCGATCAATCAGGGCGGCCGATGTCCCTATCGCACTCAAGGACGACAATGTCGAGGTCCGGCTATCCGAGGTCGGCGAGATGACTGTCGGGTATTTCCGCTTCGCCAAGGGAACCGACCTGGGTCCCGCGTTGGCGGGGCTGCCGGGCGACATGTGCCAGTGCCCGCACTGGGGCTACATGCTTGAGGGCACGCTGCTGATGCGCACCCCGTCGGGGGACCACACCTATGAGGCCGGCCAGGCGTTCTACTGGGCCCCCGGGCATGCCCCGGAAGCCTTGGAGGACTGCGCGTACGTGGACTTTTCTCTCACGGCTCAGCTCCAGGAGGTGCTGCGGCACATCCAGAACGCGGGCGGCTGATCGCTGCCTCGACAGTTGCCCGAGGTCGGCCCCTGGCGCGGCCGCCGGTCAAACCCACGCGATCGCGCAGGAGTCGTCGGGTACCGCATGACGGCGCCCGCCGCGCAGGCACGATCGTCTCGGTGGCGACGGCCACGACCACCCCCGCGGCCCGTGATCGTCCTCGTTGCCGCAGCGCCGAAGGGACTTGTGCCCGACGGGTAAGGCCACGCCGCTGAGCACGCCACCGACGCCCGAACGCACGTTCGAGGATAAGCCTGCGTCCTTGCGCTTCCAGGGCTGCGCACCGCGTCGCGGAAAGGTGTCGGGCCGGTGACGGTTGGGCCGCGATCGGTTCAGTAGAGGGCCCCTGGGTACCGCCGGATTGCAAGCCTTTCCCGCCAAGTGGAAGTGGACACAGTGATGACCCGTTCCGATCCCACCCTCGGCGCCCGGCGGCCTGTGCAAATCGCCGCCATGGTCGTCGGGGCAGTGTTCCTGCTCGTCGGCATCGCCGGGTTCATCCCCGGGCTCACGACGAACTACGACCAGCTTCAGTTCGCCGGCCACATGTCCAGCGCCCTCCTGCTCGGCGTCTTCCAGGTGTCGATCCTGCACAACATCGTGCACCTGCTCTTCGGCGCCGCCGGCGTCGCGATGGCGCGCACCGCTACCGGGGCGCGCAACTATCTGATCGGCGGCGGCGTGATCTACGCCGTGCTGTGGCTCTACGGATTGCTTATCGGCCAGGACGCACCGGCCAACTTCGTGCCGGTGAACAACGCCGATGACTGGCTGCACTTCGTCCTGGCAATCGGCATGATCGGGCTCGGCGTTCTGCTCGGGCGGAACCGGCGCGCCCTGGACTGACCCTGCGTCCGCCCGCTGTTGGGTGCAGGCGGCCCGGACGCCCCTGGGCCGCCTGCACTGATGCGGCCAGGTTGGCGACCGGCGTACCCGGCGTCGGCCGCGACGCCAGCGCCGCGGCGACGGTGCTGAACCGGGCGGCGACGACGAGTGCGGTGACCGCGATTGCTCCGAGCGTCAGTACGGTCAGGGGCGGGGTGAGGACCGAGGGCGCCCGGTCGATCAGCGCGGCCCGCCAGAAGATCTTCCTGATGTGATCGTCGCGGGTGGGGATCGCAGCGCCGCCAACTTTGTCCCCGTCAACGACGCCGACAACTCGCTGCACCTCGTCCTGGCACCGGGCATGATCGCCCTCGGTGTACTGCTCACCCGCGACACCCGCGGCCGCACCACCGGATAACCGAGCACTGAGCAGCTGCCGCTTTCGCAGCGCCGGCGCCGGTTTGGAGGAGCTTCGATCGGGCACCTCGACAAGCGGGCTGCCACCAGCGCAGGGATGGGGGATCTGTGCGGATCGTCATCACCGGTGCCAGCGGCAACGTCGGCACGGCCCTGCTGCGCCGGCTCGAGAGCGAAGGCGGGCGGCACGAGCTGGTCGGCGTCTGCCGGCGGCCGCCCCCGGACTCCCCGCCGTACCGGACAGCCTCGTGGGTCGCGCTCGATCTCGCCGAACCAGGTGTGGACGTGGCGCTGCGGCCCGTGCTCCGCGGCGCCGACGCGGTGGTGCACCTGGCGTGGGGATTCCAGCCGTCGCATGACGTGGCCTATCTGGACCGGCTGGGCGTCGAGGGCACCCGGGCGGTCGTCGATACCGCGCAGGACGAGGGTGTCCCGCACCTGGTGCACATGTCGTCGGTGGGCGCCTACTCCCCCGGCCCGGATCCCGGTGCGCCCGGAGGGCCCCGGGTCACCGAGGAGTGGCCGACCGGGGGCATCGACAGCCTGGCGTACAGCATCGAGAAGGTCGCGGCTGAACGGCTGCTCGACGAACACGAGCGCCGCCACCCCGACGGCACCGCCGTCGCCCGGATGCGGCCCGGCCTGATCGTGCAGCGCGACGCCGGCAGTGCCCTGCTGCGCTACGGCATGCCGGCCTACCTTCCGGCCGCGATGCTGCGGCACGTCCCGCTGCTGCCCCTTGACCGCGACTTCGTCGTGCCGCTGGTGCACGCCGATGACGTTGCCGATGCGGTCGCCCGCGCGCTGGAGCGGCGGGCGACTGGGGCGTTCAACCTGGCCGCCGACCCTCCGGTGACCCGCGAGCTGGTCGCCGACGTGCTGGGCGCCCGGCCGGTGCACCTGCCGCGCACGGTGCTGCGCACCGCCGTCGACCTGGCCTGGCGGTTGCGGCTGCAACCGCTTGATGCCGGCTGGATCGACCTGGCGTTCGCCGTTCCGTTGCTGGACACCAGGCGGGCGCGCACAGAGCTCGGGTGGTCGCCGACCATCGACGCCCGCACCGCGCTGGCCGAGGTCCTCACCGGCATGGCGGACGCCGCGGCGACCGCCAGCCCGGCGTTGCGCCCGCGTTCCGTGGCCGCCGAGCTGTCCGCGCTGGCGCGCCGCGGTCCGATCGTCAAGCGCCCGCTTCCCTGATCACTGTCACCGAGCTGCTCGCGTTCCACCCGGAGGCAACGATGAACGAACAGACCGTTCCCGACACCCCGATGGCCGCGGGCGGTGTCCGCCGCGTCGGCGAATGGGCCGTCGGCGTTAGCGGCGGGGAGGACTTCGCCGTGTCCCGGCGCTGCCGCCACCAGCTCGCCGACCTCAGCAAGGGCACGGTGGACGCCGACGGCTGCCTGGTCTGCCCGTGGCATGCCAGCCGTTACGACGTCCGGACCGGTGCCATGGTGGACGGCCCGCAGGGCATCCTGTTCTACCGCGGTCCTACGCCCGGCTACAGCGCGCTCGTGCTGGCCTACGCGAAGCGCCTGAAGCTGCGCGTCGGCCGCGTCGTACGCCGGGCTGGACGGATCACGGTCGAGAAGCGCCGGTAGGCCGGCGATGGGCAGAACCCAACGAGTGGTCGAGTTCATGTTCGGCGTCCTCGCCCGGTGGCGGTCCGGCCGGGCGGTGCACACCCGCGGCACCGCAGTGGACGCCACGCTGACCATCGACCCCGGATCGGCCACCGGACGTGCCCTGGCCGGCTCTCGGTCGCGACCGGCGGTGGTGCGGGCCTCGAAGTCGATCGGGCTCCCGGGTCGAATCCCGGACCTGCTCGGGATGGCTCTGCGGATCTCTGCAGGGGACGACCGCCTGTTCGACGTCCTGCTGGCGTCGACGGGCCGGCGCGGGATCGCCCACATGGCGCTCCTGCCGTCCGGGAACTGGTGGGGCCGGCCGTACAGCACGGTGCTGCCCTACGTCGTCGACGGGCGACGGCTCGTGCTGGGCCTCGAGGCCGACGCCGGGATCGTTCCGGCCGGCGCGGATCTGGGTGATGTGGCGACGGCCGTCCGCAACGGGCCGGTGGCGTTCACCGTCAGCGAGATGCCGGTCCTCGGGGAGCGCTGCGCGATCGGGCGGCTGGTGCTGGAATCGGTGCGCGAGGACGGCCCGTCGATCACCTTCGACCCGATCCTGAACGCGCTACCGCGACTGCATCTGGTCCGCCCGCTGAGCGCGCTTCGTGAGTGGGCGTACACCGGGTCCCGCACGGGCCGCAACGCCGAGCCGGCCTCGTTGTGCCGTCGCCCCGACGATGCGGCCGACGCGTAGCCGGCCGGATCGGGTGGCCGTCCCGCATCCTGCGGTCGGGTACGACCCTGGGCCCGGTACCCGCGCGAACCCGGCGGCGCCGAGACACCGACGAGCTCGAGGGTGGTCGCGCCGGGCCGCAGGTCACCGGGTACCCGGTGACGGGCCCAGTGGGCGACGTCGGGGCGCCGACCGGGTCGCCGGGACGCGCGGTGTCATAGGGGTCGACCGGCGGCGCGGGCCGGGGGCGGCCTGCCGGCGGAGGGCAGCGGTGCGGCCACCGGGCTGTCGAACGCCGCCGGGGCGGGGCGCCCGGCCCGGTAGCCCGCAGCGTCGTGGGCCCGGTCCGGGGCCTGCCCCGAGCTGCCCGGGGTCAGCGCCGAGCGGCCGGCGGCGGTGTCGCCGCCGCAACACGACCGGGGTGGAGGTCACGAGCGGCGGGTACCCGGGGAATCGTGCTGCTACCTGCCCGTTCCGACCGCAGACCCGGCGGCCTCCGGCAACGCGCGAAAATTGTCCTCCGCTGGCCGATCGGGCTGACGGCGATCGCCTTTCGGTACGTCTGGCGGATCACCCCGGTCTACCGCGTCGACGAGGTCGGCGGTCCGGACGACATGCCGCCACCCTTGCCCGAGGGCGTGGAGCGCGAGAGCCTGCAGACGCCCGAGCAGGGCTACGGGACGCTGCTGCACCGCAGGTACGCCGTATGGATCAAGGGGGCGCAGGTGGGACCGGAGGATGCCGTCACTCATCTGGCCGCCGACCCGAACCATGCCACGCCTGTCGACGCCGCAGTCTTCGTCAAGACCGCGGGCGAGCCGGGGGAGATGCGGGTCGGCGACGAGTATGTGGTGCGCATGCCCGGCCCGTGGGACGGCCCGGTCCAGGTGATCGCCCGCACCGCCACGTCCATCCGGTTCGCGACGCTGCACGGGCACCTGGAGGCCGGGCAGATTGAGTTCCGGGCGCGACGGGTCAACGAGGGAGAATGCGAGGGGCTGCACTTCGAGATCGAGTCGTGGGCGCGGCCCGGCGACCGGCTCTCGCACCTGCTTTACAACCGGCTCCTGCTGGCCAAGGAGATCCAACTCAACCTTTGGACCGAGACCTGCCTCGGCGTGGTGAGAGGCAGCGGGGGCCGGCTGGTCGGCGGCGTGCGGGTGCACACGCGGCGGGTCGACGAACCGGTGCCGGAGTCCTGACCGCCTTCGCCCCGCTGAAGCGGAAGGTTCGCCGCATCTGATCAGAGGCACACGTCACGTGCTCCAACGGCTGCCCCAGGCCCAGGTCCGCTGACAGCGACAGCGTCCCCAGCAGCTCGGCCATCCGCAGGCCCGAAGCGGAGGCAGCGCTCCCCGTGCTCACTGGCTGAGCCAGCGCGCGCACATGTCCTCTCACGACCGGGTAGCCGGGAGCAGGCCGGCCCACATCGAGGTGCGCAAGATCGAGTATGTGATCTGTGAGTGTCGTTGCGGGTGCTCCTGGGCGGAGGACCACGAGGCTCGCCGCCGGTACGGCGGCGTTTCGCATCACCGGCGCCGTTTCACGACAGCCGCCCACGATCCAACGCGTTTTTAGAGGCATACTGGCCGCACTGCAACGTCGGGGGACGGCGTGGACGACGAGGCTACCCGCGCAACGGTCGAGGCCGTTAGACGGCTGGATGCCGCGTTCGATCGCGGTGATATCGACGCCTTCATGGCGGCCATGACCGACGACTGCGTCTGGGAGTCCTTCACGCCGGCCCCTGACGGGCAACGCCACGAGGGCCAAGCGGCGGTGCGGCAGGCGATGACGGAGTTCCTCGGCTCCTCTCCGGTCTTTGACGGTGAGGAGATGCTCGCCCGCGGCGATCGCGCGGTGGTGCGCTGGACCTGCCGCTTCAGTGGCGGACATGTCCGAGGAGTCGACGTCGTGCGAGTCCGCCACGGGAAGGTCGCCGAGATTCTCTCCTATGTGAAAGCTTGAGGCGCCGGCAGGCATGGAGCGATGCCCTACCTACTTCCGCCCGCCTACCGGGTAGTGCGCCAGTACGCCAGGAACGTGTCGTTTATGGGCGTGCCGGTGAACTGGATCTCGTGTCCGGCGCCCGCGACCACGGCCCGGGAGGCGCCGATCCGCTCGGCGAGGTCGTCGCAAATGGCGTCGAACCCCGCGCTGTGCCCGCCGGACACGACGAGCTTGGGGAACGGTGCCGCGGCGAGCTCCTCGAGTGGCAGGTCGGGGTGCCAGAACGGCCGGCCGCGGCGCAGCACCGGCACGAGCGGCAGTGCAGCAGCAAGGAAGTCCGGGGAGAACTCATCGGGATCGCTGCCGACCGCCTTGAGGAAGCCGATGACCCACTGTTGGTCGGGGATGTCCTGGTCCCACATGCGGCGGACCTCGTCGACGAGCGCTCGCCCGGCGGGATGCTGGTGACCGAGCGCGAATGCTGCCGGCTCGAGAAGGGCCAGTGACAAGGTCGCCTCGGGGCGGCGGGCGGCGGCAAAGAGCACGCCGAGGCCTCCGTAGGAGTGGCCGACCAGGTGCGCGCCGTCGCCCATCAGCGCGGCGATGTCCTCGGCATCGCGCAGGAAGTCCTCACCGAAGGCTGCGGGGCTCCGCCCGTAGCCGCGGCGGTCCGGCGCCAGCAGACGGTAGCCCTCGTCGGCGAGCGGTCGCTGCCCCTCCCACTCCTCGGCCGCGGTGGCCAACGACCCGTGGGCGAGCACCACCGGCGTCCCGTCCCCCCAGGCCTCCACGTGGATGTCGGTGCCCGGATATGTGCCGGGTGTCGTGTCTGTTGTCATGACTGTGTTCCTTCTTCGTTGTTGCTGTCGGGGTGTCGAGTGGTGATCAGCACGATGACGGCGTGCTGGCCGTCGCTGCGGTCGGGCAACCAGGAGGCATCTGTTGGTCAGGCGGCCGTTGACGGCGAGGCGAAGAAGTCTTGGACTGCCACTGTCCCGGCGAAGACTCCGAGGAAGCGCCCGACGAGGACGGGGTCGTCGCGCATGGCCGTGAACAGCCTCTCCTCCTGCGGGGTGGGCGGCGCGAGCGCGGACGTGGCGTAGGTGAAGTCGTACATCGACATGACGGCCGCGTTGCGCTGCCGTTCGTACGCCGCGAGGGCCTTGCCGAACGGCTCGCGGTGGCGCAGTCCGTCGTCGAGGGCGTTGGCAAGCAGCTCTGCGTGGAGGAAGGCGTCAGTGATGCCCTGCGCGGTGCAGGGGTCCTTGAGGTAGCCGGCGTCGCCGACCAGTGCCCAGCCCGGCCCGTACGGGCGGCGGAACCAGCTCGGCACAGCAGCCCCGATCCACCGATCCTCGCGACGGCCTCCGCGGAGCTGCTCGGCGAGCTTCGGCGCGGCCTCGGCGATGGTCTGGTGGTACTGGCCTTCGATGTCGTGGTGGACGGCGCGGTAGTCGTCGATGGCCCAGTTGACGGCCACCAGCGTCAGGTCGTCGTTCGTGGGGATGGTGACCACCGAGCGGTACGGGCGGGGGTAGAGCGTGTTGACGCGGCTCGGGAGGCCGCTCCAGTAGGTGAAGTAGGTGCCCTGCCGTGCCGGGCGTGCCAAGTACATGGATGCACCGACGCGGGCGGCGGTGGGGGAGCGCATGCCGTCAGCGCCGACTACGACCGTTGCCGTCGCACTGACCGTTCGCCCGCCGCGGAGGTGCCCGCGGATGCCGCGGACCTGTGGCCCCGCCCCCACGCTGTCGTCGGTGAGCAGCTCGTCGACGGTGCAGCCCTCCCACAGCTCCGCGCCCGCCTCGACCGCGGCGTTCACCAGGATCGCGTCGAGCACGATGCGTCGCGGGGCGTACGCCTCCCGCACACCGTCGGCCGCCGGCATCGTGCCGGTGACGGTGAACCCACCCACGTCCATCGCGGCGGTCGTCATCGGCGGGCAGCCGGATGCGACGAGCTCGTCGAGCAGTCCCCAACGTTTCAGCGCCGCGACCCCGGGCTGCCACACCAGATGCGTGGACAGCCGCAGGTCGCTGGGGAATGTGCTGCGGTCGACCAGCAGCACGCGGTGTCCCTGGCGGGCCAGCAGCATGGCGGTGGATGCGCCGGCGCACCGGGCTCCCACCACGATCACGTCGTACATCGGGTCCTCCTGCTCGGTCGCCGCCCGTCGCGGCGTCGTGGATCGAGCGTGCGGTGTGGCGCTGACATGGCGAGGTCATCGCGCTGACGCGCGGGCGGTGCGAGACTGACGCCTCTCGCGCCGAGGGGTGGCCGACGATGATTTTCCGAGTGCTCGGACCGCTGCAGGCCGAGGCCGACGACGGTCCGATCCCTCTGTCCGGGCAACGGCCGCGAGCGCTGCTCACCGCCCTGCTGCTGGAGCCGAACTCGGTCGTTCCCGTTCACCGCCTGGTGGAGGCGTTGTGGGGGGAGGAGCTGCCGGACGCGCCCGCCAACGCGCTGCAGCAGGTCGTCGCCCGGTTGCGGACGCGGCTCGGGCCGGTGGGCACGGCGATCGTCACCCGCCCGCCGGGTTACGTTCTGGTCGTCGACCCGGCGTCCGTCGACGCGCAGTGCTTCGAATCGGGTTACCGCGCGGCTCGCTCGGTCTGGTCGACAGATCCGGTACGGGCGGGCGCGCTGCTCGACGACGCGTTGCTGTGGTGGCGGGGACCCGCCTACGGGGAGTTCGCCGACGACTTCGCCGGTCCGGCGGCCGCGCGGCTCGAAGAGCTGCGGATTTCAGCGCTTGAGGACCGTGCCGCGCTGTTCGTGCAGTCCGGTGCCGCCACCGAGGCCATCGCGACCGCCCGCGAGGTCATGGCTCGCGCACCGCTGCGGGAGCGACCGGTCGAGCTGCTGATGCGGGCTCTTCACATCGACGGCCGCGTGGGGGAGGCCCTCGAGGTCTTCCGCGCGTACCGCGAGCTGCTTGCCGACGAGCTCGGCCTCGACCCCGGCCCGCAGCTGCGCGACCTCGAGACGCAGATCCTGCGTAACGACCCCGGCACCGCAAGGACGCAGCGGCCACCGATCGCGCTGACAGCTTCCGCCGATGGCGGGACACGGTCCAACCTGCCCGCGCAGCTCACCTCCTTCGTCGGCCGGAAGTCGGAGGTGGCCGCCGTGACGGCGTTGCTCGCGACGACCCGGCTGCTCACGGTCACCGGACCCGGAGGAACGGGCAAGACCCGTCTCGCACTCGAGGTCGCGGCCGCGTTGTCCGGCGAGTACGCGGACGGGACGTTCTTCGTCGACCTCGCGCCGGTGACCGATCCCGCCCTCGTCGTACCCACGATCGCCGCGACTTTGAGGATCCGCGAGGAGGGCTGGGAACGACCCGTACGCCAGGCCCTCGACGAGCACCTCCGACACCGGCGCCTCCTGCTGCTGCTCGACAACTTCGAGCAGGTGCTGGACGCGGCGCCCATCGTCACGCAGCTGCTGGCGGCGGCGACCGGACTGACAGTCCTCGTGACGAGCCGCGCGCCCCTTCGCGTCCGTGGCGAGCAAGTCGTCCCGCTCGGGCCACTGGAGACCGCCCACCCGGGCCCGGGGTCGCTCGACACCCTCGCACGGGTCGAAGGGGTGGCACTGTTCACCCAGCGGGCCGCCGCGGCCGCGCCTCGATTTACCCTCACCGAGCAGAACGCGCCGGCCGTGGCGGAGCTCGTCAGCCGGCTCGACGGGCTCCCGCTCGCCATCGAGCTCGCCGCCTCACGCTCCGCCGTCCTGGGGCCCGTGGCGATGCTGCAGAGGTTGGACCGCCACGAGCCGCTGCTCGAGGCCGGCGCACGCGACCTCCCCGCTCGCCAGCAGACCCTGCGCGCCGCGATCAGCTGGAGCTACGACATACTCGCCGCCAGCGAGCGCAGCCTGTTCCGCCGGGTCTCCGTGCTGGGAGGCGGGTTCACGCCGCAGGCCGCGGCCGCTGTCTGCGCCGGCGAGGAAGCCGGCCTGGATGTCCTGACCGGTCTGACCGTGCTCGCGGACACCAGCCTCGTCTTCCCGGTTCCCACCGGCGACGGACAGGTCCGCTTCGGCATGTTGCAGACGATCCGGGAGTTCGCCCTGGACCGGCTCAATGTCGAAGACGACCGCACCGGCGCCGAACGCCGCCATGCGCAGTGGTTCCTCCGCGTCGCCGAGGACGCCGAGCCGGGCATGCGCGGCCCACAGCTCGTGCAGTCGGTCGTCACCCTGCAGACCGAGCACGAGAACCTCCGTGCGGCGCTTCGCTGGTCGATCGAACACGACGACGCCGACATCGGGCTGCGGATCGTCGGCGCCCTGTGGCGCTTCTGGCACCTGGACGGCCACCTGTCCGAAGGGCGGCGGTGGACAGCCGCGGTGCTGGATCTGCCGTCGGCCGCCCGCCGGACGGTCGCGCGGGCCAAGGCCCTGTCCGCCGCAGGCGGCCTCGCCTACTGGCAGGGCGACGTGGCGGCGGTACGAGCCGCCTACGAGGAGGCGGCCGCCATCTGCGACGAGGTCGGCGACCAGGCGAACCGGGCACAGGCCACCTACGACCTCGCCTTCGCCTACGGTCTCGTTCCGACGAAGGCGCACTCGCGTCAGCTGTTCGAGAAGAGCCGGGAGATGTTCGAAAGCGTCGGCAACGCCGTCGGCGTCGCCGACACCCAGTGGGCACTGGCCATGATGACCGGGCTCGCCGGGGACTACGCCACCGCCCGGCACCTGGCCCACGACAGCGTCCGGCGGCATCGTGAGCGGGGCGACGCATTCGGGTTGGTGGACGCACTCAGCGAGTTGGGCCGGGCAGCCCGCGAGCTGGGGCAGTTCGACACCGCTCGCTCGTGCTTCCTGGAAGCCCTGCAGGGACTGGCTCCCATTGGCTACCGCACCGCCGTCGCGATCACGCTCGACAACCTCGCCGCCCTGGAGAACCGGCTCGGGCACCACATCCGTGCCCTTCGTCTGGCCGGCGCCGCCGAAGCGCTCACCGAGTCCGCCGGTGGCCAGGTTCCCCCCGAGTTCGCCGACCTCCCCGACCTACGGCGAGCCGCCCGTGCGGCACACCCCGAGGAGCGCATCGCTCAAGCATGGGCAGAAGGGCGGGCGATGAGCTTGGACGAGGCCGTCGACTACGCCCGCACGAACGGACTCCTCGTCACCGCTTTGACCGGCGGTGCCCGCACTGAGTGATGTGCCGCGTCGAACCTTGGCCAGTTCTCGCTCTGGAGCGCTCTCGAACGGCCAAGGGTGTCAGCAGCATCGGGAGCGCCACCTCTTCTGTGGCAGAGCCGACGTTCTTACAGTCCCCGATCGGTCCAAGTCAGTGGCGGGCGCTGATTGTGTCGGGGCAGGACCGCGACCTCGTGCCGCAGCACGAGGCTCTCGGCGTCCTTGGCCGCGTCGGATCGGGCGAGCAGCACGAGCCAGCTCAGCACGCGTCCGAGCATGAGTGAGGCGAGTCGGAGGGCCACGGCGACTGATCATGCTTATCGGCTACCACCAGTTGTCGACGGATCCTGAAATCTGACCCCCTAGCGTTCTGCGGGTTCCAGAGCTTGTCGCAACATACCTGCTAGACGAGGGGTGTGGAGATGGCACGGCGGGGCCGCAAGCGGCAGTTGGAGTTGGAAGCCGAGTACTGGCGACTACTCGCCTCGGCGTCGGGACCGTCGCGGCGTGCAAGGCGCTCAGGATCGGCGCAAAACCGGCTATCGGGTGGCGGTCCGAGACCGGCGGGCTGCCACCGGTGCGACGGGGCGAAGCCAGCCGGTCGGGGCGTTACCTGTCGCTGTTGGAGCGCCAGCGGATTGCCACCCTGCGTCGGCTCGGTCTGGGCGTGCGGCGGATCGCCGCCGAGCTCGGCCGCAACCCGTCCACGATCAGCCGCGAGCTGCGCCGCCACCGGCGCGGCCACGACCGCAACTACGACGGCGACCTCGCTCATGCCCGCGCCCGAGAGGCCGCCCGACGCCCGCGCCGCAACCGGCTCAGCCGCGACGAGCAGCTGCGCCAGATCGTGCAGGCCAAGCTCGAGCTGGAATGGAGCCCGGAGCAGATCGCCGCGCACCTGCGCAGCGGGTATCCGGACCGGCCGGACTGGCACCTGTGCCACGAGACGATCTACCAGGCGCTCTACCACGGCGGAAAGGGCGGGCTGAGCAGGACATTGACCCGCCGCCTGCGGACCGGGCGGCCGCTGCGGAAACGACGGCGCAGGGCAATGGCGCGGCAGGTCCGGTTCATTGCCCCGGCGAAGCTGATCGACGCCCGCCCGGCTGAGGTGTCTGAGCGCGCCCGGCTCGGAGACTGGGAAGGCGACTTGATCGTCGGCCCGGGTAGTCGATCTGCGATCGGCACCCTGGTCGACCGGCGCAGCCGCTACCTGCTGCTGGTCCATCTGCCCGACGGGCACAGCGCGACCGCCTGCCGGCAAGCCCTTCAGCGGCGACTCGCCGGGCTACCTGAGCACCTGCGCCAGACCCTGACCTGGGATCAAGGCTCGGAGATGGCCCAGCACGACCGGCTCGCCACCCTGTTCGACCAGGGCGTGTACTTCGCCTACCCGGCCAGCCCCTGGCAGCGCGGAACCAACGAGAACACCAACGGGCTGGTGCGCCAATACTTCCCCAAGGGCACCGACCTCCGCCGCTTCAGCACGGTGGAGACGTTGGCTGCTGTGACCAGCGTGTTGGCGCGGGCCTGCGGGGTCGGCAGCAGGAAGGGCAGGCTGGCCCCGGGCTTCGACGCCGACATCCTGGCTGTGGCCGCAGGAGGACCTGGGTTCGAGGTCGAGGATCACGGTCCGACAGGCCGTCGACTCTTGTTGGACACAGCATGCCACCACGACGGGCTCCTTCGTGGTAACACCCCTAATGACCCCAACCGCCGGCCCGGCGTGAACGGGCGCTGACCTCCCCCCGTGCATCTGCATTGACGAGCTCACACAGGGCTCGCCGATCCCACGAGGGGGACTCATCATGACCACACGGATCCACCGCGCGGTGGTCGCTGCCGCGCTCACCGCCGCCAGCCTCACGGGCACCGTCGCGCTCGCCACCCCGGCTTTCGCCGCCGACACGGTCAGCGTCAGCTTCGGCAACCTGATCCTCTCGGGCGGGCCGGAGGCGAACAGCCTCCGGTTCGAGCCGGTGGGCAACCTCGTCGAGGTGCGCGAGCTCAACAGCACCTCAATGACCGCCGGCCCCGGGTGCATCCAGATCGACACGAGGGTGGTCCACTGTCGGGGGGTGCAAAACATCAACGCCAACGGCGGCGGGGGTGTCGACGTGCTCGACAACAAGACGACCCTGCCCTCCGTGCTGAACGGCGACACGGACAGCGACCTCCTGATCGGTGGCCCGAGGAACGACCAGCTGATCGGCGGACCGGGCACCGACAACGCCAACGGAGGCCCGGGTCAGGACATCTGCAATGCGGAGGGTGAGACGAACTGCGAGCTGGACTGAGCAGAGCACCGTCCCGGTGTCCGGCATCGGGCGCCGTCTCCCTGACCCAGCGGATCCGTGGTTCCCGGGCCGGGCGGGCACGACGGCCCGGCTGAGCGCGACCACCCGGGGAGGCACGATCGACGTGGCGATCGCACCGGACGCACCGCCCCGTTCCGCGCGCACCCGGCCCAGGAGGCTGGCTGGGCTGTTCGCCGTGGACGTGCTGGCGGACGGCGAGCTGCGCGGAAGCTCCACCGACGGGGACCGTCTGCAGGGGTACGTCAAGCAGGTACGGCCGGCGGCGGGTTCGACGGCGCGGGCATGATCACCACGCCGGCCGGGACATCGCCCTTCAGCATCCGGCTGAGCAGCTCGGACGCGTTCACCGGACGGGCGGTCTTCCTCGAGGACGGGCGGTCCCGCGGCCGCAGCGCCAGCGCGGATGCGCGGATGCACGGGGCTCCAAGATCTGCATAGGCCACCGCCGCAGCGGCGCCGATCACCGCTCTCCCTCCCTGCGCTCGCCCGGCCCGCGCGTAGGCGTTGTGACACTGATCCGCTCGGAAGCTCGCCCACCGGATGACGAGATCACTGGTGGGCGACGCTCTTCTTCTAGGCACTACCGATCCACGACATGGGTGCGCTGCCGCCGATGCGCGCGGCTGGTCGCACGGCCAGAGTGGGCACAGCCGGCGCTGCGGGCCGGAGCACCGACGACGCGGAGGTGGGACGTGGACCGGCTGCTCGAGCGGGACTCCGCACTGGACGAGCTGCATGATGCGCTCGCGGACGCCACCCGCGGCCAGGGACGCCTGGTGCTCATCATGGGGGAGGCGGGGATTGGCAAGACGAGCGTGGTTCGTGCCTTCCTGGCGAGCCTATCTGGCAATAGGGCGGTCCGGATCCTCCGTGGCGCGTGCGACGACCTCGTCACCCCGCGGGAGCTGGGCCCGTTCCACGACCTCGCGCCTGGCGCCCGGGCGGAGCTGCGGACCGCACTGGCTGCCGGGGACATGCAGGACTTCTTCGAGGCCTTGCTCGCGGAGATCGCCTCCCCGGTGTCGGTGCTCGTCGTCGAGGACGTGCATTGGGCCGACGACGCCACGATCGATGCCCTCGCGTTCCTGGCGCGGCGCGTGGAGCACCATCCGGCGCTGATCGTTGTGACGTACCGCGACGACGAGGTGCCACCCGAGTCACCGCTGCTTCGACTGCTCGGCCGGGTGCGGCGCCCGGCGGGCCGGCGGATCGCGCTGGGGCCGCTGTCGGCCCGAGCGGTGTCGGCCCTGGCCGGACAGCTCGGAGCTGGCGTCCGCCTGCACGCTTGGACGGGCGGCAATCCCTTCTTCGTCACCGAGCTGCTCGCCGCGCAGGACGAGGGGCTGCCCGCGTCGGTCCGGGACGCCGTGCTCGCGCGCGTCGGCACACTTCCCGAGGCGTCCCGGGCGCTTTTGGACCTGCTCGCCGTGGTGCCGACCCGCCTGGAGACCCCGCTACTCGACGCGCTGCACCCGGGATGGGCCGGTGATGTCGTGCCGGCGGAGCGCCGCGGCATCGTCGAGGTGCACGACGGCGCGCTGGCGTTCCGTCACGAGCTTGCCCGGCTGGCGGTCGTCAACGGGATGCCGGCAGTGCAGCGGCAGGCCGCTGGCCGGTCGGTGCTGGCCGCCCTGCTCCGCCAGGACCCGCTCGACGAGGCCCGGGTCCTGCACCATGCCGTCCTTTGCCAGGACGCCACCGCCATTGCCACCCACGGCCCGGCGGCGGCCCGCCGGGCCACCCGCGCCGGCGCCCACCGCCAGGCACTGGCCCACTACGAGCAGCTGCGACCGCACGAGGACCTGCTGGACCCGGCCGAGCGCGCGGCCGTGGCCGAGGAGCACGCGTGGGAGCTCTACAACGCCCTGCGCTTCGCCGACGCCGTCCGGCTGTCACGGCACGCGGTTGACCTGCGTCGTGACCTCGGGGAGAAGTCCGCGCTGGGCAGGGCCATGGTCACCCTCGCCTGGCACCTGTATCTCGATGCGGAGGTGGCCGAGGCCCGGTCCGCCGTTGACGACGCGGTGGCCCTCCTCGAGCAGGCCGGGGATCCCGAGGCGCTCGCGCTGGCCCGCAGCTACCGCGGTTTCCTGAACGTGCTGAGCGATCGTGAGGAGGAGGGCCTTGCCGAGCTGGCCGACCTGGCTGCCCGGCACCCGGCCGGGGATCCACTCGACGCGGCGTGGACGATCTACCGAGGACTCGGCCTGGCTTTCCTCGGCGACGAGGCCGGCCTGGAGCTCGTGCAGCGCGGTGTCGCCGACGCGACGGCTCGGGGCCAGCGCGAGTTCGCCGCGCTCGGCTACACCGCGCTAGTGAAGGCGGCGCGCCGGCTCGGACGCGACGCGGACGTGCGCAGCTTCGCCGACGCCGGTCTCGCCCGGACCCGCGAGACCGACCTGCGGTCGCACGGCTTCACCCTTGAAGCGCACCTGCACCAGCTGTGCGTCCAGGAGGGGCGTTGGGACGACGCGGAGAAGGGGCTGCGGAACTTGCTACGGGCCGCGCCCGAAGCGGGCATCCTGGGTCGGGAGACGCTGCCGCACCTGGGGCGGCTCCTGCTGCGGCGCGGTCATCCCGAGGCAAACGAGCTGCTCGACCGCGCCTGGCAGCTGGGCCTGCGTACCGACATCCTGCCGGTGCTCGTGCCTGCCGGGATCGCGTTGATCGAGCGCGCCTGGCTCGACGGTGACCCGGCGGCGCAGCGGCAGCGGGCCGAGCTGCTCCTCGCCCGCACCGACCGCCCCGGAGTTGGCCGGTACCGCGGCGAGCTGCTGCGGTACATGAAGCGGTGCGGCTGGCCGGTGCGCGAGTTCGCCGGCTGCCCACCGGAATACCTGTTGGGGCTGCGGGGTGACTGGGCGGGCGCGGCGGAGGAGTGGCGGCGGGTCGGCGACCCGTACGAGCGGGCGCTGGAGCTGGCCGACTCGGGGTTGCGCGAGCCCACGCTCGAGGCCCTTGCTGTGCTCGACGATCTGGGCGCGGTCCCCGCGGCTCGGCTGGTCCGGGCGCGGCTGCGCGACCTCGGCGTCACGCGCATCCCGCGCGGGCCGAGGGCGTTCGCCCGGGAGCACCCGGCTGGGCTGACCGAGCGTCAGGTCGACGTGCTGCACTTGCTCGGCGAGGGGCTCACCAACGCCGAGATCGCCGCCCGGCTCGTGCTCTCGATCCGGACCGTCGACCACCACGTCTCTGCGATTCTCACCAAGCTCGGCGTTGCCAGCCGGCGGGAGGCCGCCCGCCTTGCCCGCCGATCCGACTGATCCACCACCTCGAGAAGGAGGGTCACTTGTCCCGGAAGTCCTTCGGCATCTTCCTTGCGCCGTACCACTGCCCGGCCGGACAGAACCCGACCGCGGCCTTCGAGCGCGACCTCGACGTCCTGCGGCTCGCGGACGCGCTCGGGTTCGCGGAGGCGTGGATTGGCGAGCACCACTCCTGCGGGTCTGAGCTGATCCCCGACCCGTTCCTGTTTATCGCCCATGCCGTGAACCACGTCCGTCATCTGCGGCTCGGCACGGGCGTCGTCTCGCTGCCGTACCACAACCCGTTGTGGACGGCCGAGCGTGCGCTGTTCCTCGACCACCTGACCCGCGGCCGCTTCATGCTTGGTCTGGGGCCTGGTGCGCTGCCGACGGACGCGGCGATGATCGGGCTGCCGCTGGCCGAGCAACGAGCGGCGTTCGAGGCGGATGTCGAAGTGCTGGCGGCCTTGCTGCGGGGGGAGCGGGTGACCGCGAAGACGGACCGTTACACCCTCGTCGACGCCATGACGCAGCTCGCGCCCTACAGCGACTTCGAGGTCGCGGTCGCCGCCGTGGCGTCGGCGACCGGTCCGCGCGCGGCGGCGCGGATCGGTGCCTCACTCTTGTCGCTGGGCGCGACGACCCCGGACGGGTTCGCCACCCTGGCACGCCACTGGGACATGATGGAACGGCGCGGGGCGGAGTACGGGCACACCCCGCAGCGCGGCCGGTGGCGGCTCGTCGGTCCGGTGCATCTAGCCGAGACGCGCGAGCAGGCGATCGAGGACGTGCGGTACGGCCTCGACGACTGGGCGGACTACACCCAGCACGTGCTGGCCGCACCTCACCTGCGCGCCGCCGGGTCGACCTTTGCCGAGCGCGTGGTGTGGGTGACCGACTGCGGGATGGGCGTCATCGGCACGCCCGCCGACGCGATCGAGCAGATCGAGCGGCTGGAGGCTGAGTCCGGAGGGTTCGGCCCGTTCCTGCTGATGCACCACGAATGGGCTCGGCCCGACGCCACGGCGCGCAGCTACGAGCTGTTCGCCCGCCACGTCATGCCGCACTTCCAGGGCACCGGCGTACGGCTGCGAGCCGCGGCGGAGTACGCGCGGTCGCGCTGGGAGGAGCTGGACCAGGCCCACGGCCAGGCGATCCAGGCCGCGACGTCGAGGCACCCCGATGCGGCGACGTGACCCGCCCGACCCGCACACGGTGGTTCCGCCGGAAGGGTTCGTGTGAGTCCCCCGAATCGTTCCCGCCGGAGGCGGTGTCGATGTCGCCGTCGGTCTCGGGCGCGTCCGGGCCGGCCTTGCCGCTTGTGACTCCGCTCAGCGCGGCCACGGCCGGGCGGCTGGCCGGTGCTGATCTGGCCGTCAGCGCGGGCGGCGCAGCCGCCGGACGACGGCCACCAGCACGAGCGCGGGAAGGGTGGTCGCGACCGCGCACAGGGTGGCGTAGGAGGTCGCGCCGACGATCCCCCCGCCATGACGCCGCCGAGCGCGCCGCCGAGGTTCATCAGGGCGTCCGTCCGGCCCTGCACACGGGGTCGCTCGGCGGCCGGTACGGCGTCGACGAGCAGCGCGGACCCGCTCACCAGCACCGCCGACCAGCCCGTGCCGAGCAGGGTCAGGGCGCAGGTCAGCTGCAGCACCGCGTGCGGGGGTGCGGCGGCACCGACGCCCGCCGCCGCGATCAGCAGGCCGGCGCCGAGCCCGAGGACCGGCAGCCGCCCCACGTGGTCGCTGAGCCAGCCGAACAGTGGGCTCAGCGCGTACATCGCGCCCACGTGCGCGCTGATCGTCAGGCCGACGACGCGCAGGTCCGCGCCACCGTGCGCGAGGTCCAGCGGGGCCATCGCCATCAGCCCGACCATCACCGCCTGCGCGACGACCACGGCGGTGGTGGCGAGCGTCCACCCCGGCCGCGCCCGGGACCGGGCGGGTGGGACCGTCTGCTCGGCCCGGTGCGTCCGGGCCACCAGCAGCGGGTCGGGTCGCAGGCCCGCGTGCACGCCGAGCGCGGCCGCACCGAACAGGGCCGCACACAGGAGGCACGGTCCGGCCGCGGGCACCGCGCCCATGGCCGTCGCCAGCCGTCCGGCGGGTGCCGCGAGGCTCGGCCCGGTCACGGCGCCGGTCGTCGTCGCCCACAGCACCACCGACAGGGCGCGACCGCGCTGCGTCGGCCGAGCGAGGTCGGTGGCGGCGAAGCGGGCAGCCAGGGTGGTCGCGTTCGCCGCGCCGAGCAGGACCGAGGCCGCAAGGAGCAGGGGCCAGCTCCCGACCGCGACCGCGACGGCGGCGCTGACCGCACCGGTGGTGGCGATCAGGTAGCCACGCCGCAGGCCCGTCCGGCGCCCCGCCCGCTGTGCCGTGCGTGCGAGGGGAAGGCCCATGAGTGCCGCGCCGAGGGCGCCCGCGGTCAGGGCCAGACCGCCGACGGTGGCCGAACCCGACAACTGCGCCGCGGTCAGCCCGCCGACCGTGGCGACGGTGCTCACGCCGGCGCCGCCGAAGACCTGCGTGACCGCCAGCACGGCCAGCGTCCGGCGCTGGACCCGGCGCACGTCCGGCGGAGGTGGCACGAGGTTGGCCGGGCGGGACGCGGTGGCGGTTCGCATGTCAGGTCTCCTGGTGCCGGAAGGGATGCCGCCCAGCGTCACGACACCGAGGCCGTCGCCCATCGGTGCCGGCCGCCCATCTCGAGGGACGCGACACCCAGACCGCGCGTCGTTGGTCCCTCCTTCTCGTGCGCGGGCACCGCGCCGCCGCTCGACCCCGTCCGCGCCCGTCCCGGGCTGGGTAGCCCGGCCCGCGGACATGGGTAGGCGTTCCCGACGCGGCGGGCGACGGGTGTGCGACACGGTCTGCGGGTCGAAGCAGGAGGGAGCTGCCCCCATGGATACCGGAGTCGTCTTCTCGGTCGATGAGCTCGACCTGGCCGAGCTCATCGAGTTCCCCCACCTCCTCGCGGCCGGGGACGTGCTGCTGGCCGAGGCGGGAGCACGCCGCGCCGCCCGGACCGAGGCGCCCGCCGTGGCCCCGGTCGCCCGCGGATCGGCCCCGGCCCCCGCGGCCCGCCGCCGGCGGCAGCTGCGCCTGCGGCGGGGATGGCGCGAGCGGGCGGCTGCCGCGGCGGCACCGGCGGCGGCGTGACACCGGCCGAGGTGAGCGGGAGCAGCCGGGCCGGCCGCGTAGGGTCGCGCCGATGACGGAGGAGCTGTTCGCCACGGACGCCTACCGCCGCTCGTTCGATGCCGCGGTCGTGCGACCGACCGTGACGCCGGCGGGGTCGCGCTCGGTCGGACCGCGTTCTACCCGGGTTGGCGGCGGTCAGCCGCCAACCTCGGCACCGTGGACTGAGCGACCAGGCCGGCCGCGGTCACCCGCGTGAAGCGGGAGGAGGGCCGGATCTGGCACTGGCTCGACGCCCCCGAGCTGCCCGGCAAGGGCGTCGAGGTGGCCGGCGAGCTGGACTGGGCTTGGCGCCACCTGCTCATGCGCACCCAGACGGTGCTGCACATGCTGTGCGGCGTGGTGTGGAGCGAGTTCGCCATCCCGATCACCGGCGGGAACATGGAGCCCGGCTCCGGACGCCTCGACTTCCCAGTGAAGTCGATCTCCGCGGAACTGGGGCGACGCATCGGGAACCGGATCAACGAGGAGCCGGCCGCGGCGCGGGCCGTCGTCGTCGAGTTCCTCGGGCCTGCCGTGGCCGACGCCTACGCCGACGCGGACTCCGCCCTGGTCCGGACCGCAGCGAACCCGATCTCAACAGCCGACCCCGCAAGACACTCGGCTGGAAGACAACCGCCGAAGCCCTCGACGAACACTCACGCTCGGCTCAACACAATCCGTCGTTGCGACGACCGGTTGAGTCCGGGCAGTACCCGCTATCCGCTACGCCAACTGGTTGCTTGACGCCGGCGCGGTCGCCTCGATCGGCTCGGTGGGCGACAGGAGCATCAACGCCTTGGCCGACTCGATCATCGAGGCTCGACAAGCTCGAGTGCGTCCGCGTCCGCCGCGACGGACTCTTCCATGTCGTCGACGACCTCGAACTCGCGACTTTGAGCTGGGTCGACTGGTTCAACAACCACAGCATGATCGGCAACTTCCGTCGGTCGAGTACGAAACCCTGCACTACCGTCAGAACACACCCGCCGAGCAACCGTCGGCGGGAGAACCAACCCTTCAGGGAATCCGGGGTTCAATGTCGTCGTTCGACGTTGATCGGAATCTGCTGTGGCTGATGGCGCGGGACCGAGCCGACCTGCTGGATCTGCTACGTGCGCTGTCGGCGGTGGAGTGGGAGCAGCCCACCGTTGCGGCGCCGTGGGTTGTGCGTGACGTGGTGGCGCACATTCTCGGCGACGACGTGTCCCGTCTAGCCCGCGGCCGAGACGGGCACCAGGTCGACGCTCCCGGCCCGGGCGAGCCGCTTCCGGCCTTCATCCACAGGTTCAACGGGCAGTGGGTCAACGCCACACGACGGGCCAGTACGCGGGTTCTGATCGACCTGCTGACCGTCACCACGGAGCAGGTCGTGACGTTCTGGGCGAGCCGTGACCCCGACGCCCTCGGCGAGCCGGTGTCCTGGGCGGGGCCCGGCCCGGCTCCGGTCTGGCTGGACTGCGCCCGCGACGCCACGGAGTACTGGGTCCACCAGCAGCAGATCCGGGAGGCGACCGGGCGCCCAGGCGGCACCGAGCCGGCCACCCTATGGGCGATCCTCGACACCTTCCTGCACGCCGTACCCCTCACTTTGGCCGATCGGAGCGGTTCCGCCCTAACGATCGCCACCGACGTCGGGAGCTGGACTTGGGTGCGCAGCGAGGAAGGGTGGCGGCGGGCTCCAGCGGTAGCCGGTGGTGCAGTGCTGACGATCGACGCAGATCTGCTGTGGCGAGTTTGTGTCCGCATGGTCGAGCCGGACCAGGCGCGGACCCGGGCACACATCGACGGTGACGTTGCCGCTGCGGTGCTGGAGATGGTGTCGATCATCCGGTGAGGACCGCGGACCTTGCCACGACGGCGTTGAAGACGGGGGCACCCTGGTCGCTATCCCAGCGCCCGGTTGTCAGCGAGCTGCGTTTCATCGATGTGTCCGCCCCGCTGTAGCGGATACCACGGGTAGACGACGTTGGGATGCATGATTGTCAACTCGGTGTGACTGGCCCAACAGTTACCCAATGGGTCATCTGCCGACACAGTTCCATGACCCGCTACTGACGCCGAGGGGAACCCGAGCACAGCCAGCATGCGCTCTGTTGCCTCGACCTGCCACGACTCAGTTTGACGATCCGGAACACGATGCTGTAACGGTCAACCTAACCTGGCGATAAGGGAAGGTCGCTGCGAGGGGGTTCGGGGGTCTCGAACACCGGGCTGGCGACACCCGCCCCGCCTCGATGATTCCGAGGCGGGGCGGGCCCTTTTCACCCCGACACGAGGTCGGGCCGACCGAGCCTGGAAGCGGGAGGGGACGCGTCGCGCACCCGGTCAACCGTTACCGTCGTGTGACATGATGCCGTTGTTACGTCGACCCCTGGCGGCCCTCCGCCCGCCGCCGCTCTAGCTCCCTCCGTGCAGCAGCCGCCATCGCCGCCATGTCCGGTGGATCGTGGCCGCCGTGATGGTGCTGGTCACTCGGTGGCGAGTAGCGCGATCACGCCACACACGACGAGTGCGGCGCCCGTGATGGCGAGCGGCATCGGGTTGGAGATGAGCGGGCTGACCATGATCGCAATAGCGCCGGCTACGGCGCTGATTAGTGCCGCGATCGTGGTGAGCCCCGCTCGTGGCATGTTCCGCGGCTCGCCGGCGACGCCTCATTTGTTACGGCAGTCCGAGAGATTCATTGCGGGGTTCGTCGGCCCGTCCTTGTGATGTCTCAGGACATCGGCGACAGGCCGAACCTGCCGGCTCGGCCTGTCGCTGTTCTGGGCGGTCTGCGGGTTTGGAATCGCGGGTGAGCTGGTGCAGGAGTTCACCGGTCGGCGTCGACCGATCCTCGGCGGCGTCATCAACCAGTACGAGCCCGCAGCCTGAAGCCGCTGATTACACGCCGCGGGCAGGTCCTGGAACCTCATAGGACTCCCGACCGTCACCTCGGCTTGATCGTGATCCAGTTGAGCAGCCACGCGGCGTCGAGCGTGGCGCGCACCGCCACGTCGTCCACCCAGGCGTCCACCGACAGCTCCACGCCGGCGAACACCACCACGGTGTGGCCGGCCGGGAACACCACGTTGGGGTTGTACATGTACGCCGCGCGGAACTGGCCGGCCGGGATTGGAACCGTGTCCTCCCACTCCTCCAGGAAGCCTCCGCCGTGGGTCCACGCGACCTGATTGGTCGCGCGGCTGTCCGCGCTCCAGTCATTCCAGTCCCAGTAGACCTCGGCAACCGTCGTCTCGCGAATGTTCCACTCGCTCCACGAGTAACCGAACTCATCGTCGGTGTCGATGAAGTGGCTTCCGAACTGCCGGGTCATGCCCATGCCGATCTCCAGCCGGCTGGTGGACGGCATTGTGTAGTTGACGAGCACACCGCAGCTGTGCTTGATGTACGCGGAGTCGTCGTTGTCGGCGGGGCGACGGTTGAACCCGATGCGGCTACCCAGTCGCCCGCTGTTCGGGACGAAGTGGCTAGGCACCTGGTCGGTCCACGTGGTGTGGCTCGGGTCGGTGGTGGAACGCCACGTTCCCGGCTGCCAGGAGCCGTGCCACGGAGCGTAGAAGACCGATTGCGTCGCCGCCGCGGACATCGCCGGCCCCGCCGCCGACGCCCCCTCGCCGGTCGAGAGCGACCCCGCGGTGGCCGCCGTGCTGCGGTCGGCGATAGCCGCATACCGGCGCCGGCCGTCCTCGCGCAACCGGTCGAGGGCGCCGAGGTCGACCCCGAGCTCTCGGGCGTGGGCCAGGCCGGCGGCGTGGAACCGGCTACGGGCTTCGGCGTCCCCGTGTGCCCTGCCCTTGGGCCGATGAGCCGCGGAGAACTCGCGCATCGACTGCGCCGCAGCCGGTGTGATCAGCCGGGACCACTCGGCGCGGTACCGAGACCGCAGCTCCTGCAGCGCGGAGGTGACCTCGCGCTGCTCCGCGGCGGCGCGCCGGCGGTGGGCCTCGTGGATCCGCTCCTGGACGTCGTCCGGCACGCGAGTGTTGTCGGCGGTGATGGTCATATATGCCTCCTCGGAGGTTGGGTGTCACGGGGATCGCGCGGCTCGACGACCCGGTCGGGACGAGCACAGCGTCGAGAACGTGGGGGAGCGCGGGCATCGGTAGTCGCTACCGATGTACTGAGGCCCACTGCCGGCCACCTCCTTGGGGAGCGGGACAGCGGTAGACATGCCGACTTCCAGCACCAGTCGGGGCACGTCTCCGTCGAGTCAGACCGCAGCCTGGGACAAGCCGGCTGCGTTGCAGCAGGGGAATGGGAGCGGCATGCTCCCCTGACTGGATGGCATGGAAGTCACAATTGCGCAGTTGAGGATCTTCGCCGCGTGTGACTGGTCGCCACGTTGATTCGGTGAGTGATCAGCCCGCCGTCTCGCGCCGGGTTTGATGGAGACCGTCAAGCCTGGAGGAACGAGATCGATGGTGGCGCCGAGGAAGTACCCCGATGAGCTGCGTGAGCGCGCGGTGCGGATGGTGCTCGGTGCGAAGCAGGATCCGCTGACCCGTGTTGGTGCGTGCCGGCGGATCGGCCAGCGCTACACCGAGCGCCTCGCCCAGGCGGGAGCGGTTGCCTCGGTCGCGTTGCGCTCACACGGCAGCCTGTCCGTCGATGAACCGGGCGCTGATGGCCGCCGGACTGGTGGATCACGTGGAGGTGACGCTCTCCTCGCCGTCTTTACCGGTCGGCACGTCCGACTCCTCCAAGCGTAGGGGTGGGCCTTGCCATGGCCGTTACCCTGTCGTTACCCGCGGTTGTGCATGCCGGACTCGGGAGCGTGGCATGGCCGACGAGATCTTCTGGAACGAGCTGCTTGCCTACCCGGCGCGGCGAACTGGTTCCGATCACGGGGCCCGACCTGAACGTCGTGACGGCCGGCCAGCCCGACTTCACGCTCACGGAACACATGGCCCGTCGGCTCGTCGGAAGAGAAGAGGCCGACCGGCTCTCAGGGCTCATCAGCGACATCCTCGCCGATTTCGACGAGTACCAGTGCGTCCCGTTGCGCAAGCTGGCCGCCATCACCAAGTTCCGGCTGTACATCAGCACGACCCCCGACAGGCTGCTCGCGAAAGCGATCAACGACGTCCGCCCCGGCGATAAACCCCGCGTCCGTGAGCTCACGTTCTCGCCGTTTCAGTCGATGGACGAGCAAGGCGCGGCGGAGGGTGACGTCACGGTCTTCCGACTGTTCGGCCGAGCTTCCTCGAAACTCCCGTACGCGATCCATGACGAAAACCAGCTCGAATGGCTGCACTCCGTACGGAGCGACAGCGGCGGACTGCCGGAGTCGATCACGGAAGAAATCAGGGAGAAGCACCTGTCGGAAGCACGAGCGGCACACTAGTCGCTAAACAAAGATCAAACTCAGCGATAAGCATAGTAGGCGTGACATCTGGCTCCGTCTTGTGATCTGATCGCCGCCGCTCCAGGCTCGGCTCTCCACGCGAGAGTGGCTGTCGGGTGGGCCCGGTTGACAGCAACGCTGACCGCAACGGACTCAGATCCGGCGAGATTCGCGAACGTCTGTCAAGACAGTTCCTGCAGCTCAGCGCATCATGGCGGCTGTCGGCAGACGCTCTGGTCGAGCCTGGGGGACAAGGGGCCAGTTCAGGTCTTTGTGATCTTCATGCTTGAGGTGTTGGTGGGGGTTGCTGCGTCGCGATGAGCGCGAGCATCAGGAAGGCGAGTCGAAGAGCCACAGCGAGCGATCATGCTGGTCGGAGTTCGGGCTGTAGGGGGCGCGGCTGGATGTGAAAGCGCTGATCAGGTCCAGTGCCAGGGTTCTCGACACTTCACACCCAAGATCAGTCGGCCCGCGGACCCGTCTGTCTGCTCACGCAGAATATTGTTGAGGCCGGACAAGCCCACGGGATCACAACGATCACTGTGACGTCGTCGCATCGTCGTCGGTCCTGCGTCAATGGATAAGCTTTGAACCGATCCACGACCGATCTACGGAACCCTAACGATCAAACCCCCTGATAGTTGTCGGGGTGTCTGACGGAGTCGACTCCGACCGCGGAGAGTCTTCGTGACTAGCCCCCACGTCAGTTGGGTACCTTGCCGCTGTCTTGGGTTATGCCGCCTGAGAGGCGTGAAGCCGCATTGGAGGGCAGAGTTGTGACGTTGTGGGAAGATACTTGAGGTCGCCTCTGATGGTTGAGACGGACACACCTCGGTCCCCTTCGATTCGAGAAGTCATCGAGCGGCACCTTGCAGCGCTTGCACTCCTCAAAACGCCTGAGAACATCGCCATGTTTCTTCGCCAGTTAGGGTCTTCGGGAGAACGACGGGAACATGACAAGTGTCCGCTGACTTCTTATCTACGAAGTGCGACAAAAACCGCTGGCATCAGCGTTTGTGCTGCTGACACTATGTATCTCGGTGCAGAGACAGATGCCGAGTGCATTCCGAATCCGGAGCCAGTAGCCCAGTTTGTCACCCACTTCGACCGGGGGTGCTACCCCTGGCTGGAACTTGTCACGCAGCCTTGACTGGGTAACTGGTTCAGGACGGGATCGGTGAGCTGACGGCCAAGTTGACTTTGGCTGTTGTCGCGTAGACGGCGCCGCCTGCGATGGCTGGGGTACTCAGTGAGCTTCTGTGGGGCATCACCGTCGCCTTCGGCACCAGTGGCCGGGGGCCTGCCTTGATCATTTCACTCTGCAGACGGGGTGATGGCGTCGGCAAGTTGGGTGCCGAAGGTGGCGAGAAAGGCCGCGGCTCCCTGTGGGCTGGAGAATCGGGGCCTGTGGGTGCCAGATTCGCTGCCCAGGTCACGCGACCTGCTGATACTCGTGGAGCAGTCCACCGAGTCGGTCGCGGCGTTGGACGCCTGTTGTCGCGCTCGTGGTCGGCTGGGGGAGTGATCGTAGGGGAGCGGCCTGGCCGAGCGCGCGGTGTGGCCGATGGCTGTTGTAGTGGTGCTGGTACTCGTCGAGCACGGTGGGGGCGTGCCGCTGGTTGATGATCAGGGTGCGGTCGAGAGTTCGCGTCGGACGCTGCCGACGAAGCGTTCGGCGGTCGCGTTGGCCCGCGGCGCCCGCACTGGTGTCTTGATGATGCGGATGTCGGTGGCGGTGAAGACGGCGTCGAATGCCGCGGTGAATTTGCGTCGCGGTTTCGGATGAGGAACCGGAAGCGACTGTCGGCGTTGTCGAGGTCCATGAGCAGGTTGCGGCCTGTTGGTCGGCCAGTGCACTCGCCGGGTGGCGTGCTCGATGACGAGGAACGCGTACAGCCGGTGCAGCGTGATGGTGTCGAGGTGGAACAGGTCGCAGGCGAGGATGGCGTGGGCCTGGGTTCGCAGGAACTCGGTCCAGGATGGCCGCCGCGACACCGCCGAGCCGAGGTGCTCGTCGCGGTCTGTTCGGTCGGGGCACCGACCGGCTCGAGCATCTCGTGGGCCACGACGGGGTGGATCTTGCCCCGTGGCGCAGCTCAAGCGGCGCGTTGGAAGTCCTCCTGGAACCACTCCGGGTACCGGGGACCCTGCGCCCACGGGAAGCGCCCGGGAGCGACCCGCGACGAGAACCCACTGGCGGCGGGTGCGCAGCTTTCAAATCCGGTAGGCGAGCACTCGCCGCCGGGTTGAGCGCAATTGTCTTCATGCAACAGTCGAGACGGAAGAAGGAGCCGTGTTGGACTAGCCAGTGGCAAACCGCCGGACGACGAGTACGGCGACATCGTCCTTGGGGGTGGCGAACCCGACCAGTTGTCGCATGACGTCGACACAGACCGACTCGGGCGCGTGGGCAGTCACCGAGTTGCGGAGCTTCTCGATGTTGTCGTCGATGACGACGTGTCGCCGCTCGACGAGCCCGTCGGAGTAGAGGCAGAGCCCGGAGCCGGGCGGCAGCGGCACGTCGGTGCTGTGGCGAGGGCGTTTGGTCCTGATACCTAGCGGTAGATCAGCAGGAATCGCCAGTGTTGTGGTCTCGCCCTGGGGAGCGGCGAGGATGGGTGGTGGGTGGCCGGCCGAGGACATGCGCAGCACGTTGGTCGAGGGGGTGAGCATCCCGCACAGCACGGTGGCCATGGTGTTGGGCAGGAAGTGCTGCACGTGTTCGTCGAGCCTGGTCAACACGTCGCCGGGGTCCTCGGTGTGCAGCGTGTGTGACCGCAACACGGCGCGGATTTGGCTCATGGACTGGGCCGCCGCGAGACCGTGCCCGGCGACATCTCCGACGACTAGGCATACCGCGCCCGAGGGCAGGGTGAACACGTCGTACCAGTCGCCCCCGACCTCGCCGTCACCGCCGGGGACATAGCGGGAGGCGAACTCTATTCCGGGAACGTCCGGGAGCTGGGCCGGCAACAGGTTGCGTTGCATGACCAAGGCCGCCGCGCGCTCGGCCTGCGATATGCGGGACTGGGTGGCCAGCGCCGCCCGGTCGGCGACCATCTGCAGCAGCTGGGCGTCCTGTTCGGTGAAGCGGCGCCGGGTGAGGGTGCCCACATGGAGTACGCCGAGCACCGTCCCAGCGGCCACTAACGGCACGCCGAGCAGCGACACTATGCCCTTGTCCCGCAGGATTGGGTTGAGCACGTTGTTGTGATCGGCTTGGTCGATGGCGACCCAGTGTCGTTCCTCGGCGATGCGTCCCGCGAACCCTCGACCGAGCGGGATCCGCACGCCTTGGTGGACCTCCTCCTCGATCCCTCGGGCCACCGTGGCAACCAGGAACTGCTGTGAGGGATCCAGCAGCAACACAGCGGCGGTGTCGACCGACATCAACTCGCGAACCTTCTCCAGTAGCTCGTCGAGCAGTTCGTCCACGGTCAGCTGCGCCAGTCCGGAGTCGGTGACGACCTCAAGCCATCGCAACCGCTCCTTGGGGGAGCGTGCCGGCTTCCCTGCCTCCGCCGACCCGGATCCGTGCCGGTGCTGGGGCTGTGTTTCCACGGGCCTGCTGATCATCGTGACTCTAGTTCCCGCCGAACTTTGGTTCACCTCACAGCTTTCCATCAGGGTGTCAATCATGCGCAGGCCACGACCGCGGAACTCCTGGCTGGGCGGCGCGGAGCGCCAGACACCGACGTCATCCACGATCGCCTTGGCCCGCCGGCCATCCGGATCGATCAACTCCATCACGACCACGCCGACAACGGGCTCAGGTTCCTTCGCTGACGCGTCAGGGCGGTAGGCGTGTTCGGCCGCATTCGAGACCGCCTCGCTCACCGCGAACTCGAGATCCTCGCGATCCTCATCCGGCCAGGCCCGCGCCGCCAACCACCGCTTCAGCTCGGCCCGAACCAGCCCGGGCGCGCGGCCGTCGGCCGGCATCTGCAACTCCAACGGGGTCATACTCCGAACGTTCCTTCGACGATAAGGACTTCAGTGCCCACGGCCATTGGTCGCGCCACCGCCCGACGCTCGGGATCCGGCCCACCGCACGTAGACCCGCGACGCAACACGGTGTCGGGACAGACTAGATCAGGTGCTGAGGTGGCGCAGACACGGAACTGCCCAGGCCCGAGCCGCTCGAGGCGCACTGTGGCGGCAGCGCCTCACCTACAGTCCGATTGGCCTTGAGGGAGCCAAGATCAAACTATCGGCCGGTGGTTACCCGTCGATCGCCCGTCGGCTGGCTCTTGCTAGCAGCCCGACTTGTTCTTGGAACGCGGGGTCACGCGTGTAGCCGGAGTGGCCGTAGGGCCGGCTTGCCGGCTCCGCCCGGTACTGCGGGTTGACCAGCAGGTAGTCGGACGTTCGGCGTTCCCTGATCGCATCCAGGCTGTCGGGGTTGAGTCACCCTGGGTCTGATGGAGGCCCGCGTTATGCGTTTCCGACCGTGGTCTGATCATCCCGGTGGGCAGCGTAGAACGCCTCCTCGTACTCGGTGGGGGTCATGTCGGCAAGGTAGCCGTGCAGGCGTCGGGTGTTGTGCCAGTGGACCCATCCCAGCGTGGCCAGCTCGACGTCCTCGACGGTCTTCCACGGCTGCTGGCGGGTCGGGCCGCGGATCAGTTCGGCCTTGTAAAGCCGTTCACCGTCTCGGCCAGAGCATTGTCGAACGAGTCCCCGATCGAGCCGATCGACGGGACCGCTCCGAGCTCGGCCGGCCGCTCGCCATACCGCACCGAGGTGAATCGGGTTGCGACCCGGCATCACTGTGGCACCGCAGCCCGTCCAGTCGGGTGCCGCGGGACCAGCGAGCCATCTCCAGGGCGTCGAGCACCATCGTGGTGCGCATGTGCCCGGCGACCCGCCAGCCGACGATCATCCGGGAGAAGGCGTCGACGATGAAGCACACGTAGGCCACCCCGGCCCAGGTCGGCACGAACGTCAGGTCGGTCACCCACAGCTGGTTCGGCTGCTCGGCCTGAAAGCGGCGCTGCACCAGATCGGGGTGGCGGGCGGCGACCGGGTCGGGTCTGGTGGTGCGCACCCGCTTGGTCCTGCGAACGCCTGCGACCCGGCGGCGCGCATCAGTCTGGCGACCTGATCCCGCCCGACGTCCAGGCCGGCGCGGCGGGCGGCCTTCCAGAGGTTGCGGGCTCCGTAGACCTGGTAGTTGTCCTCCCACAGCCCGACCAACTCCGGGATCAGCTCGGCGTCGCGGCACGCCCGAGCCGAGGGCGGTCGCGTCTTGGCGGCGTAGTAGGTGCTCGGGGCCACCTGCAGGACCCGGCAGATGGGCTCGACCCCGAGCCGGCCTCCCTCGACCGAGCTGGTCGGCCACCGGTTGACCGTGCCGTGCCCGGTGCCCAACTCGACCCGCAACGTCCGGACCATCCGCACCGCCGCGGCCTTCTCCTCCTCGGAGAACCGGCGCGTGTTCGGCTTACCCGGCGACTGCTCCTTCGGCATGACTCCATCCTCGTTTCCAAGGTCAGGAGCCTCCACAGGACCCAGGGCGCTTCAGCGTCGTTGACGACGGAGTCCGGGATCCAGCCGAGCAGGAAGGCCGTCTCCCTGGCTCCGAGGTCGAGGTTCGCCTTCTGGCTGTACGGGTGCGCGGCCGTCGCCTCGGAGTACATCCCGGCGAGCCCCCGGTCCCTGGCCCAGTCCATGAGGAACCGTTTGGTGCGGGTGAATAGGTGCTGCCCCCGCGCTGTCGCCAGTGTGACGGCCTGGCCGGCGTGGCCGACCGCATCACCGGCCGCAGCCATGCTCATCCCCATGTACACGACAGGTCGCCGCGGACCGTTTCCGCGACCACCGACACGTACCGGCCGTCGGCCAGCCGTGCGCACACCTCGTCCGAGTCGTAGACCCATGACACGTCGTAGGTCGAGCCGTACGCAGTCATGATCGCCGACGTCAGTACGGCGCCCTCGTCCGCACCGAGCCGCCGGAACACTGTCCCGTCGCTGCTGAGAGGCATGCCGCATTGTGAGCGCCAGGGCGTGCGAACTCCACCCGTACCCGGGGACGGGTCTGCCCGACTACCGGAGGCGACCCGGGGAACGCCGAGCCGTGCTCGGTCTCGACCGCGCGGGTCAGCCCGCCTGTCCGGCCAGGTCGTCGACGGTGAGGCCAGCACCGTCGTTCCACGCCGCCTCGGCGCGGTGCGGGGGCAGCGCGGCGCGGGCGCGCTCGAGCAGGTGTGCGGTCGCGTCCTGGCTGGGCCAGGGGACGCCGAGGTGCAGGTTGTGGGCGCGGGCGGCGGCGTAGGTCTGCAGCGCCTCGTCGTTCCTGCCGAGCAGGGTGAGCGCGTTGGCGCGGAACTCGAGATGGAACGGCGCCCGGGATTGTGCGGTGTGGTGCAGTTCGGCCAGGGCGCGGTCGGACCAGTGCAGGGCGGCGGCGGGGTCGCCGGCGGTCAGGGCGGCCATCTGGGTGACGATCGTGGCGAACCAGCTTGCGTAGTGGTTGTGGCGTTCTTGCGCTTCGGTGTGCGCTGCGGCGGCGTCGGCGAGCACGTCGGCGGCGGGGCGGCGGGTGAGCTCCAAGGGGCCGCTGCGGACCCGGTGGAGGAGCCGGAGGTCGGCGTCACCGGTGCGGGTGCTGATGGCCTCGATGCGGTCGAGGACCTGCGAGTAGAGCGCGCGGCACCCGCTGAGCCACAGGCAGCCGGCGAGGACCACGAGCTGGTCGCCGACGAGCAGGTCGTCGTCGACGGTGAGGTTGGGTGGGAGCTCGTGCAGGCCGGCGGTACCGTGCGGCTCGGCCTGATCGCCGCGGCCGGCGACACCCCAGAAGGCGGACAGGGACAACGACAGCATCGCGGCGGAAAGGCCGGGCGGCGCCACGTCGGCGGCGAGCTCGGTCCAGCGGCGACCTTCGAGCGTCGCGCCGCGGGTGTACCAGTACATCAGGGGGGCGGCGGACATGATCCGACCCCCGGCGGGGGAGCGCTCATCGACGAGGGTGTGCCGCAGGGTGGCGCGCAGGGCGGCGAGGTCGTCGTCGATCGCCGCGAACCAGGTGGTTTCCGCGACCGACCCGAGTCGCGGTGGGTCCTCGGTGATGAGGTGTTCGACCCAGGCGTCGCGGCGGGCCCGGCACGCAGCGGCCTCGCCGGCGTCGGCCAGCGCACGCGCCCCGTGTCCGCGGATTATCGCCAGCTGGGCGAAGCGCGAGGGGCGACCGGGACGGGAGCTGCCCAGCGGAGCCACCAGCGAGCGGTGGACGAGGTCGGCGAGCAGGTCGGCGGTCGTCGCCGTGTCGATCCCGGTGACGGCCGCGGCCGCCGAGAGGGTGAACGGGCCCGGCAGAACGGAGAGGGCGCGGTGCAGGCGCTGCTCGTCCGGACCGAGCAGGCGGTGGCTCCACTCGACGGTGGCGCGCACGGTCGAGCGTGGCCCCGCCCGGCCCCGACCCACGCGGGACAAGGAGCTGGGGTCGAGCTCGACCTGGTCGGCGACCTCGCGGAGGCTGAAGCTGCGGGCCCGGGCGGCGGCGAGCTCGATCGCGAGGGGTATTCCGTCCACGGCGCGGCAGATCCTGCGGATGAGGTCGTCGCGCTCGGGCTCGCCGTCGGCGTACCGGGCCCGACCGTTCAGGCGATCCACGAACAGCGCGACCGAGGCGGCCTGCCCACCCGGCCCCGCGTCGGTCAGAGCCAGTGGGTCGACCACGACCACGTGTTCGTCGGCGACGTCCAGGGGCTCTCGGCTGGTGGCGAGGACGGTCAGCTCCCGGCCGGTGCGGCGCACGGTCGCGACCAGGCCGGCGGTCTCGTCGAGCACGTGCTCGCAGTTGTCGAGCAGCAGCAGCATGCGGCGGTCGCGGGTGAACACGCGCAGGGCGTCGTCGCGTGAGCCGGTCGGGGCGGACGGCACACCCAGCGCGGAGGCGACGGCGTCGGCGACCTGCTCTGCGTCCTGGGCGGGTGTGAGGTCGACGAACCACACGCCGTCGGGGAAGGAACCGGACGTCCGGCGGGCCAGCTCGACCGCAAGACGGGTCTTGCCCACCCCGGCCGGTCCGGCGAGCGTCACCAGGGGGATCTGCCGGACGAGGGCGGCGACCCGGCGGAGCTCCTCGTCGCGGCCGACGAGGTCGCCGGCGGGGACGGGTAGGTGCAGGAGGTCGTCGTCGGCCGGCGGAGCGGGATCCCGTCTCCGCACGATCGCGTGCAGGCCCGGGTCCCCCTTCAGGATGCGGGCGTGCACGGCGCGGAGTTCCTCGCCGGGCTCGAGGCCCAGCTCGTCGATCAGGAGCCTTCTGGCGTCGTGGAAGGCCTCCAGTGCGGCGTCGGTGCGGCCGCAGAGCTGGCAGGCGAGCATGCGCTGTGCCCACAGGTGCTCGCGCAGCGGGTGTTCGCGGAGCTCGCTCTCCAGTTCGAGCAGCGCCCGTTCCGGCTCCCCGACTTGCATCAGGGCGTCGATCCGACGCTCGACGAGCTGTGTCCGGCCCTCCTCGAGCCGGGCGACGGTCGATACCGCCCAGTCCCGATCGGCCACGCCGTCGAACGGGCGGCCCCGCCACAGCGAGCGGGCCTCGTCGCAACGATCGAGGGCACGGTCGGGGCGGCCCTGACGCAGCTGCGTCGCGGCGTCCTCCACGAGCTGCTCGAAGCGCACCGAGTCGACCTGGTCGGCGCTCACGACCAGGCGGTACCCGCCGGACTCGGTGACGAGCACCGCGGGTGCCCGGCCCTGGGACCGGTCCGGCTCGAGCACCTGGCGCAGCCGCCACAGGTGCGACTCCAGCGTCGACGCCGCCCGCGGGCGTCCGTCGGCCCACAGGGCGTTGCCGAGGGTGTCGGAGGAGACCCGCCGGTTGGCGTTGATCAACAACAGTGCCAGCGCGGCGGCGGGGCGCGGGCCCCCAGGTGTGCGCTCGACGCCGTCGACCTCGACCAGGAGTGGGCCGAGATCGCGGAAGTGCGGCGGGACGGCCGCCACCCCCGCAACGTGTGCCACCGGATCATCGTCGACCGGCGGCGCGAATGACGCATCCTCTGTTCGAGCGACCGCACCAGGGTGGACACGGTGGACGAGAGCACGTGGCGTGCCCACTTGCCCCGGCTCGTGGCCGCGACCGGAGGGCCGTTGGAGAGTTCTTGGAGGGGACGCCCCGACCCTGCGGACCGGCAGAGAATCCGGGCGAGAGGGCGACTGGTGGTCACGTTCAGCATCTACACGTTCGACTCGGTGGACGGCGCGCAACGGGTCCTCGCCGTCGTGGAGGCGCTCCAGGACTCCGCCGCCGTGGCCTTCGACGACGTGGCGGTGGTGGTGTGGCCGCGGGACGCCCAGCGACCGGTGGCTTGGCAGGAGCCCGCACCGGTGGGGCGCAGCGGCCTGTCCGGCGCCTTCTGGGGGCTGCTGTTCGCCGTACTGTTCCTGCTCCCCCTGACCGGTGTCGAGGTCGACCCGCAGCAGCCCCGGGGCCTGCTCGCACGGGTCGGCCTCGACGACCGGCTCCTCCAGGCGATCGCCCGAGGGCTCACGCCGGGCGGCTCGGCGTTGTTCCTGCTCGGCGACCCCGAGCCGCCCGTCGCCCGGCTGCAGAGCGTCCTCACCCGGCGGCAGGCCCGCCGCTTCGTCGCCGGGCTGGACGAGCACCAGTCGGCGATCCTGCACATGGCCTTCGGCGCCGACCCTGAACCGCCCCGAGGCGACGGCTGACCGCCCGCCGGAGGTCTCCCCGGGGCCTGGAGGTTTTTTGGAGGTCGCCGGGTCATGGTGCCGGTCACGACACCGACACGACCAGGAAGGTCACCGCCGTGAACACCTCCTCGCACATCCCCCTCAAGGGCTCGACCGCCGGCCGGCAGTACGCCGACTGGGCGCCGCGCGCCGTCGCGATGGAAGGGCTGGGCAACCGCGTGCTGGCCGACCAGCGCGTCCCGGTCACCGACGGCGCCGAGTTGCACGCCGACGTCTACACCCCGCGCACACCGGGCCGCTACCCGGCCGTCGTGTCCTTCGGCGGATACGCCACCGAGACCCACACCGCGGGCATCCCAACGGGGTCTAACGAGATCGGCTCGCCGCCGGTGTTCACCGACCGCGGCTACTGCCCGGTCATCGTCGAGCGCCGCGGGATGGGCCGCTCCACCGGCGATCAGGTGATGTTCTTCGACCCCCAGGACATCGACGACCACGAGAAGGTCATCGCGTGGGCGGCCGAGCAGCCGTGGTGCAACGGCGAGGTCGTGCTCTTCGGCACCTCCTACTACGCGGTGTCCCAGCTCAGCGTCGCCGCGCGCAAACCACCGGCGCTCAAGGCGTTGTTCTGCAACGAGGTCACGACGGACCTGTGGCGCCACATGATCTACTTCGGTGGCGTGCCCGCCTGGTTCTTCGTCAGCCTCTGGATGGGCGCGAACTACACACAGGCGAATTACGACCAGCGCCTGTCACCCGACCGTCGCGCGCTCATCAGCCACCTCACCAACGGGCCACTGCACCCCCTGCTCGAGCGGCTGGTCCACCACAAGGTCTCCGGGATGTTCGAGTCCTTCGAGTCCGCCACACCGGTGGAGTTCATGCGCCGGATCTACGCGAACTGGATGTTCGACGAGAAGACCCGCGCGCAGGCGACGATCCCCGAGGGCCCGACCGCCACGCTCGGCGACATCGAGGTGCCGTTCACGGTCGTGCAGAACCTCGGGTACTTCAACCTGCACCAGTTCGGCTGCTACGACCTGATCGCCCACGCCGCGACACCCGCCGACCGCAAGTGGCTCATCCTCGCCCCACCGTCCTACGACCTGCCGGTCTACGCCTGGCAGGGCGAAGCACTCGCCTTCTTCGACCACATCCTGCGCGACACCGACAACGGCTACGCCGAACAGCCGCACGTGCGCTACTGGGTCGAGGGCGCCGAGCGCTTTGACACCGCCGAGGCCTTCCCACCCGTCGGCGGCGACGTCCGTCGTCTCTACCTCGGGGCCCCCGACGCCGACGCCACGACCCACCGGCTGAGCCTCGACGCGATGGCCGACGGCTCCGGCTCGTGGGTCGCAGTCCCCCTCGGGCTCCCACTCCTCGGGGGCATGGACGACGTGGTCAACCAGACGCTCGCCTTCGACTTGCCCGTCGAGCAGGACACCCAGCTCGCCGGGCCGGTCACCGCACGACTCACCTACAACTGCAACGAACTCGACTCCTACGTCGTCGCCCGACTGTCTCGGCTCGACGCCACCGGCGAGCGCCACCAGCTCTCACTCGGCGCCATCCGGCCCGTCTCCCGCACCGAGGACAAGCAGCGGAGCACACCACTCGAGATCGCCATCGACGCCGGGCACCGTGAGCCGCTCGTCCCGGACGAACCGGTCGTCCTGCGCTTCAGCCTGACCCCGGCGCCGACCCTGCTGCGCCGCGGCGACACCTTGCGGCTCGAACTCGCCAGCCGGATTGACCTGCTCCGCATGGACGTGAGCGAAGGCTACGCACAGTTCGACATGCCGGTACCGCCCTACCCGTGCCGCAACACCGTCCACTTCGGCGGTGAGAGCTGGGTCGAGGTCACCGAGGTACCCGCCCCGACCACATGACCACGTGGCCACCTCACCGGCGGACGGCCAAACGTCGGAATCGGCGCGCCGCCAGCCGTGCAGGCCCGGCTACCGCTGCACGCCCTCGCCTTCCAACTGTGCGTGCGTTGTCGCTTTCCCGGGGGCAGGCGGTCGACGCAGTCGCCGGCGAAGACGGCCACGTCCCGTTTGCGATGCCAGCCGACGGCCTCGAGGCCGAGCCCGGCGCACGCGGTGATCTCGGTGGTGTGGCGCTCGGCGGCGCGGCGCTC
>NZ_JAVREJ010000031.1:0-49167 GCF_031845345.1 Pseudonocardia charpentierae | reverse complement strand
TCACGGCCGCGACAGGCAGGCGAACTCGCTGTCCCCCGCGAGGGCGTTGACCGCCGGATCGACCGCCTTGAGAGGCCCTGCTCATCCCACCAGGCCCCACAAGACGATTGTTCAGGAGCGTCCTAGCCGACGTCGGTACAGTCACGCTCGGCGAATTCTGCAATATCGCGGAAGAGGCTGCAACGCCAAGGCCGGCCGAGGGCGCCACCGTCGTGTTCATCAATATTGATGAGCCGCCAGAATATGCCGAGCTGACGAGGTACTAAGGAGTTGCGACGACGCATCGGTCAACCTCAGCCCGCACCACTGACACGTCCTTGGACGGATCTTGAGCAGTGACGCACCAACCTTCGGTTCCTATCGTATGGACAAGCTGCTCGGTCGCGGCGGAATGGGCGAGGTGTACCGGGCCTTCGACACTGAGCACCATCGGACAGTGGCAGTCAAGCGGCTGGCGCCACATCTGGCGGACGACCCGGAGTTCCAACTGCGATTCGGCAGGGAGGCACGACTCGCCGCGGGGCTGCGAAGTCCGCATGTGATCCCAATCCACCGCTACGGCACGATCCACGACCAGCTCTACATCGACATGCGCTTCGTTGAGGGCGGAGACCTCCACGAACTCGTGCAGGCCTCCGGCGCGCTCGCACCGGACCGGGCGGTCAACATGCTCGAACAGGTAGCGCACGCCCTCGACGACGCCCATGCCAACGGGCTCGTCCATCGGGACGTCAAGCCGTCGAACATCCTGCTCGACCGTGGCGTCACGGATTTCTGCTACCTCGGGGACTTCGGCATCACCCGAGCAGCCGCCACGAGCGCGACCAGCGGCAACTCGCTGACTCGAACCGGCGCTCTGCTCGGCAGCCTTGCCTACATGGCGCCCGAGCAGTTCGACGGCGCGATGACCATCCGGTCGGACGTGTACTCCCTCACCTGCGTGTTCTTCGAGATGATCACCGGTCACCGTCCCTACGCCGGCGAAGGCCTGCCCGCGCTCATGCATTCGCACATGGATATCCCTCCGCCACGGCCATCCGCCTCCAACCCCGCTGCCGCGATCTTCGACGAGCTCGTCGCCACCGGAATGGCCAAGGACGCTGTCGCTCGATATGCCACTGCCGGCGAACTCGCCCGCGCGGCACGCAGCGCCCTGCGGACCGGCAGCTCCACTCCCACCATCTCCTCCGTAAGCGAGGTACCGGCGCCGGAGTTTCCCGTGCGGGCGGCGAGGGCCACCGACCACACAGCGGCCTCCGAGGACCTCGATCGTGTCCCAGACTGCAGTCCCGAGCCAAGCACGCCTCAGCTACCTGACGCGCCCGAACAGGCCGAACCCGAAGTCCGATCGAGTGACGACATCAAGGCCATGCCCGAAACCGTCAGTCTGCGAGATCGAGGTCGGCTTCTTCCCGTTGCAGTGGTGATCGCGGTCCTCGCTGTGATCGCGATAGCGGGGTTACTCTCGTTCGGCCGCGACAGCTCCGACCGGATCGATGACCCGGCCGCCGGTATTGCCCCGACCCCATCAGCGACAGCTCTGCCGCCTTCAACCCGTCTCGTGCCCGATGCGGCGTCCAGCGTAGCGGCCGGGCCGACCTTGACCGAGGCAGTGTTCACCGGTCGGTCCAGCGGAAACGAACTCACTGTTGCCGTCGGCGTGAAGGACGGCCGCGCAGCCGGCTACCTCTGCGACGGGAACAAGGTCGAGGCTTGGCTGGAAGGCACGCTGAGCGGTGATCAGCTCACCTTGCGCGGCCGCAACGCCGATACCGGCATCACCGCGACCGTCAGCCAACGCTCCCTTCTCGGCAATGTCACCGCTGGAGGAACCATGAGACCTTTTGCCGCTCAGATCGCGGTCGGCGCGGACGGCCTCTACGAGAGCCGCCGTACAGTCCAAGGCATCACCACCCGGATCGGCTGGATCGTCCTCCCGGACGGGACACAAGTCGGCATTCGCAACAACGGTGGCGAACGCAGCGCAGCCCCTCCGCTCGACCCGATCACCCTTCAAGCTGTCGACGACGGCCAACCGATACGCGCTGATCGCCTCACCGGGATCTCCACCGTCCTCGGACCCTGACTGGTCCCCGGACCATCGGGTGATTGCTTGAGAAGGATTCGCTCCATGGCACTTCGCGAGGTTAAGCCGTTGTGTTTCGCCATCATGCCGATTACGACACCTGACGAGGCGGTGTCCCAGTATGGCGGTGATCGCGAACACTTCCTCCACGTCGCGCAGTTCATCTTCAAGCCGGCAGCCGAGTTGGCCGGATATCGGTTCGTCCCCGCCTCGGTCGATAGTTCTAAGGTCATCCAAGCCGCCATCATCGACAACCTCGCCCGCGCCGATGTCGTCTTGTGCGACACCAGCCTCTGGAACGCCAACGTCTTCTTCGAGTTGGGCATACGCGTCGCCCTCAACAAGCCCGTGGCACTCGTGAGAGACAGGCTCACCGACACCGTCCCCTTCGACAACACGCCGATTCACTGCTACGAGTACGACCACCGAATGGATCCTTGGTGTCTCACAGCCGAGATACCGAAGCTCAGCGAACACATCGCAGCAGCCGGCAAGCATGACCAGAACGAGCTCTGGAAGTTCGCAGGAATCCAGGTCACTGCACAACAAACCGATGCAGGCAACCCGGAGGATGCCAAGCTCGACCTGTTGCTGGCCAAGATGGCAGCACTCGCGGAAAGAGTTGAACCTGCAGGACGAGGGCCCGGTACCGCCACGGCAGCAGGCCGGCCGGCCATCAGCAGGGTGACGAACGACGACGAAACTCGATCGATCATGGAGTCCGACCTGTCCCAATTCAACGCGGGAGCGGGTGCCGACGTCAGCTATCTAGGCAGACGTGCGGGCAGAGTGTTTCTAGAAACTGAGAAGATGCCATCCATGGACGAGCGCTCGACCCTCAAGACGATCGTCGGCCGGACAACTGAAGGCGCGCACAGCATCAACTATGTGCATCCGGGGTCGGGAGATGTCATCGGATCCGACTCGCTGGCATCGGAAGGCTTCTGATTCTAGACCCGGCAGATGCAGACGCCTGTCCCATTCGAGGTTCCCGTCGGTGTCGCGCACGCAGGGCTGGCGAGCAGGTTGAGGCGCCGCTGACTGCGGGCTGAGTTCAAACACCCGCCTCTGGTCGAGCAACGACTGCCTGAACAACCCGACCACCGACCTGCGCATCCTCGTGCCCGGCGGGCCGGTCGTGTTCACGCTGACGTGGGGCGAGCGCACCACCACCCCGGGCTGCGCGCAGCCGCGGACTTTCGTGCCTGCGGGCTCCTACCGCCTGATGGTCCGGCTAGACGACGTGATCAGCCCGCCGACCCCCTTCCTGAGTACCCCGTGAGTGATACTCCCTAAGTGACCTCGGCGCTCGTCGGTCGCTCTGCCGAGTTGGCGTCGCTGCTCGCGGCGTGCCACGACGGGTCGGGTGAGCTCGTCCTGCTGGCGGGATGCGCGGGCAGCGGCAAGACGACGCTGCTCGAAGAGCTGACCAGGCGGCTGACGGCCGCCGGCGCCCTCGCGGCGTCCGGGCACGCGGTGCCCGGCGCGGGTCCGTTCCGCCCGGTCGCCGAGGCCCTGGTCCGGCTCGCGCCGCCGTCGCTCGCCGACGACGAGCAGGTGTGCCCGTTCCGCGCCGTGCTCGCGCGCATCCTGCCGACGTGGCCACCCGGGCCGGCGTCGGGAGTGCACCTGGTCGATCCGGTCGTCGTCCTCGGCGAGGCGGTGCTCGCGCTGCTGCGGGTGCTGGCCGCCGACCGCCGGACCGTGCTGGTGCTGGACGACGCGCATTGGGCGGATCGCGACACCCTCGCCCTGCTGGAGTACCTGGCGGGAGGTCTGCACGACGTAGCGTCGAGCATCGTCGTCGCGATGCGCGACGACCAGGCCGGTCCGGACGGCCTCGCCGCGCTGCGCCGGCACCCCCGGGTGCGCACGGTCGTGCTGGAGCCGTTGCGGCCCGCCGAGGTCGCCGTACTCGCTCGACGGACCGTCGGGGGCGAGCTCCCGCCGGAGGCCGAGGAGTACGTGACGCGGGTGAGCGAGGGTGTCCCGCTGATGGTCACCGAGGTGACGACCGGGCTCGTGGACAGCGGGGTGCTGGTCCGCGACGGGCCGGCGTGGCGGACGACGAGGGCGCTCAGCGGTGGGCCGCCGCCGTCGCACTCAGCCCTGGTCGACGGTCGGGTCGCCGGGCTGACCCCTCGCGTCCGCGAGCTGGTGCGTACCGCCGCGGTGCTGGGCCCCGAGCTCGACCCGCAGCTGCTTGCGCGGGTCGCCGGCGACGTCGTCGAAGAGCTGCCGGCCGCGGTGGACGCCGGCCTGCTGATCCGCGGCCCGGCCGGTGAACTGCGGTGGCGGCACGCGTTGACCTGCAGTGCCGTGCTCGCCGGGCTCACCGCACCGGGGCAGGCGGCCGTCGCGGCACGAGCCGCTGCGATGCTCGACGGTGCCGCGGACGTGCCCCGGTCCCTCGTCGCGAACCTGTACGCGCGCGGCGGCCGCCCCGTCCGAGCCGCGGGACTGCTGCTGGAGGAAGCGCGCGACGCGGTCGCCGTCGGCGCCCTGTCCACCGCGCACGAGATCCTCGGACGTGCCGCGGTGCTGGCCGTGGGGGACGCGAGCCTGCTCGTGGCGATCACCGTCGAACGGATCCAGGCGTTCGCCCTGGCCACCCGCACCGACGACGCGATCGCGGCGGCCGCCGCCGCGCTGCCCGCGGCGGCGGGGCCGGACCGGTCGGCACTGGCCGTCGCCGCTGCGCGGGCCTGCGTGGCCGGTCAGCGCTTTGACCGGGCCGGCCACTACCTCGCACTCGCGGGCGATCCCAACGACCCGCGGGTCGCGGCGCTCGCCGCCCACATCGCGCTCGACGCCGGTGACCTCGAGCGGGCGCTGGCCTCGGCCACCTGGGCCGCCGAGCAGGCCGGGCCGCCGGACGTCGTGTGCGAAGCCCTCGAGGTCGTCGGGCGGGCGTTGCGACGCCGCGACCCGGCGGCGTCGACCGCGGCCTTCGAGCGGGCCGAGCGGGTCGCGGCCCACCACCACCTCACGCCGTGGCGGATCAGGGCGCTCGCCGAGCTCGGTGCCGCCGAGCTGTTCGGGTCGGCACCGACCGGCCGCATCGCCGAGGCGCGGGCGCTGGCGCTCGACGCCGGCATGCTCGGCACCGCGACGGCACTCGACCTGCAGGCCATCGCCATGACCGTGGGCGCCGAGGGGATGGTCGGCATCCTGCCCCGAGCCGGGCGGTGTGCCTACCGGGCCGGGCGGCTGGGGCTCACAGGCATCCGCGCGCACGCGTTGATGTGGATCGCCCGCGGCCGCGTGCACGAGGGCCGGACGGCCGAGGCGGACCCGCTCCTCGATGAGGTCGACCGACTCGTCCCGAGCCCGCTGTACCGCTCCGAGCGCTCCCACAACCAGGCCACCGACGCCTGGCTGCAGGGCGACGACGACCGGGCCGTGCGCGAGCTCGACAGCTGCATCGCCGTGCTGCGGGACCTGCCCGCCGCACCTCCGGCGCCGGTGTGGGGCGAGTGGGCGCTGCTGCGCACCGTGCACGACCCCGGTGACGACGCGCCCCGGGCAGAGCTGCGCGACTCCGACGTCCTCGTGCAGGCGGTCAACCGCGCGGCCCTCGCCTACGCCGACGCCGTCGCGGCCACGGGACGCGCCGACGCTGCCGCGCTGCTGGCCGAAGGCGACCGGCTGCTGGCACCCCACCCGTTCCTCCGCTACCGGTTCCGGGTCATGCTCGTGCCGCGCGCGGTCGACGGACCCGGGGACCCCGCGCTGTTGCGCGAAGCCCACGCCTGGCTGCTGGCCCACCAGGAGGTGCGCATGGCCCGGCTCTGCGAGGCCCACCTCCGCCGCCTCGGCCTCCCGGTTCCCCGACCCGGCCGGTACATCGAGCCCGTGCCCCCTCGGCTGCGGGCCCTCGGCGTGACCGGCCGCGAGCTCCAGGTCCTGGCACTCGTCGCCCAGGGCCTCGGCAACGTCGAGATCGCCCATCGGCTGCAGCTGTCGCGGCGTACCGTCGAGACGCACGTAAGCAGCCTTCTGCTCAAGACCGGCGCGACATCGCGGGATGACCTGCCGGCTCCGTGAGCCGGGCGGGCCAGGCCCGTGTGCCACACGGATTCCCCCACGGCCGGCCCGCGGCAACGTGCCGGGCATGACGACCACCAGCACCACCAGCACCACCAGCAGCACCGCAACCGTCCACGGCCGCGTCGACGTCGGCGACGCCCAGCTCGAGTACTGGGAACGCGGACCACGCGACGCGCCCCCCGTCCTCCTCGTCCACGGCGGCGTCTTCGGTGAGTGGTTTCGCCCGATGTTCGACGAGCCGGCCCTCGACGGGTTCCGGCTCGTCCGGGTGCACCGAGCCGGGTACGGCGCGAGCTCGCGTCCCCGAACCCACGTCACCCTGGCCGACCACGCCCGCCAGTGCTGCCGGCTGCTGCGCGAACTCGGCATCGAGCGAGTCCACTGGATCGGGCACTCCTCCAGCGGCTGTATCGGACTCCAGGCGGCGCTCGACGAGCCCGACCTCGTCGCGGGGCTCGTCCTTCTCGAGCCCGCACCGAAGCCGGCAGGTCCGGCCGCCGAGGTCCTGGGACGCGAGGTGATCGGTCCCACCATGGCGGCGGTCGGTGCCGCCGACTTCGCGCTGGCGACGGACACCTTCCTGCGCGGCGTCGACGGTCCCGGCTACCGCGACGCGATCGCGGCCCGGCTAGGCGACGACGCCTTCGCCCGCATCGAGCGTGACGCGTCCTTCTTCTTCACCGACGAGATGCGCGCCACCCACGAATGGAACTTCGATATCGAGCAAGCATTGCGGATCAACGCGCCGACCCTGATTGTGACCGGCGGCGACAGCGCCGGCGTCACGCAGGTGTACGACCAGACGGCGACGCTTCTCGCGGGGATGCTGCCCGCCGCACGCCGCGACGTCCTGCCCGGCGTCAGCCACAGCATGCCGCTGCAGGACCCGTCCGGCGTCGCCAGGCTGGTCGCCGCTGCCGTGTCGGGCTGACTAGCGGAGGTTGTCGAGCACCAGCGCCACGTCGCCGACCTCCTGCACCCGCAGGTCGGGACGCTGCACCCCGCTGTCCGGCGGCACCAGCGCCCGGGCGAAGCCCAGCCGGGCCGCCTCGGCGAGCCGGCGCCCGACGTCGGCCACGCGGCGGATCTTGCCCGCCAGGCCGATCTCGCCCAGCACCACCAGGTCCGGGGGCAGCGCGACGTCCCGCCGCGCGGAGGTGATCGCCATCGCCAGGGCGAGGTCCGCGGCGGGTTCGGTGATCCGCATGCCGCCGACCGTCGCCGCGTACACCTCGGCGTCGTGCAGCCGCACCCCCGCGCGCCGCTCGAGCACGGCCAGCAGCATCGCGACCCGCGCATTGTCCAGGCCGCTGACGGCCCGGCGCGGGTTCGGGATGTCCTTGCCGGCGACCAGCGCCTGCACCTCAGCCGACAGCGGGCGTCGACCGTCCATCACGACCGTCACAGCCGTCCCGGGCACCGGCGGGTCGCCGAACCGAGCCAGGAACAGCCCCGACGGGTCGCGCTGCGAGGGCATGGGCCGGGTCAGAAGCAGCAAGGGCGGCACTCGAAGATCGAGTACCTCCCTTGTTCGCCGCGTCGGGACGACAGGACTTAAATCTGCGCCCCCTTGACCCCCAGATGACTTATCAGCGTCCGCCTGATGTTCTCGACTACTATTTCAGCAGGTCACGCTTGCGTGGCGTCCAGCCCGTGCTATCTGATCTCGGTCACTGCTGGGTGTCTTGCGACCACCGTGCGACCACGGGCGTGGTTGTCCAAAGGACGATGTGATCCACTCCTTGAAGGAGTGGTTGTGCCGGCGAAGATCGCAATCCTCGGAGTGGGCGCGGTCGGCGGATGCTGGGCGGCGTGCTGCTCGCGGAGGCTGGCCACGACGTGACGCTGTTGGCGTCTCATCGCACGAGCACCGCGATCACGTCAACGGGCTGACCCTGCACAGCAGCGGTACGGCGAGCTGCAGGTCCGGCTCCCGGCTCGACCGTGGCTCACCGCACCGGTCGACGTCCTGTTCATGACGGTGAAGACGCCGGACCTGCTCGCTGCACTGATCTGAGCTCCATCACCGTTCCTGCATAAAGCGGCCTCGTGCCGTTGCTCGACGGTGTCGACCACGTCCCGTCGTTGCGCGCGGTGCTACCACAGCCGTTGTCGTCCCGATGACCGTGGCCGTCGAGAAGACGCGGGTTGCGCCTGGCGTGATCGAGCACGTGCCGCCGTTCGCCGACTATGCCATCACCGCGGGGCACCGGGACCGCCGTCGATCCGGCAGCACTGCTGGGCAGCGCAGGCCTCGACGCCGACTCCTCCCGTACCCGATGAAGCCACCCTGCTGTGGCGAAAGCTGTCATTTCGACCTTCCCCGGCACCCACTTCCGGCTCCGGTGGTGCGGTACGGACGGTCGCAGACTGCGTCTGCCCTTCCCCGGCCCTCGCTCTCCTGCGAGGCTGGACGTGCATGCGAGGGAGCGAGCCATGGCGGTGGAGCGCGGCCGGCCGACGTTGATCCGCTCGGTGCAGCGTGCGCTGCGCCTCATCGAGGTCGTGGGTGAGGGCGAGGGCCGCGCCACGGCGAAGGAGATCGCCCGGGCCACGGGGCTTCCCCTCGCGACGGCCTACCACCTCCTGCGCACCTGTACCTATGAGGGCTGGCTGCAGCGCCTGGACGACGGGACGTACGTCCTCGGCCACCGCCTCGACACCGTGCACCGGCGAGGACGGGACGCCGCCGGGATTGCCGTGGCCCGCCCGGCGCTCGAATGGTTGCGGGATGCGGCGGGAGGCCCGGTCTACCTGGCCCGGTGCGTCGACGGTGAGATCGTCGTCGTCGAGATCGTCGACAGTCCCAGGTCCCCGCGCATCGACCTCTGCGTCGGGGTGCACGACGCAGCGCACGCCACGGCGCTGGGCAAGTGCATCCTCGGCCAGTTCACGACGGCGGAGCGCGACGACTACCTGTCCCGGCATCCGATGCACGACCTCACCCGGCACACCGTCGTGGACCGACGTCGGCTGACACTGCCTGCAGCAGACCAGGTCGCCGTCGACGAGGAGGAGTACGCGCTCGGGATCCACTGCCTGGCTGCGCCCGTCGTCGAGCCGGGGCACCTGGCGGCGGTCGGGGTGGTGGTGCCGCCCGCCACGCGCGCGCGCAGCCGGTCCCGCGAGGCGCTGGTCATCGGCGCCAGGAGGGTGTCCCGTGCGCTCGTCATGCGCTGAGGCTTGCCTCAGCCCGATCGTCACCATCTGAAACCCGCACCCTGGTCGAAACGGGGTACCGAGTCCGACCATGGCCCAATGGCGACGAGCGACGTCGGCGCACCCCGATGGGTTCTCGACGCCCTGTCCGATGTCTACGACCCGTGCTGCCGCGAGAAGGGCATCTCCGTCGTCGACATGGGCCTGCTCCGGTCCGCCACCGTGAACGGCACACACGCCCGTATCGAACTGATGCTCACCTCGGGCTGGTGCCCGTTCGCGACCCACCTGCTCGGCGAGATCGAGGACGTCGTCCTCGCCCGACCGGACGTGGACACCTGCGACGTCGAGGTTGTCTGGGACGAGGCGTGGACGACCGACCGCCTCTCCGAGTCCGCCGTCGGCAAGCTGCGCTTCCTCCCCGATCCCGCCGCCGTTCCCGACCGCGACGCGTTCGTCGCCGCACTCCGTCCGCAGACCGAGGAGGTCGACCAATGATCGGTGACGCGTTCGTCTTCGACGGGGTCGCCCATCCCTTCAACTTCACGGAGAAGAACGTCTACGACCGGGCCGGGGAGATGTTCCGGCAACACCTCTACGCCTTCCACCAGGTCCTGACCCCAGACACCGAGCCGAAGCTCTCGGCGGAGCAGTACCTCAAGGACTGGACTCCCGCCGACATCCACGAGATGGTCTTCGACCACTCCGACACCGACATGCTCGTCGCGATGCCGTTGCCGCTCACGGACCTCTTCCGCGACGGGTTGTCACCGTGGGAGGACTGTGCGGAACTCGCCTCACGGGACCCGGAGCGGATCGTCTTCTGGGGTTCGGTCAACCCCCTCGAGGGCCGCAGGGCGCTCGACCTCATGGAGCGTCAGGTCGGGGAGTTCGGCGCCAAGGCGTTCAAGTTCTACAACGTCCGCTACGACTACGGCGCCCCCTTCCCGTGGCGGATGGACGACCCCCGCATCGCGTTCCCCGTGTTCGAGAAGGCCCAGGAACTGGGCATCAACCTCATCGGGGTGCACAAGGGAGTGCCACTGGGCCCTCAGCCCGTCGAGGCCACCCAGACTTGGGACATGGACGGCGCGGCGGCCGCGTTCCCCGACCTCAACTTCGTGATCTTCCACGTCGGGCTGCCGTTCCTCGACGAGACGTGCTGGCAGCTGATCCGGCATCCGAACCTCTACGCCTCGATCGCCGCGACGCTCAACTTCATCGTCCGATCCCCCAGGATGTTCGCCGAGATCCTCGGGAAGCTGCTCTTCTGGTGTGGGGAGGACAAGATCGTCTACGGATCGGAGGCACCGATCTGGCAACCGCAGTGGGCGCTCAACGCCTTCCGGGACTTCTCGATCCCGCAGGACCTGTGCGAGGGCTACGGCTACCCGCAGCTGACCGACCAGGCCAAGCGGAAGATCCTCGGCGAGAACCTGCTCCGGCTGCACGGGATGGACGTCGACGCGACACGCGACCGTCTGGGCCGCCCATCGACACACTAGGCTGCCGCGACCTGATGTGACCGCAGCTGGACGCCTTTCGGCCGAGGACGAGGGCGATCTCCTCGATCCCGGCGAAGACGAGGTCGGCCGCTTCTGCGAGCCGTGCCAGGACCGGCGCCGCCGCGTACGGGCGAGCGCCCATCGGCGTCGCCTGCCCGCCCACCGGATCTGCCCGGCCGGGAGCCACCGCTGTTCAAGGCAGCCGCGGTCCGCGTCCCCAGCGTCCACCTCGAGCGCCAAGCGCCAACCCCGTGGTCCCGCGGTTCCCGTTTGCTTTGGCTGCTTGCACGGCCCGCTTCCCCGGCCGGCCGCAGGGGGCGAGGATTCGCCCCGGCCTGACCGCGCCGCGAGGTTTACGCCAGGTCCGCGGACTCAATGCGCGCATCGACCACAACGACGGCCCTGACCCACGAAGGAACCACCATGGCCACTGGTGAGCAGCCCGCCGCGACCGCCGCGGACGTGCTCGACGCGACCCGTGAGCTGGCGCCGACGATCGCGGCCCGGGCCGCCGAGATCGAGACGGCCCGCCGCCTGCCTCCCGACCTGCTCGACGAATTGCGCAGGATCGGCTGCTTCCGGGTGCTACGCCCCCGCACCCACGGCGGGCTGGGAGCCGACCTGCCCGAAGCGATGCGGATCATCGAGTCCCTCGCCCGGGCCGACGCGTCCGTGGCCTGGACGGTCATGATCGGAGCCGCCACGTGGATCGACATGGCCGGGCTGCCCCGGGCCACGTTCGATGCGCTGTTCGCCACACCCGACGTCATCACCGCCGGCGTCTTCAACCCGACCGGGTCGATCGCTGTCACGCCCGGGGGCTACCAGGTCAGCGGCCGCTGGAGCTTCGCCAGCGGATGCCAGCACGCAGACTGGCTGTTCGGCAACTGCATCGAGGGCGTCGTGGACGGCGTGCCGCAGATGCGGATGGCCGTGCTTGCACCCGAGCAGGTCGTGATCGAGGACACCTGGACGGTGTCCGGCCTGTGCGGCACCGGCAGCCACCACTTCCGGGCCGACAGCATCGTCGTCCCCGCCGAGCGGACGTGGCGGCCCCTGACTGACCCGCGCTGTGTCGACGAGCCGATCGTGCGCATCCCACCACTCGCGCTGATCTCCCTGATTACCGCCAGCGTGCCACTCGGACTGGCCCAGGGCGCGCTGGACGACATCCATGCAATCGCCGCCCGCAAGGTGCCGCTGCTAGCCGGCGCGCCGCTGGCCGCCAACCCACACTTCCAGTTCGAGCTCGCCACCGCGGACACCGAGCTGCGCGCCGCGCGCGCCCTGCTCTACGAGTCGGCCGAGTCGGCGTGGAAGACCGTCACAACCGGCGGCGAGCTCACCCTGGAACAGCGGGCTCGGATCCGCGCCGCTGGGGTCTGGGTCACCACCCGCTCGGCCGCGGTCGTGGAGACCGCCTACCGGTCCGGCGGCGGCAGCTCGATCTACGCCGACTGCCCGCTGCAACGGCGGCTGCGTGACGTCCACGCCGTGACCCAGCACTTCGCGGTCAAACCGGACACGCTGACCACCGCAGGCGCCGTGCTCGCCGGCCAGGACGTCACGGTGCCCGTCTTCTGAACATGGCGACAGGGCAACCCGGTCTCGCACCGGTGCTCGGCTGGTCTCGATCAGGGAATACCCGCGGCTCCGCACACGCACACGGGAGTCATCGGTATGGCAAGAGGCGAGACAGGTCTCGGCGACGTGATGTCCGGTCCGATCTCAGTCCAGTGCCACTCGCACAGACCGTGGGAGCTGGTGGATCTCTTCTACGCCGACGATGAGATCGTGCTTGACCACGAGGTGGATCTACCGACTACTTCCGGCCACGCCTTGTCCTGACCTGACGGTCGCGGAGGCTTTGGCGATCGCGTCCCGGTGATGGCGGCCGGCGTAGCGCTAGACGTCCGCCTGATACGGCGGAGCCGGGTCGTACTGGATGTAGCGCTGGGTCGCCCGAGCGTGGCGGGGCGAGTGCAGCTGCCCCACCAGCCACAACGCCATGTCGATCCCGGCCGACACACCCTGGCTGCTCACCACGTTCCCGTCCGCCACCCAGCGCGCGTCCCGCACGACGTCGGCGCCGAGCTCGGTCAGGCGGTCCTCGAACACCCGGTGGGTGGCGAGGCGCTTGCCGGCGGCCAGCCCGGAGGCGTGCAGCAATAGTGCCCCGGTGCACACGCTCGCGACCCAGGACGCCTCGGCTCCGACCCGGGCGAGCCAGTCGAGCAGGAGCCGGTCCGCTGAGGCGAGGAGGGTGCCGTCTCCCCCAGGCACGACGACGACGTCGAGCCGGGGATGGTCGGCGAACGTCGCGTCCGGGAGCAGGCGCATGCCCTTACGGCAGCGCACCGGCTCCAGCCCCGCCGCCACCAGCAATACCTGATCGGGCGGGGCGCCGTCGCGCTCGAGCAGGGCTGATGAGGCGGTGAGGACCTCCCAGGGGCCGACGACATCGAGCTCCTCGGCTCCGTCGAAGGCCAACACCCCGATCATGTTCATGGCGCAACCCTAGTTCCGAAGGCGCGGTCCGGGGCGCCTTCTGCTCGGTGGTCAAGCGGTGGGCCATGAGCCCGCCGTCGGGCACGACATCGCGCGGCCGGGCGGCCGTCTCGTCCGTGCTCAGGATGAACAGCGCCGAGGTTCGGGGGACCTATCCGCTCGCGGACCTCCCGCAGCAAGAACTCGGGGAAGCCCATAACGGGCGCCTGTCCGGTGGCCGGGCCAGACCGGCAAGGGGGGCGAGGCATTGGGTCCCGAATAGCAGGCCCCAGAACGCTGCGGACAAGCCCCCACCCTCGATGGAGCCAGCTTGGAAGGCGAGCGGCCGCGGCGCGCCGGCCTCGGTGGCGAGCCAGTCGGTCACGCCTGCCAGGTCAGGAGCACCGAACCGTTGCCCGCCTTGGTGGCTGTCTCGATCGTCACGCCGGTCAGCACGGAGGAGCTGACGTCCGCCGAGCCGGCACCGCCGCCACCGCCGCCGAACTAGCCACCGCCCCCGCCGGCGCCGGCAGAGGTCCCTCCGCCGCCTCCGCCGCCCTCACCGCCGGACCAGCCACCGTGACCGCCCGTGCCGGCCGGGTTGCCGCTGTTCTGACCGCCGGCCCCGCCGCCCGCACCGTCGCCCGAGCCGCCCATTCCGGGGCCCACGATCTGCCCGCCGTTGCCGCCGGCTCCCCCGTCGCCCCCGCCGCCGGCCGACAGGACGAAGGCGCCGCCGTTGACACTGACGAGAGTCGCCCCACCGCCCCCGCCGCTGGCGGTGTCCCGGCCGGAGTACGCGGTGAGCCCCGCACCGCCCGCGCTGGTGCCCTGCTCCGGATCGCCCCGCCCGCCGTTCGAGTCGGTCGCTCCCGCGCAGGAGTCGGTGTGTCCGGCGCCCCCGACGGCGACCTTCAGACTCTGCTCGGGAGTGACCTCGAGCGTCCCGGTGATCGTCGCGCCCATGCCGCCGGAGATCATGCAGTTGTTGCTGCCGCTCACGCCCGCACCGCCGCTCCCGCCGATGGCGGTGATCACGACGGAGCTGACGCCCTGGGGAACAGCGATCGTGACGGGCCCTCCGCTGAACGGCACCGGCTGGGGTGCCGGCACGGCCACCGCAGCATCGATGTCGTCCGCGGTGGCGCCCGCGGTGGCGCCCGTGCAGGCGGTCGTGACGCCGGCGCACAGCAGTGCGATCAGCCCGGCGCCGGCGGTGCGGCGGGTGCGGGGGTGTCGACTCCTGGCCATGGCGTGGCTCCCTGGGCTGCAGTCCGGGCGCCGGGCGGCGCCACAGCCCAGAACCTGCACAACGCTCCCCCAACCAGGCTCCACGCGCGGTTGGAACTGACTTGGAACCCGAATGCCTCACGGGCAGGCGAGCACCTGACGATGGAAGGCGCTTCACTGCGCGAACTCACTTCCGACCCCCAGCCGTGACCATCAATTACGGGCCGCCGATCTGGCCCTCGAAAGCAGAAGCCCCGAACCGAAGGACGGCTCGGGGCGATGCCGATGTCTCCAGACATCAGATGGCGGTGGTGACGGTAGCGGCGGCAGTAACTACGACGACGACGATCGAGGCCAGTGAAGATCAAAGCGCGGTGATTGCGCGTGTTCGCGGTGGCCTCGAGATGGAGTCCCGTGGTTGTCCGATGGCACCGGCGGGTGGCAACGTCGGTCAGACCTGGGTCGCCGTCTGGTGAGCGGTGCGCGCGGTCGCCGCGTCGTGGGCGTGCGCGCTGATCCGCGCCGTGTAGCGCCACGCCCACCAGGTCAGCAGGACGGGGATCACCCAGTTGAACAGCAGGTCGACGGGTCGGCTGGGGAGGGTCGTGGCCGGCTCGGTCAGCACACTGGCCAGTGCGGTACTCACCGCGTGCCCGGCGATCACGGCACCCCACGCGGCGCTGATCCGGCGGTTGACCGACCGGAACACCGGCGAGTGCCAGTACTGCTGCGGCACGGTCTCGCGGGCGTACTGCTCGGTGAAGGGCAGCACCGGCAACAGCGCGAAGATGGCTACGGCGAGGATGAGCGTGGCCAGCGCGCGGCCGTAGTCGGCGAGGAACGCGTCCACGGCCGGGTTGACGGCGCCGACGATCCCGAAGGCGGCGAACACCACGGCCCCGGTCACCTCCAGCAGCTTGGGTGACCGGCCGCGCACCCTTGACACGATCAGGAACGCCGCGGCGACGAAGAAGGCCAGTAGCGCGGCCGTGGTGACCGCTCCCGCTCCCTCTCGGGTGGCGACGAGGCTGAACACGATCCAGGGGATGAAGCCGGTGAGGACTTTGAGCATCGACATGCCGAGAGGGTCGCGGTGTCAGTTCCAAAGTCGGTCCAACCCGTCCTCGAGCACCACCCGGCGCACCAGGCCGAGCTGACACCCCGATCCCGGTTGGAGGGCGCTTGAAACCCGGGCAGCCATGGTGCGTCGGCGGGCGGACCCACCGCCTGCTGGGACGGAGTACCTGCGGTGAGCACAGTCAGCATCTGGCGGTTCGAGACTTCCGACGGCGCCGAGGCCGCGCTGCGTGCACTTGAGCGGCTGCAGGAGCGGCGGGTCGTCGTGATCGAGGACGCCGCCGTCCTCGTCTGGGGTGCGGGCGAGCGCCGGCCGTACGGTTACCAGGTCGGCTCCGCCAACGGGGTCAGTGCGTTGTCCGGCGCCTTCTGGGGGCTGTTGTTCGGATTGCTGTTCCTGCTTCCCCTCGCCGGCGCGGCCGAGGACCTCGCCGTCCTCGCCCGGGTCGGTCTGTCCGACCGGTTCCTCGCCCAGGCCCGCGACCGGATCACCCCTGGGGTTTCGGCACTTTTCCTGGTCACCGACCGCGCCGCTGTCGACCGCCTCCGCGAGACCCTGATCGGCGCCGACCTTCTGGTCTGCACCATCGACCAGCAGCACGAGACCGCGCTGCGACGTGCGTTCGACGCCGGTACCGACGACGGCACCGAACTCGATCGGCACGCCTGATCGGGTTGAGCCGCGCCCTACCCCGGTCGGGACACGGTCAGGCGCCGGCGAACTCCGCTAGCGTGGTCCGGGCGCCCTGCGCGCGGGCCCGCTCGGCGGCGGCGCTGCCGAGCTGGGCCGTCATCGAGGTCACGAGTGCGGCGAGCGCTGCACTGCGCGGCCAGGGCATCTGGCCGTCGCGGTAGCGCGCTTCGGCGGCGGCGAGAACGCGCAGCGCGGCGGCGTGTTCGCCGGCCATGCCCAGGGCTGTGCCGTAGAGCTCGAGGACGAACGGGTTGTCCCGCAGGCCTGCGGTGAGCGAGGCGCGCAGCGCCGTCCGGGCCCAGACGACGGCCTCGGCCGGCCGGTCGTTGGTGAGCAGCAGCCGTGCGGCGCCACTTGCGGCGCTCCAGGCGGTGTAGAAGTTGTCCTCGGCGCAGGCGTCGTCATGCAGGGTGGTGAACCGTGCGATGAGCTCCAGGCGCGGGTCGACGACGAAGGCGCGGGTCAGCTCGACGTGCCGAACCAGGACGTCGAACGCACGCGAACCCCCGGCGATCTGCCGCGTCGTAGCGGCGACGTCGGCCAGTCGCGCGCCGTCGGCGATAATCCGCAGCGGTCCGGTCGCGACCACCAGCTCCGCGCACACCAGCGGTCTCTCCTCGTCGGCGACGGAGGCCGCCTCGGCGATGCCGAGGCGGATGTGGTCGCGTCCGGCGTCGGTTCGGCCCTGCACGATGAGGGAGGATCCGAGCCTAAGGTGCAGCATCGACCGGTCGAGCGGGCGGATCGGCCCGGGGAGCGCGTCACAGACCGCCATGGCCGTCTGCGACCAGTGCGTGCCCTCGGCGGTCATCCCGTTGAAGGCCCAGTACAGGCCGAGCCGGGCCGCCAGCGCCACCCCGACCGCGGACGGGCCGTCGATCAGCAGGTGCTGGAGGGTCGTGCGGAGCGCGGCCAGGTCGTCGTCGAGAGCCTGATACCAGCGGGCCTGGGCGACCGAGCCCAGCGGTGGCCGATCCCGGATCAGCCGCTCGACCCAGGCGTCCCGCGCATCGGCCGGGTTTTCCCCTGCCCGCTCGGCGAGGTGCTTCGCGTGTCCGCGGACGATGGCGAACTGAGCGAACCGTGATGTGCCGTCGGGTCTGACGGGGCCGAGGGCGGTCAGCAAGGAGCGGTGGACCAGGCCGGAGATGGTGTCGACGACGTCGGTCGCCGCGCCGTCGACCAGTCCTGCGGCCAGTTCGGCGGTGAACGGTCCGGGCACGGCCCCGACCGCGCGGTGCAGTGCGGCCAGCGGGGTAGGGAGGTCGCGGTAGCTGGTGTCGATCGCGTCGCGGACGGTGCGGTGCTGGGTGGCACCTCGGCTGCGGCCGACCCGGCTCAGCGTGCTGGCGTCGACCCGAACCTGGGAGGCGATCTCGGCGAGGGTGTAGGCGCGGGCCCGACCAGCGGCCAGCTCCAGAGCCAGGGGCAGGCCGTCGACCGCGGCGGCGATCGACCGCACGCTCGACAGCGTCTCGGTGTCGCGCAAGCCCCCGGGGGTCGAGGCCTCGAGCCGGTCCAGGAACAGCTCCACCGCCGCGGAGACCGCCAACGGTTCAAGCGGGAAGACGGCCTCGTCGTCGACCGCGAGGGGTTCGCGGCTCGTGGCGAGCACCGTGAGCGTCGAACCCTCGACGAGCAGCCCGTCAACGAGCTCGGCGGTGTCGTCGAGCACGTGTTCGCAGTTGTCGAGCACCACCAGCATGCGGCGCGCCCCGACGAACCGACGCAGGCCCTCCGCGGGCTCGGCCGGCCCGGTGGCCGGCAGCTCGAGTGTCGAAGCCACCGTCTCCAGGACCCGGCCCGGGGAGGCGGCGGTGAGATCGACGAACCACGCCCCGTCGGGGTATCCGGCTGCGCCCCGTCGGGCCACCTCGACCGCCAGTCGGGTCTTCCCACACCCGGCGGCACCGACCACGGTGACCAGCGACACGGCGTCGAGCAGCTCGAGTACGTCGATCACCTCGTGTTCGCGACCGATCAGGCGACTGCGCGGCGCAGGAAGCGTGCCGATCGCCGGCTCCCGACGCGGACCCGGAGATGCCGGGGGCTCGTCGTGGAGCAGCAGGGCGTGCAGGGCTTGCAGGTCCGCGCCGGGTTCGACGCCCAGCTCGGTGTTCAGCACCGCCCGGGCCTGGGCGTAGGCCTGCAAGGCCTGGGAGCGTCGACCGGTCTGCCGGTAGGCGTTCACGCGATAGGCCCACAGCCGTTCGCGCAGCGGTTCCTCGACTAGCGCGGTCTCCAGCTCCGCGAGGGCCCGGTCGACGCCGCCGGTGGCGAGCAGGGCGCCGATATGGGTCTCGCGCAACTGGCCGTGGATCTCCTCGAGGCGGGCGACCGCAGCCCGGGCCCAGTGCTGGTCGGCGGCCGTGCCGTACGGGCGGCCCCGCCACAGTCCCAACGCTTCGTCGGCGATGCGCAGCGCCTGCCCCGGGTCGCCGGCAAGGAGCTCGGCAGCGGTGGCGGCCAGCCGGGCGAAGCGTGTCGAGTCGGCCTGGTCCGGGTCGACGACCAGGCGATAGCTGCCGAGCTCGCGGACCAGGACCGTGGACGGCTCGCCCCGCTCCCGGTCCGGTTCCAGCACGCGCCGCAGCCGCCAGATGTGCGAGTCGAGGGTCGAGACCGAACGGGCAACACCCTGTTCACCCCACATGGCCTCGTACAGGGCGTCGACACCGACGGGCCGGCCCGCGTTCACCAGCAGCAACGACAACGCGGACTCCAGACGGGCAGCCGCAACGGGCCGGGTCACCCCGCCCAGCTCGACCTCCAACGGGCCGAGGTCTCGCAACCGCAGACGCGGCCCCGCACCCGTCTGGGCCGTCAAAAGGCCTCCTCCCTAGCCTCGGAGAGCCACCGCGGTCGGATCCCACCGAGTGGTGTAACTCGGTTCGGGTGACGCTCTGCGGTTCAAATCATGCCGTCACCAGCTCCGCAGTGGCCACTCCTTCCCGAGGAGCCGGTGTAATGAGCAGGGCCATGGTGGCTTCGCCGAGGTAGCAGCGGTCGGTGGTCCGTCGCTCGTCGTGGGCCTCAACCAGGACCGCGGCTCCAGAGGACCTGCAGGCCGCACGAACTCCGGCAACCCGAACCACACCACGAGCTGCACCGGTGGGGACGGGGGAAACGCCGGCGGTAAGGGGGCGTAAACGGCTGCGGCCTCGGCACCGGTGCATCCGGCACCTCCGGGGCGGCGCGCGGGCTCCCCGACGACGCAGGGCATGACCGACACCGTCGTCACTTGCAACGCGCAGAGCGGTGGCGCGGTCTACACCAACGGCCAGGTAGTCCTCACCCCCGTCGGCGGGCCGGATGGACAGCCGTGAAGGCTCGACGCTGTCGCGCTGGTGGTCGGTCCCGAGCGTCATCAACGTTGGCTAGCCACCGCTGCAGGTTCGTGGCGGTCAGTTCGACCAGGTCACCGGTAGTGTCTGCAGGCCGCCGGTGAGGATGTCCCGCCGCGGCCGCAGCTCCTCGGGCGGCACGGCGAGCCGCAGATCCGGGCGGTGGAGCAGGGCCGCGAACAGCGCCCGCAGCTCCAGGCGCGCAAGAGGCGCACCGAGGCAGAACCGGGGACCAAATCCGAAACTCAGGTGCGGGTTGGGCATGCGGGTGATGTCGAACCGTGCCGGGTCCGGGAAGTAGACGGTGTCCTGGTTGGCCGTCCGCAGACCCAGCAGCACCAGCTCGCCCGCCACGATCTGGGCACCGTCGAACTCGATGGCCTCCCGCGCGTAGCGCATCAGCCCGGTGCGCTGCTCGTCGTCATCGCGGGGCGGGGGCAGCGCGCAGCGCAGGATCTCCTCCACCGCGGGGGCGAGCAGGGCGGGGTCGGCAGCCAGGGCGGCGCGCTGGTCGGGGTTGGTGAGCAGCCGGAGCACTCCCCCGTCGATCGCGGTCACGGTGGTCTCGTGGCCGGCGAACAGCAGCCCGGCACCGAGCATCGCCGCCTCGTCCGGGCCCATCACGGTGCCCTCGTGCGGAGTGGTGAGCAGCAGGCTCAGCACGTCGTCGGCGGGCTGGGCGCGCTTGGCCTCGACCAGCCCCCGCATGTACTGCCACAAGGAGAACAGCCCGAGCTCGGCGCGGTCGGGGTCGACCAGGTTGGCCGCATCGTCAGACCAGCGGCGGAAGTCGTCGCGGTCGGCGTAGGGCACGCCGAGCAGCTCGGAGATGACCAGTGCGGGCAGGGGGAAGGACACGGCCTCGTGCAGGTCGACCGGTGGGGTCCGGGCGAACATCGCGTCCAGCAGCTCGTCGACGATCGTCTCGATCCGCGGGCGCAACGCGGCCATCCGCCGGGCGGAGAACACCGGCGCGAGCAGCCGGCGCATCCGCACGCGGTCGACGTCTTCCGCAGCGGGGTCGGCGCCGGTCGGCCCGCCGAAGATCGCCGAGCCGGACACGCGAGGGGCGTGCGTGGGGTCCGGGTGCGAGCGACCGAGACGCTGATCGGCGAGCAACGCCTTGACGTCGTCGTAGCGGGTGACCAACCACGCCGGATCCCCGGCCAGGGTCCTCACGCGGCGAATCCCGGTGTCGGCGCTGGTCATGCAGTCTCCCCTTGGGGCGCGGCCGGAACCGAGGCTACGCCGCGGCGGGACCCTGGGTCAGGACCCGAGTGACGGCCATTGCCCCTTCAGTCACGAGGGCGAGCGCACGAGGCGGAACGAAGCGACCATCGCCGCGGACGAGCCGCTGCCGTTCGCCGGCTTGACGCAGGGAGTTCACGGCGCTGGCGGGCGCCAGTACCCGACCGGCCGGGGGCGATCGGAGTACGCGCTCCTTCCGGGCCCAGACCGTGCGCCCGGCCGCCGTGGCCGCCTGACCCACCACGTGCACGGGCTATGCTCCCTGCCGGGTACCGCGTGGCGTCACCCTGTTAAGCCCCCAGGGCCGGAAGGCAGCAAGGGTGCGCAGGCTCTGGCGGGCACGCGGTACCCTTGCCTTTCCGGGCGACCGCCGGACTGCGCGGTGGCAGGCTGGCCCGTGTGGACGACCCGAAGGCGGACCTGCGGCACTACCTGCAGCTCGCCCGCGACGGCCTCCTGTGGAAGCTCGACGGGCTGTCGGAGTACGACGCCCGGCGCCCGCTCACGCCGACGGGCACGAACCTGCTGGGGTTGGTCAAGCACCTCGCGGGCGTCGAGGTCGGCTATCTCGGCACGTGTTTCGGCCGTCCTGCGGACGAGCCGCTGCTCCGCTACGACGACGCCGCGGTCGAGTCCGACCCGAACGTGGACATGTGGGCCACCGCAGACCAGACGCGCGAGGAAATCATCGCGCTCTACCTGCGGGCATGCGCGCACGCGGACATGACCGTCGAGGCCCTGCCCCTCGACGCGCACGGCCGCATCCCGCACTCGCCGGCGGAGCCGAGCGGGATCACGCTGCACCGCGCGCTCGTGCACATGATCGCCGAGACCCAGCGGCACCTCGGGCACGCCGACATCGTCCGCCAGCTCGTGGACGCCGCGACCGATGAGGTCCGTCGAGCCTGACGGGGCACGCGAACCGGGCCAGGCCCGGGTCGGGCCTCGGCATGCATCACCCTGGTTCCGCCCGGCGAGTCCAGAGCGCCCGGCTGGCAGTCAGCTCCTCCTCGCTCAGCTGCGGGTCGCCGCGCACCGCGATGAGGGTCGTGTCCCAGTCCCGAACGCCGTCGGAGCGAGGTGTCAGCAGCACGCCCACGGTCAGCACCTGGTCGAGCAGGTGTAGTTGGCCGGCAGGGACGCGCTCGTGATGGCGCAGCCGTCATGCCGCGCACGTGGTCGACGACCGCCTGGGGAATGCTGACATCACGGGTGACGGCGGTCGCTTGCGGATCAGAGAATCGGTGCGCAGCCGCCACAGCAGCTGCCCGACGACCGGCGTCTCCAAGAGCCCGGTGATCGGCCCCTGGGGGATGAAGGCCTCCCTGTGTGGTCCGGTGTCGATGAAGGCCAGTGCCGTCACCAGGTCGCGCCGTTGCTCGGCGACCGCCGTCGCAACCGACCCTCCCGTGGAGTGCCCCACCACCAGGGCGCGGCTCACTCCCAACCGGTCCAGAGCCTCGCCCACCCGGCGGCCCTGGTCGGCGATCGCATAACCACTGCCCGTCGGTTTGGCCGAGCGGCCGTGCCCGAGCAGGTCGATCCGGATGACGCGATAGCTCCTCGCCAAGCTCGGAACCAGCAGGTCCCACGACCTGGTCGACCCGGTGAAGCCATAGATCAAGACGAGGGCCGGGGCGTCCCGTGGACCGTCGTCGGTGAAGTGGATTTGGTTGCCGTCGACCGGCAGGGTCGGTTGCCCCTTGGCCGGAGCGTCCTGCTGGTCCACCAACACCGTGTTGATCAACAACAGCGCGGCGATGGAGAGGGCGGCGGCCACGACCGTGCGCCGCCGTCGTGCGCCAAGATGCCGCAACGGATTCTTCTGCATGAGCGTCACTTCCGTGGGCCGATCCCCGCACGTATTGGATGAATGTCGCGACCGACCGACCAGGGCTCTCGGGTTGCGCTCGTCGCTGCCCGGCAAGGGCGGAGCGCGGTCGAGGAGGTCGCGCAGCTCCGCGTGGTCACCCGCCCGTGCCCGAGAACGGCGGAGGGCGTCGGCGCGGGCCTCCCCGGCTGTGACCCCGACCGGCGTGAGCAGGCCGATGACGTGCATTCGGAGCGTTGCCGGGCCCGATCTGCCGCTACCTGAGCGCAGGGCGCGACCGCGCTCCCCGACCGGCGCGGGCGTTCACCCTCGATGAGCTGCAACCACGGTCAGCGCGCCGCGGCGCCGTGTGCCGGTCACCCTGCGGCCCGCATGGCCGCTACGAGCAGGGCGGCGAGCTCGCCGGCGTGGTAGTCGGGTCCGCGTCCGCGTGGGCGTTCAGGTAGGCGATCATGGTGTCGACGGCGCCCTGGTGGGTGACGGCCATGACGCGGGTGTCGAACCCGCGCAGGATGCCTTCGGACCAAGCCCGCTCCTCCCGGCCGACCCGCTATGACGTGGCACGCCGCGGATCCGGGAGCCGCGCGCGTGTTCCCCTCAGTTGGGCGAGGATTGAACGGGGAACACCGACCGTGAGTCGTAGGCCTGCTGAAGCCCGGGCACGGCGAGCTGACGCATCCGCGTCGACGCTCGGTGCTGGGCGAGCCGAACCGCGCCTGGAGTCGCGCCCACGATCTCCCCGGTCTCCTCCGCGGACAGGCCCACGACCACGCGAAGGACGAGGATCCGCCGCTGCTTGTCCGACAGCTCCTCGAGCAGGGAGTGGAGCTGTGCCGAGAGCTCGCCCTGTAGCGCCTGCTGCTCGGGCCCGGCAGCGGACGTGATGGCGTCGGGCACCTCCGGGACGGGCTCGGACCGAGCGCGGCTCGCGGCTCGATGCGCGTCGACGAGCTTGTTTGCCGTGACGCGGTAGACGAACGCCAAGAAGGGCCTGCCTTGCGGCTGGTAGGTGGGCAGCGCCTTCAGGACGGCCAGGCACACCTCCTGGGCGACGTCGTCCGCGGAAAGGGACGTTCGGTCCGCGGATCCGAGTCGACCCCGGCAGTACTGGACCACCAGTGGGCGGATCGTCGCGAGCAGCCGGGTGACTGCCGTCCGATCGCCGGAGATCGCCGCCCTCACCAGCTCGTCCGGGACCTCGGAGGAGCGCAGCACCGTCCGATGCACCGGCCACCGTGGCCCGTGCGGTGCCCTCGAAGTTCCTCGGCCGTCGCGCACGACGTCGGTGTTGTGCATCTGTCCAGCCTGCGGAGGCCCTTCGGCCAAGACATCGGCCAGTGTGCCGATGTCCACGCCTGCCGGCGGCCCCACGATGTGTGCTGTGGAGATCCGCGTCTATGTGGACGAGCGCACACCCCCGGCGGGCCAGGTTCGTCGGGTCGGAGCCGGCGAGCCCATTCCGTTCTCCGGCTGGCTCGACCTGATCCGTGCGCTGGAACGACTGATCGCAGAACCCGACGAGGGCCCGGCACCGCACCGTGTAGATGGGTAACGTCGGGTATGTGCCCGTACGGCGCGCGATGCCCACATTCCAGGGCCGCGACGCGCAGCTCGAGGTGTTGCGCGACGCCATGGCCCGGGCAACCGCTCGGCACCTGACGATCGTCGTCGTCGAAGGCGAGGCGGGCATCGGCAAGAGCCGCCTGCTCGCGGCGGCCTCCGACGTCGCCCGGGGCCGCGGCCTGCACATGATGACCGGCCGATCCGAGGAGCTGGAACGCAACCGCCCGTTCGGTCTCTGGACCGACGCTCTCGGTTGCGTGCCGTCGTCGCCGGACCCGCGCCGTGCCGCCCTGGGCGGGCTGTTGGCGCCCCGGCCCGACGGCCACGAGCCGATCACGGTCAGCAGTGATCCCGGCCTGCAGTTCCAGGCGGTGGACGGCGTGGTCGACCTCGTCGACGAGCTGGCGCACCGGCGGCCGCTCGTGCTCGGCCTCGACGACCTCCAGTGGGCCGACCCGGCGAGCGTCCTCACCTTGGCGGCTCTCACTCACCAGCTTCCCGACGCGCCGGTGCTGATCGTGGGATGCCTGCGCCCGACACCGCGCAGCTCCGAGCTGACCCGCGCGCTTGCGGTCCTGGGTACCGCGGGCGCATGGGAACTGCGGCTCGGACCCCTGCCGGACCGGGCCGTGGCCGGGTTGGTGGCCGACGTCCTCGGGGCCCCTCCCGGACCCCGGCTGCTGTCACAGGTGGCGGGAGCAGGCGGGAACCCGCTGTTCGTCACCGAGCTGCTCGGTGCGCTGGTGCGCGAGGGATGCCTGCATGCCGTCGACGCGCGGGCGGAGGTGTCCGACGAGGCGCTGCCACCGAGCCTGCGCCTGACGATCCTGCGTCATCTGAGCTTCCTGCCCGACGACACCCTGCAGGTCCTGCGCCCGGCCTCGGTGCTGGGGTCGAGCTTCTCCGTCCTGGACCTGACGACGACCACGAGACGTTCGGCGCTCGACCTCGCCGCCACGCTGGACCCGGCGATCTCGGCGAGCATCCTCGTCGAGGACGGCGACCGGCTGCGGTTCCGTCACGACCTCATCCGCGACGCCGTCTACGAGGACATGCCGCGTGGCATCCGGATGGGGCTGCACCGGGAGGCGGGCCTGCGGTTGGCCGACGCGGGCGCTCCGGCGTTGCGGGTGGCCGAGCACCTGGCGCGTGGTGCCGTAGCGGGCGACGCCGGAGCCGTCGCCTGGATGACGCGAGCGGCCCGGGAGACCGTGTCGCGGTCTCCCGGGGCGGCGGCGGAGCTGTTCGGCCGGGCCGTCGAGCTGGCCGAACGGTCCGACGCCGACCGGCTGGTCGTCGAGGAGGCGAGCAGCCTGCTGTCCGCGGGGAGGCTCCGTGACGCCGAGGCCCGCTGTCGAGTGGCGCTCGATCGCACGCCCGACGCGGCGGTCGAGGAGTCGCTGCGAAACTGCCTGGCGCAGGCTCTCATCGCCCAGGGCCGGACGTCCGACGGGCTGCGCGAGCTGGAGCGGCTGCTCCGGTCCACCATGCTCGCCGACGCGGAGCGGGCCCTAGCCTGGGCATGGACGAGCATGGCGCGCTTGGCGCTCGGCGATCTCGACGGGGCCGATGCCGCCGCCGGGCGAGCCCTGTCGGTAGCGCCTCACGACGGTGGCCACCTCGCCACCTGCATCGCTCTGGGGTTGCGGGCGACGGCCGTGGAGCTTCGAGGCCGGCCGCACAAGGCGCTGCAGCTCATCGACGAGGCCATCGAACGGGCCGACCGGAGCCCGGACCGCGAAGGCCACCGGTACCCGATGCATGCGGCCCGCGCCCGCATGCTCATGGAGCTCGACCGCTTCGATGACGCCGAGGCCGCCTTGGAGGTGGCGAGCCGGATCACCGAGCGGCTCGGCACCCGTCGGGCGTACCTGGACGTGTACCGGGGCTTCGGCCACTTCGCCACCGGCGAGTGGGCCGACGCGGTGACCGAGCTCGAGGCCGGTGTTGCGCTGGCGGCCGAGACCGGGCAGCGCACCAACTCCACGCTCGGGTTCAGCATTCTTGGCCTGATCGCCCTGCACCGGGGCGATCTCCGACGCGCCGGTGAGGCGGTCGACCTAGCCATCGGCGAGGTGGAGGCGTCGGGGCCGCGCTTCCGCAGCCAGTGGAGCACGTGGGTGCGCGCGCTCCTCCTCGACGCGCGCGGCGCCTGGCAGGAGGCGTTCACCACGATGGCCGCCTGCTGGGACGAGTGCCTGCAAGCCGGGCTGGAGATCGAGATTCCGGTGCTCGGCCCGGACCTCGTCCGGATGGCGCTGGCGGCCGGTGACCGCGACCGTGCGGCACAGGTGACCGACGAGGTCGCTCGGCTGGCGAAAGCCGACGACGTGGCCTCGCACCGTGGTGCCGCGCGTCGTTGCCAGGGCCTGCTCGACGGCGATCCGGAGCCGCTGATCGCCGCCGTCGACGACTACACCCGCGCGTCCCGTCTCCCGATGGTCGCGCTGGCGGCGGAGGACGCCGCGACCGAGCTCGCCCGGACCGGCGACGTCGGCGGCGCGCGCCCGTTTCTTGATCGGGCACTGGTGACGTTCGAGGGCATCGGCGCCGCTCGCGACGTGGCCAGAATCGAGGCGCGGATGCGCGCGCTGGGTGTCCGGCGCGGTGTGCGGGGCCCCCGGGTCCGCCCGCGCAGCGGCTGGGCGAGCCTCACCCCGACCGAGCGCACGGTGGTGGATCTGGTCGCCGAGGGGTTGTCGAACCCGCAGGTCGCCGGACGCATGTTCCTGTCACGCCGGACCGTCCAAACCCACCTCGCCCACGTGTTCGGCAAGCTCGACGTCGCCTCGCGAGCCGAGCTCGCCGCCGAGGCCGCCCGCCGCGCGGCCCATCCGCAGCGCTAACCCGGGAGCTCGATGTCGGCCGGCTGGCGGATGTCTCCCGAGGGGTCCGAGCACACGCTGGAGGAATGGCGGAGAACCTGCGGCGGGAGGCTTCCTCGCGCTCCGCTGTCGTCTCGAGCTTCTTCGCCATACTCGTCATGGCGCTGAGCCTCGGTCCGTCCTTCGCCCATCTGCTCGAAGCCCCGCCGCGACTGACCGCGTGGCCACCGGAGCTCTGGCGCGAGGCGACGGTGTTCCACGGTCAGTTCGCCTACTTCGCCATCGTCGGCGCGCCACTCGACGTGGGCGCGATCGCCCTCGGCGCGATCATGACCGTGGTGGTTCGCCGCCGACGTCCGGCCTTCCGGCTGGCGATGGCCGGGACCGTCCTGTTCGCGGTGAGCCTGGCCATCTGGATCTCCGTTGTCGCGCCAGTGAACGCGATTCTGGCGCAGTGGGTGCCGGGGCCGATTCCGGACGACTTCGCAGCCGTGCGCCACCGGTGGGAAGCCGGCCACATCGCGATCAGTGCGGTCAAGACCGCTGGCCTGTGCTGTGCACTCGCCGCAGGCCTGTCGCTCGGCCGCTCGCGTGACGGAAGCCGACCGTGGACGTGACGCGTTCGCTGCGCGCCGACGTCCGCGGGATGTGCGCACATGCCAATGTCCGCTCTGCGGACCGGTCACGCCGGCGTCGCCGGGGGGTCGGCGCCTCGTGCTCCGGTGCGCGGAGGTGTCACAGCCAGGGCTGCTGCGTCGTCTTCAGGTGAACAGGGTGTCCCCGACCGAGGGAGTTGATGATGAGAGTGTTCGTGGCAGGAGCGACCGGAGCGATCGGGCAGCAGCTGGTGCCGCGTCTGGTCGCGGCGGGCCATGAGGTTCACGGCATGACCCGCAGCGAGGCGAAGCATGCCATGCTGCACGAGTTGGGCGCGGTGCCGGTGGTGGCGGACGCACTCGACCGCGATCGGGTCGCCGAGGCGGTCGGCAGGGCGCAGCCCGAGGTCATCGTCCATGAGCTGACCGCGATCGGTGAGCCGGACATGCGTCACTTCGATCGTGCCTTCGCGCACACCAACCGCCTGCGCACCGAGGGTACGGATCATCTGCTTTCGGCCGGGCGGGCCGTAGGGGTGCGCCGGTTCGTGGCGCAGAGCGTCACGATGCCGTACGCACGAACCGGCGGGCCGGTGAAGACCGAAGAGGACCCGCTCGACCCCTCGCCGGCGCGGGAGATGCGCCGCTCGGTGGCCGCGATCCGCCATCTGGAGGAGGCGGTGCTGGGTGCCGACTGGACGGAAGGGATCGTCCTGCGCTACGGCGGGTTCTACGGGCCGGGCACCTCGATGGCGCCGGGCGAGCAGATGCCCGAGTTGATCCGCAAGCGCAAGTTCCCGCTGGTCGGCGACGGTGGCGGTGTGTGGTCGTTCGTCCACGTCGCCGATGCCGCGGAGGCGACGGTGGCCGCGATCGAGCGCGGTAGGCGCGGGGTCTACAACGTCGTCGACGACGACCCGGCGCCGGTCGCGGAGTGGCTGCCGACGATGGCACAGGCACTGGGCGCCAGAAGGCCGGTGCACGTGCCGCGCCTCCTCGGTCGGCTGTTCGCCGGCGAGGCGGGCGTGGTGATGATGACCGAGCTGCGCGGTGCCTCCAACGCCAAGGCGAAGCGTGAGCTGGGGTGGCGCCCGGCGCACCCGAGCTGGCGACAGGGATTGTTCGCGTAAGCGACCGCGGCGCAGGGCAACGGCCGGACGAGCCCCCGGCCCTGCTGGGCCTCGGTCGCCTCTCGCCCGGGCACCGATCCGAGCCGACTCCGCACCCCGCGCTGAGCGCTTAGACCGACCGTCGCAAGGTGCAGTGCGCCGCCACGCTCACCGCAGCAGACACGGGGCGGTCGTGGCCGCGGGGATCTCGACGAGCCGGGCGTCCGGCCCTGGATCACCAGTCGTCCCAGCGAATCGTTCACGAACTCGCTGGCGAGGACGCGAAGTAGCTCGGCCAGAGCGGTCATCGTGGTCCGGCTCGTCCTGGGGACCGCGCGCTCAAGACCGGCCCGGAGCGCGCGGACCCGCGCATTGACCACGAACGCACCGTCGCGGCGCTCCTGGCCACGGGGAGGACCAACGGGAAGTGGCGACCGAGATGATGCCGTCGGTCAAGACCGTCCACTTGCACTTCACCCGATCAACACCAAGCCCGGCGTCCGGTCCCGCGCTGGAAGATCCTGCGCAACATCCGCTCCAGTTCCAGCCGCGCCACGACCCTGGTCAAGGCCGTTCAGACCCTGATCCTGGCTGGCTGATCAAAGTGGAAGGGCTCAAGGGCTCAAGGGCTGAATGGCCGCACGAATGTGGGCCGCCGACGCTGTGGAGGGACGCCATGACCATCGATCTGCCGAACGACACCACCTTCGTCCTCGACGTTCCCCAGGACGTCCTCGACGAACTGCACCAGCGGCTGGCCCGGACCCGCTTCCCCGATGCCGTCGCCGACGACTGGCAGCGGGGTACCGCACCCAGTGCGCTCCGGAAGCTCGTCGAGCACTGGAGCACCGGGTACGACTGGCGCGCCGCCGAGGCCCGGATCAACGCGCTCGATCACCACCGCACGACGGTCGACGGGGTCGGGCTGCACCACCTGCGAGCCGGAACGCCGGGACGCCCGCCGCTGCTGCTCGTGCACGGCTGGCCCGACTCGTTCCTCCGGTTCGAGGATCTGATCCCCCTACTGGCCGACGACTTCGAGCTCGTGATCCCCAGCATCCCCGGCTACGGGCTGTCCGACCGTCCCACTCAGCCGGGGACGAACCCCGCGCGGATCGCCGACCTCTTCGCGGCCCTGATGAGCACCCTCGGCCACGACCGATTCGCCTTCCACGGCGGCGACCTCGGCAGCTGGATCGGCGAGCAGCTGGCGTTCCGCCACCCCGAACGCCTGACCGCCCTGCACCTCACCGACGTGCCCTACTGGCACCTGTTCGGCGCCGATCCCGCGACGCTGTCCCCTGCCGAGCAGGACTTCCTCCGGCGCGGCCAGCAGTGGTCGCAGCAGGAAGGTGCCTACGTCATGGTGCAGGGCACCAAGCCGCAGACGCTGGCAACGGCGCTCAACGACTCCCCGGCCGGGCTGGCGGCCTGGTTCCTGGAGAAGTTCCGCGCCTGGAGCGACTGCGGGGGCGACGTCTGGTCCCGGTTCACCCCGGACCGGCTACTGACCAACCTCACCCTCTACTGGGTCACCGAGACCGCCGGCTCGGCGGCCCGCCTCTACCAGGAGATGATGAGCGCAATCGGCGGGAGCGACACGCCGAACGCCCCGGTCACCGTGCCCACCGCGGTGGCGATCTTCCCGGCCGACATCGTCACGGCGCCACGGGAGTTCGCGGAGCGGTGGTTCGACCTGCGCCGGTGGACCGCCATGCCCCGCGGGGGCCACTTCGCGGCGTGGGAGGAGCCCGAGCTGCTCGCCGCCGACCTCCGGGCCTTCCTGCTGCCGCCGAGCTGAGCAGAGGCGGCATGCGCGTGCGGCCGCTCGCGCCCTGATCGCCGCCCTCACCCGACTGCTCCCGGTCCACCGCGGCCTCGGCCTCGGCGGACTGTCTCCCGACGAGTACGAGGACGCCTACCATCGCGCCCAGCACGACCCCCACAGACAACCCGGACTCCGGCAAAGCGGGGGAACCTCACCTGCTGTGCCTGAACGTCGGCTGCAAGCACGTCGAGGATCTGTGGGCCGACCTCACCACCGCGTTCGACGCTGCCGCAGCCCCTGCCACCGGTCCGAACGCCGACCCCGGAGACACCCATGATCGACACCGAACTTCCCACGACCCCGTCGGCCAGCCCTCTGGCCCGTGGATTCGCTGCCTGCCTGGCCTCGGTCGTCGAGAGGGCGGTGACCGAGCTGCCGCTGCCCTCCGGAGACCTGCACCAAGCCCTCGGCGCGTGGCGGTCCTGGCTGGCCGAACACGGCTCGGGTCTGGTACCCATCGCCGACCCCGCAAGCTTCCAATGGGCCGGCTGGTGGATCGCGATCGTGCGGACCTCCGGGAGCGACCGAAACGGCGCAGAACAGGCCGACGTCACCGAGGCCGCCACGCTGGCCTTTGGCACGCCTCCCGGTGTCGTGCTCAGCCCGCAGGTCCCCGCGCTCCTCGGCCGGGCCACCGCCGACCTGCCGATCACCGCCGCCTACGCCGTCGCCTCCCTCGACCCGGTGCTCCGGCCAGCGCCGGCCACGCCAGACCTGCACGGCACCATCGAAGGCCTCGCCGTCGCACCCGCCGCCGAGGCCGACATGCGGCTGCTCAAGGTCGCCTCAGCGCGCGTCGGCCGCGGCCTCGACGGCGACCGGTACGCCGCCGGTGCCGGCACCTTCAGCCCCCGCGCCGAACGCCGACCCGGCTACGACCTCACCCTGATCGCCGCCGAAGTGCTCGACGAGCTCAGCGCCGCCGGCCACACCGTCGACTTCGCCGCCACCCGGCGCAACGTCCTGACCCGTGGCATCGAGGTCAACGCCCTCGTCGGGCGCACCTTCCGCATCGGCGACGTGCTCTGCCAAGGGCGCCGCCTGTGCGAACCGTGCGTACACCTCGACCGGCTCAGCGGTCCCGGCTTACTCCGCCCACTCATCCACAAGGGCGGCCTGCGCGCCGACATCCTCACCGACGGCGAACTCCGGCTAGGAGCGCCCATCCAGCCGGTGTGAGCTGCTCTCCTGCGGCCAGCTCATGGACGTCAAGGCGCGCCGCGGCAGGTAACCCTTCCGACGTCCTCTACTAGCGGACAAGACTGCGTGCCCGGCCGCTGCAGGTAGGTGACCAGCGCGCGCCAGCCGGCGGCCGATCTCGGGGCCGTGGTCCTCCTCGACGAACGAGAGAATCAGGTCCAGCGCGCTGGTCACGCCCACCGACGTCGCAACCCGGCCGTCACGAATGAGATCGGTTGGGGGTCCACGGTGACCGCCGGATGGTCGCGCGAGGCCGTCGGCGAACGCCCAGTGCGTGGTGGCGCGCCGCCCGTCCAGCAAGCCGGCGGCGGCGAGCACGCTCGCCCCGGTACACACTGACGCGATTCAGCGGGCTCACCGGGCAAGGCGCCGCACGTGAGCGACGAGCAGGTCGTCGTGCGCCGCGCGCGGGTGGCCGTAACCGCAGACCACGACGAGCGTGTCGACCGGGCCCTTGTCGCGCTCCAACGCGCCGTGTGCCTCGAGCCGCAGCCCCGGCCGCGCGGTCACCGGCCGTCCGCCGGGATCGGGTGCCGGCGGATGCAGTGTCGGGCGACGCGGTGTCGGGCGGGGAATCGGAGTGGGTGGTGTACTGCCCGGCCAGGAAGCTGGTGGCGGTAGCCAGCGTCGCGGTGAGCAGGCGATGTCGAGAAGCTCGGCGTCGTCGTACCCGACAACCGGCGGTGGCGACGGCAATGACGTGGACCATACGGCGCAGGTGTCCGACCGGACCGGTCTCCCAGGATTCCGGACCAGACGCCCACACATACCGCCCTCCGCGTACATGTCCGAGCCATGCTCCCGGCCATGACCACACAGCAATTCGACCCGTCCCGCCGTTCGGCTTGCCGCGATGGCGCACCGCCTTAGGGCTCCTCGCAGGGGGCGGACCGCGCGTCGGTCGCGCTCGTGCTCGCGATCGCCGCGACCTGATACGTGGTCGCGGCGGCATCCTCGCTGCCCTGGACAGCATGGGCGTGGGTCCCCTTGTCGTTCGTGGTCGTGTTCGCCGGTCTGCTGGTCGAGCTCGACCAGCTCGTGGTCATTGCCGCGCGGCCGACGTACTCCCCTCGGGTTACGCGGACTGTCTCCTCGGGGGCGATGCACGACAGCTCCCGAACCAGAGACGCTCAGCGGCCTAAGTGGCGCAATGTATTGCCCTACCAACCGGTAGTGACCTCGCCGGAAAAGCGTCATGCAGTCAAGACGGTCATGGCCCGACCTTCGTGGCGCTCTTCGTCGAGCAGGAGGGAAAAGCTGATGGCGCTACTCAGTGACGAAGTACGCACGCTGTTCGACGGCAAGAACTTCGCTGTCCTTTCAACGCTCGAACCGGACGGCAAGCCGCATTCGACGGTGGTTTGGGTCAAGCGCGACGGAGATGACATCCTGTTCGCGTTGCCCAAGAGCCGCCGCAAGACGGCAAATTTGTACCGAGACCCACGAGTAGCTGTGGTGATCTTCGATGCTGCTCGTCCCTACGAGAGCGCCCAGGTACAGGGCACAGCGTCCCTCCAGGACGACCCGGACGGCGTGTTGATCGATCAGCTGTCACACAAGTACACCGGCGGCCCGTATCCCGGTTACGCCGGACCGAACCCGCAGTGGGTCACCGCGAGAATCACGCCTGACAAGGTCGCCACGAGCTGGCCGAACACCTAGAGCGTGAATCGCCGCACGCGGGTGAGCACCGACGACGGTGCGCGGCCGCTGCTGCGGAAGTTCGAGGACCATCACCTCTAATTGCAGGGACGGGCGGATTAGGACGGCGGGGCGAAATCCCGACAACCGAATTCTGCGCTGCGGACGCCCCCGGACCGTCGTTGTTGCAGCCGAGCGAGGACGAATCTGCACGGCGCCGCCGTCCTCACCGCCAAGCGACCTGCCTCGACTTCTCGGCCACACACTTGCTCATACGTCCGAAAGGAGCCAAGATCATGACCACGGAGGACACTAGCGTGATCCGCCCGAGCTCGACCGTGGTCCGGACCACCCGCGACGTCGTCCTCTTGATCAGTCGAGTGGGACTCGGCGTGCTGATGCTGGCGCACGCCAAGCTCGAATACGACTTCGGCGGCGGCAGCCTGGCCGGCGTGGGGACGCTCTTCGAGCAGTCTGACGTTCCGCTGCCCGCAATCAGCGGGCCAGCCAATGTCCTCCTGGAGTCGGTCGGTGGCCTCGCCATGATCCTCGGTCTCGGGGTGCCCATCGTCGGCGTCCTGATGGCGGCGAACATGGTGGGCGCGTGGGTCCTCGTGCACACCAGCGGCCTCTACGCGATGGACCACAACGCCGCCCGATGAGCAGGACGTGCGATCATCAGCGCGCTACCCGAGTCGTCGCTGCCAAACACCTGCGTTGAGGTGCCGGTGGGCGGCCTGCCATTCCTGCGGGGAGACGATCGGGGTGTCTTCATGGAGTTCCGCTCCTGTCTGTGTCGGGTCGGCTCATGGGGTCGCGCTTCTCTGCCAGACTTGTCCGGCGAGGTCGCCGCGGGGGTACTCGGTGCCGGCGACGATCCGAATCCGCCAGGGGTCGAGGCGCAGCGGTGTGAACAGGGGGTTGTGCCAGCGCGACGTGCCGTAGGCGGTCATGGCCTCCGGGCCCCATCCGAGCGGTGTCGGGGTGTCCCGGAAGAGGTCCCAGACGGTCGCCTTCTCAGCTTCGTCGGTCACCCATGCCGTCCGGCAGTCCACGATCGCGACGTCCTGGTGAGGGTTCCAGTACGAGCAACAGGCATACGGCTGCTGCGCGAGGTCACGGGCCTTCGCCGACGCCCGGCTGGTCAGGGCCCAACCGACCGGCTGCCCCGCGTTGACGGTGAAGACGGGGTGGAGCATTCGGCTGCGTGGTCTGCCTCGGCGGTCGACCGTGCTCGTCGTGCAGATGACGGTGTCAGCAACGATCCGCAGGAACTCCTCGGCGATGTCGTCGAATCGTGGTGGTAGTTGTGGTGGGCGCTGCTCGGCCATCGCTTCCTTCGGTCTCGACCTTCGATTGCGATGTCGTGCCGTTGGCACGGCGAGGTCGTGTGCGGCTACGGCGCGTGCCGGCGTTGCCACTCGATCGGGTCGCCGTCGTTTGTCGGGCCCGCCACCGCCGACCACCCACACGACTCGGCCGGTTGCCTCGGTCACCAGCTCGGGATGCGCAGCGGCGGTCTCCCCGCGACGAACCGCACGTCAGCACCCTTAATCGTCGGCAGGTTCGGTGGGTGAACACCCAGGTGGGCGCGGTGTAGGCCCCACTTGTCCCGGCCGACGGCGACCCGGGCCCGGATCCACTCGTAGGTGGTTGCGCTCATGGCCAGGGCGCCGCCGCCGGCGATGAAGGTGTCGTAGTGCAGGGGGCCGTCCCGGTCGACGTCCTGGACGAGCAGCCAGTCCAGCGAGTCCGCGGGGTCGGCGATGAACCCGTCCAGCGTGGTCGTGGTGTAGTACACGGTTTGCCCGTCGTTTCTTGTGGCGTCTTCCGGGCGTCGTCTCGGTCACGGGCAACAGCGTGACGGATCGCCGAGGCCGGTCGCCCGACCGTTCTTGCGCATTCATCGTCGGCCGAGCAGGGCCAGGAGCTGCGTGGCGTGGCCGGGCAGCTCCACCTTGGCGAGGCCGGCGAGAATGTCCCTCAGCGGCAAGGGCTGGTCGACGAGAACCGCTCCGTTGGACAGGAGCAGGGTGGGCACCGGTGTGTCGAGCTCGGCGTCGCTCAGCACTGGCCCGCCGAGGCCGCAGAGCGCCTCTCCTTGGGTGCGGATGCGTTCCCGAAGCCTTGCCTCGCCGCCGGCGAGCGCGATGACTCGGTCGATGGTCCAGATGTCGAGAGCTATGCGGTTGTCGTACGTGGTGTTTGCGCCCGAGGCGATGCGGGCGGCGGCGGCGATGGTGGTGGCGGTGACGAGGGAGACGTGCGCCAGGATCTGAGCGGCGTTCCACTCGCCGGCTGGCGGTATGGGAGGCGGGTCGGCGGCGTCGGCCACGGTCGTCGCAGCGTCGAGAAGCGTGCGGTAGGCGTCCCGCAGCGACGTGGTGTCCATTGTTCGGTCTCCTCAAGGACAACGGTCGTTGTGTGCCGGGTGGCCGAGGTACTCGGCGCGGTGCAGGAGCATCGCCACCGCCATCGCGGGCAGCATCAGCAGATGCCCCCCGACGAGCATCTCCGCGGGGGTCAGCATGCCCAGCCGGAGCGGCAGGAACAGCACGACGAAGGGCAGGTACATCGCCGCAGCCATGGCGCCGGTCGCCGCCCAGCCGTGCCGCCGGTAGCGCATCCACGCTGCCATCGGAACAGTCATGTTGGTGGCCATGACCAGCGCCCCGAGCTCAGGAACGGCGAGCACGGCCTGCCAGCCCAGCGGGTCCAACGCCACGGACTCCGCGGGGCCCAGGATCATCATCCCGAGCAGCATCACCAGGACCATTTCCAGGAAGTGGCGTACGAAGCGCCACACGGCCGGGTAGGTCCAGGGGGAGCGGGGGGTCGTCATGGCGCGTCTCCTTTAGCGGGATCAGAACGACCGTCGGCTGTGGTACGGGACAGTGCACGCCGGTTTCCGAGCAGGATCTGGATGGCCAGAACGGCGCTGATGGCGGCCACGGCGACCAGGATCGGGCGCAGCGTCAGGTCCCAGGGCCAGGCCGGTCCGGACAGCTCCGGGTTCGTCGTGGGGTATTCCAAGGTCTTCGCCACCCAGCGGGCGGTGGCGACGTCGCGGGTGTGCGCGATGTCGTCGAGGGCGGCGTCGAAGGCGAAGCCCGGCCGGTCGTGCAGGTACACCGGCGCGAGGTGCCCGGGCAGGGGCAGCCCGGTGGTGACGGTCCGCCGCGCCGCGTCGGCGCCGGGCACTATGAGGTTATCCAGCCGTGGTGCAGCCGTGACAAGGTCGGCGCGTGGGACGAAGGTCAGCCCGTGCCGGGAGCGGATCGGCCGTCCGTCGACGGATACCGCGAGTGGCCGAGCGAGGTAGGAGAGCTCGGTGTAGGACCGGAACACCGAGGCCAGCTCGATCTCCCCGACGCCGTCGGTGAGCAGGACACCGGTGGTCGGCCGGTCCCACCGGTAGGCGGCGCTAAGCAGCCCGACGACATCAGGCGGTGCCGGCCGTACCCGTGGGATCAGTGCCGGCCGGTCGGGCACGTAATCAGGCCAGTTCACCTCCCGCGCCACTCGAGCTGCCATGTCCGGGCCCTGCATCCGTTCGACGACCCGCAGGGCGCCATCGATTCCGGATAGGACAGCGGCGGTGGTGATCACCTCGCCGTCGTCGACGAAGCGGACGCCGTCCTGCCACTGCACGCCCGGGTAACTCCGACGGAGCCCGATCAGACCCAACCAATTCGAGGTGGCGGGTCGGCCGTCGAGCACGCCGGCCGACGCCAGCACCTCGGCGCCGACGCACACGCTGACCAGCAGCGGCTCGCCCATTGCGCGCTGGCGCAGCAGCCACCGTTCGATCGGAACAGAGCTCGGCTCGCCGCTGTCGGGCAACTGCGGAATCACGATGACGTCCGGTGCTCCACCCAGTCGCTGCTCGAGCTCGTCGAATGTGAGGTCGGGGAGGATGTCCAAGCCGCCGGTCATGGGCAGCGGACGGCGTTGCGGGGCGACGGTGTAGACGTTGAACGCCTCCGTGCGGGCCAGCACCTCGTAGGGAGCCAGCGCATCCGCGACGTTCGCTCCCCACGACCCGAGCACGATCACCGCCGTCGGCCTGGCCAGGTCGTGTGCCGGCGCGGCGGCAGCATCGCGCGGGACCAGCGGCGCGTCGCCGCCGCGGAACGTGTAGACCTCACCCGCGGCGTCGGCGACCCCGATTGCGCCCACCACGACCACAGCCAGCGACCCGACAAGTACCGCGACGGTGACCCGCCCTACCGCCCGCAACCGCATGACCACCCGACCTCTGAGCTCGTGTCCCGGCGACCAGCTGGTCGACCTGCCCGGCCGACCGGTATTGCCGCTTCGCTGCGATGTTCGCGAGACGCGGGCTCGGCGGACCCGCCGGCGCGTCAGCGCGTCCGGTTTTCTGGGTTTCCTGTCTGCCAGTCGTCGTCGGCCGGCACTACCGTGGTGCCGTGGGCGGTCGGCGCGTCGTCGTGGTTGGGTACGACGGGATCGAGATGATCGATGTCGCCTGCGTGACCAGCGGGTTCGAGCACGCGAACCGGCTGGGCGCGGAACCGGTGTACGAGGTGGTGCTTGCGACGCCGGTGGGGCGGCCGGTTCGCAGCGACACCGGACTCGAGCTGCGCGGTCAAGGCCGTCTCGACACCATCACCGGTCAGATCGACACCCTGGTCGTCTCCGGTGGACTCGGCCACGAGGACGCCGCCGCCAACACCCGCCTGCTCGGGCAGGTCAAGCGCCTGGCTGCGACGTCCCGGCGGGTGGCGTCGGTGTGCACCGGGGCGACGGTGCTAGCTGCCGCGGGCCTGCTCGACGGCCGCCGCGCCACCACCCACTGGTATCACGCTGCCCGGCTGGCCGAGCGCTTCCCGCGGGTGCACGTCGACGCCGCGCCGATCTACATCCGCGACGGGACGGTGGCGACCTCCGGTGGCGTTACGGCCGCCCTCGACCTCACGCTGGCCTTCGTCGAAGAGGATCACGGCCCCGAACTGGCCCGGTGGGTGGCGATGGGCATGGTCACCTACCTGCAGCGCCCCGGAAACCAGGCGCAGATGAGCATGTTCACCAGCATCCCGCGACCCGATCAGGTCCTCGTCCGCCGCGTCGTCGACCACGTGGTCAGCCACCTCGACGCCGACCTCGGCGCGGCCAATCTGGGCGCGCTCGTCGGCGTCAGCGAACGACACCTGAGCCGGCTGTTCGCCCAGCACCTCGGCCGCACCCCCGCGAGGATGGTGCGCGACGCCCGGCTGGAGGCCGCCACGCGGCTTCTGGCCGACACACGCGAACCGCTGACGGCCATCGCCCGCCGCTGCGGCTTCTCCTCCGCCGAGGCGCTCCGTCAAGCATTCGTGGCGCAGTTCGGCATCCCGCCATCACGATTCCGGGTCGCGCACGCCGCGCACGCATGAGCCTCAGGCCCAGCATCGTTCGGGGTGCCGGTGACCGCCATCCGATGGACAGCCAGCGGATCGAGACCCACCGCGCCGCCACACGAACAAGCCTCGATGAGTCGCAGGCACCAAGATCAAACTCCTGAAGCGACTGATGTACGGACGCGCAGGCTTCGCCCTGCTCCGCCAGCGGATTCTGCTCACCTGACCGCCGACACCACCTCATCTGAGCAAGAGCCATTCTTTTGACCGACCCCCGCGTGGTCGGTGTGACCTTCCTGGCGTTTGCTGACCCGAACGGCGTCGTTATATCTGCCCGCATGCGCCCGCTGCCGGTCACCGGTTGAACGTCCCGCCGAGCTGTGCGGCGACGAGCAGCTGGGTGCGTAGTGAGCTGAGCCAAGTGGCGAAGCCGGCGTGCACGAAGTGCTCAATCCAGTGCTCCCGCTCGTCGAGAGCGCAGTCGAAGGTGGCGCACCACTCCACGAACGCCCGGTTCCCGTCGACGACCGGGGTGACGCGCAGCGTGGCCCGGTAGTCGTGGATGGGATATGGGACCGGATCGCAGAGCTGATAGGTGTAGCTGCGGTCGAGGTCGGAGTGGGCGAGCAGACGTTGCCGGATCGGTCGCTCCGGTGTGGTGACGCGGCGGATCCCGCCGACGGCGTCGCCGGGCCGTCCGTCCTCCATCTCGGCATCGGCGCCTGCCCCGGCCCAGGCGTATTCGTCGAAAGCTCGGATCGCGGCCCAGACCATCGACGCTGGCTGTTCGAGCACAGTGCTGTAGTAGGCCTTAGGCATCGCGGCATCTCCTCCTCGGGTCGGGGTGCGATGAGTCGGAGGCCCGCCGCACCGGAACTCCCTCCAGCCTGAGTCCTGTTCGTCGGTAGTGCTAGCGGGAATCGGACATCGCGCATCTTCGAGCGGCAGGGCCGCCGCTGCGTTACGGCGGCCGTCGCTCGCCGGCCGTCACTCCCCGCCGCGCCGAGTTCTCACCGCGGCGATGGGAGCATTTCACTGCCGAGGAGATCAGCGACCGCCTCGTCTGGCCGGCCGGCCGCGGTCGAGGCCGTCACGCGCGGACCACCTAGGGTGCCGACACTCGCGTGACATCGCGTCGGCCTGGCGCAACCCGACCGCGCGGCGGTTCGGGGGCCGCAGCCCTAGATCCAACCGCAAGCCCCTCGGGGAGGTCGAGGGCCGAACCCCGCCTTGCAAGTGTGGATTACTGCGACGGCTGATGGCTTCGCCGCTGTTGGCGGGCAGTCCCAACTGTCCGGACTCTCGCTTCGGTCAGCTCGTGGGGCTGGTCGCCTGGGGTGGGTGCCAGTCGAGGCAGACCGCGGTGGCGTCGTCGTTGAGTTCGCCGTTGCAGGACTCGGTGACCGCGCGGGTGAGGTGCCGGACGAGTTCGGGGGGCTCAAGGCCGGACTGTTCGGCGAGTATGGCGGCCACTCGGCGGTAGCCGAACTCCCGCTCACCGCGTCGGTGAGCCTCGGTGATCCCGTCGGTGAACAACAGCAGCCGGTCACCGGGATGGAGCTGGATCGAATGGAGCGGGTGCTGCGCCGCGTCCACGAGCCCGAGGGGCAGTCCGGGTGGGACGAGGAGTTCGCTGACCCCACCGTCGCGAAGCAGCAGCGGCGGTGGGTGTCCTGCGTTGAGGATCGTCGCGGCTCCGTTGTCGACGTCGAGCTCGAGAATCAGCGCGGTGACGAAGTCGGTACCGGGGAACTGCTCGACCAGGTGCCGGTTCGCCGCGGCGGCCTGCTCCTCGATCGGCCAGTGCGCGCGGCGGGCGTTGCGCATGGCCGTGACAGCCAGGCTGGCCAGCAGTGCCGCACGGATACCATGGCCGACCGCGTCGCTGACCGACACCGTCAGCCGGTGCGCACTGATGGCGTAGTCGAAGTTGTCCCCGCCGATGTCGTACGCGGGCTCGACCGTGCCGGCGATGGAGAACGCCGGCAACTCAAAGGCCAGGCTGGGCAGCAGCTCCCACTGGATCTCCGCCGCGAGCCCGAGTTCACGACGGCGCCGCAACATCTCGAACCGATCGGTGTAACGACGCGCCCCGGTCAACACGTACCCCACGATTCGGACGACGTCGTCGAGGAGCTCCCCCATCTGAGGATCCAGGTCATGGCCACTCAGGGTGACGGCGAGGACTCCGAGGCGCTCGGCGCGGATCGACACCGGCAGATACACCACCAGCGTCGGTCCGCCCACGCCGCCGGCGGAAGCCCCGACCGCTGCCGCGTCCCCGGGATGGTCGAGTGCGACGGTGACCCGGCGTTGCTCGCGGTAGGCCTCCCCCGCCGCGCTGTCCATCAGATCCTGCGGACGAACGTGTGCCAGGGCCGGACCACTCACGACCGGTTCCAGGCTGGCTTCGGCGTAGTCGGCCAGCAGCAGAACACAGGCCTGCGCCGACACGTGCCGGGCCAACCAGCCTGAGCAGACATCGACCAGTTCGCTGGGGGGCGCCTGATCCAGCTCCCGCAGCAGCGCCCCGACTCCTGGGCGAGCCACCGCAATCTCCTGAGTCACTTCGCTCACCCTGCCATCCACGGCAGTACATGCGTCACCACGCCGGACTGAGGTGACCGCAATGAAACCTCCGTCGGGATGGGCTCAGGCGCCGAGTCCGCCGAGACCCTCCAGCAGGAGGATCCGCTGTTCTCGGTCGCCGGCGCTGTGTGCACAAGGCGACCGCATCACACACGGCTGGCAGGTCACAGGAATCGACCCCTCCGCCACCGCGATCGCGAATGCCCACGCGGTTGCCGAGAACAGAGGAGCCCACGCGCGGTGGGTCGTCGCGGACGTCGTCGACCACCCTCTCGACCACCGGGCGTTCGACCTCGTCCTCGTGACCTACCTGCACCTGCCTCCCCCGCAGCGATCGGCGCTGCTTCGGCGGGCAGCCGAGGCCGTCGCCCCCGGGAGGACGGTCCTCGTCGTCGGTCACGACCTGTGCCACCTCACCGAGGGGCACAGCGGCCCGTTCGAACCCGCGGTGCTCTACGCCCCCGATGTCGTGGCCGCGGACCTCGCCGGGCTTCGCATCGTCGCCGCGCGCCGCGTCGAGCGGCCTGTCGATGTCGACGGGGTCGGCTGCGTCGACGTCGACACCCTGATGCGGCCACCCGGAGGTCGCGCGGGACTTCCTCCACCGGGCCGACGGCGGCCGGCTGCCGCCGAGCAGGGTGATGCGAGCCGCTGAACTGGCCGTATCCCAGATCGAGACGGGCCCGTTCGCCGTGGGCGACGTGCGGTCGCCTGACATCTGCGGTTCTCGACAAACGTCGCCGACTCGAACTCGCCGGAGCGGTCAGCGCCGGCTGACCGATCTTCGCGCTCGCCGACAACAGGCGTAGCCGATCACGAGACACACCCGCAGCCGCTGGCCGCCTTGGCCTTGACGGCGGTCGTGTCCGGGTCGACGGCCCGCTCGTCGGCGGTACAGCAGGCGTGCACGCCGCAGCAGGCGGCCGCGGCGGGCTTGCGCGCTCGGACACGCGACGTTCGGCATCGAGGTGGCCTGACTGTGCTGCGATCGCCTTCACGACGACCAACACCGAGTCCGCCCGCATCGCCTTCCGTACTAGCGAAGGATCGCAGCCATCGCGGTCGTCCCAGTCGCGGTTCCGGCCACGTCAACCGTCGCGCCGCAGACTATCCCGAGGTGTCTGAAGCGGTCTCGACGATCTGGCGGATCCTGCCCGTCCGGAGCTCCGGACCTCGAAGGCCTATGCAGCCTCTCATCGGCGTCGCCGCCCTCGCTATGTAGCCGCGCTTGCCGAGCGAGGGCGGAACCAATGCCTCGCCGCGCCCAGGCTTCTCCTGAGCACGATGCCCTTCGACCTTCACCTCAGGTCAGAAAGTGTCTATTGTCAGACAACATGCGGATTCTCTCGGTTGGCGGGACCGGCACCTTGGGCACGGCCGTGGGCGAGACACTTCGCGCGCGCGGTCACGAGCTCCTGACCGTGGGTCGCAAGTCCGGAGACTTTCAGGCCGACATGACCGATCCCACTGAGGTCGGTCGCGTCTTCGACGAGGCCGGCCCGCTGGACGCCGTGGTGTCGGCTGCGGGCAGCGTGCCCTACAAGCGCCTCACCGAGATGACGCCGGAGGACTACCTCAGCGCCTATCGCGGCAAGGTGGCCGGCCAGATCGAGCTGGTCCGTCAGGGCACCTCGCGCATCGCTGCGCGGGGCTCGTTCACTTTGATCACCGGGGTGCTGAGCCGTGAACCGATCGTGACGGGAAGCGCTGCCGCCCTGGCGAACGGCGCAGTCGAGTCGTTCGTCCTCGCCGCCGCGCTGGAGATCGCGCCGCAGCGGATCAACGCCGTGAGCCCCACCGTCTTCACCGAGAGTCTCGACCAGTACGGCGACTTCTTCCCCGGGTACCCACCGGTGCCGCTCGCCGAAGCGGCCCAGGCGTACGTGCGTTCTGTCGAGGGCGGCGAGACCGGCAAGATCTTCCGTCTGCCCGTGTAAGCCCGCTGCCACCTCGGGTCGACTCCGGCTCGAAGATCGTTGTGCGCGCCGCATGGAGCAGCAACTGTGGGACACTGCTGTAGATCGCCAGGCAATCTGCAGGAGTGGTGTCAGTGGGCATGCCGGACACAGCGGCCGTGACGTTGAGTGGTGGCGCGGTCGTCACGTCCACGAGGCGTGAGGAGGTGTCGTCGCGGATCCGGCGCGCTCTGCTCACCGGCGAGCTGCGACCGGGCCAGCGCATCAAGGAGGTCCACCTTGCCGAGGCGCTCGGCGTCAGCCGTCCCACCCTCCGGGAGTCGCTCCAGCAGTTGATCCACGAGGGATCTCTCGTCCAGGTGCCCTACAAGGGCGTTCACGTCGCACAGCCCACCGCCGAGGAGCTCCGCGACGTCTCCGAGGTCCGGATGCCGCTTGAGACGATGGCGGCGTTGCGCCTGGCACGTGACCCGCACGGGCCGGCCATGCGCGGAGTCCGGGAGGCGTTGGACGTGCACCTCGCCGCGATCGACTCCGGGGACGACCTCCAGGCTCACGTCACCCACCTCGCGTTGCACCAGGCGATCTGGGATTTCGCGGAAAGCCCGACGCTGCGCAAGATCTGGCCGCTGGTCGGTACCCAGGTCCAGATCGCGCTGACTCTGGACCAGGCGGTGCGGCACGATCCGGAACGCGACGCCGTGCTGCATCGTCGGCTGGTGCAGGTCATCGAGGAGGGCGACGAGGCGACGATCGTCGCTGAGGTCGAGGAGCACATCAGACGCAGCGTGGACGAGGTGCTGCGCCGCCTCACGTGACCCGTGGTGCACCGTCCGTCGCCATTGCGTTCCGGCCCTGCTGCAGGGCGAGCATCGCCAGGTGAAGCGACAAGCGGATCCGCGGCTGCTCCAGATCGCACTCCAGAACGTCCCGCAGCCGGGTGAGGCGTGCGTAGGCCGCAGGCCTGCTCAGATTGATCATCTCGGCGAAGGCCGTCATCCGGCCCCCGGCCTCCAGGTATGCGGACAGGGTGTCGAGCATCTGTCCGCGCATCCGGTCGTCCAGCCGCAGCAGGGGGCCCAACTGGGCGTCGATGTAGGACAACAGCCGCGGATCCGAACGCAGCTGCCACAGCAGCCCCCGCACGCCGAGGTCGGAGCTGCGCCACACCCGCGTGGGCGTCGGCGGTCCCGTCGCCGCCGCCACATCGACGACGAACGCGGCCTCGGCCAGGGCGGCCGACAGGTCCGAGAAGGCCGTCACCGGCGCGGCCGCGCCGGCCGTCGTGACGAACTCGCGAGGCAGCAGTTCGAGGATCCGCTCGGGCACTCCTGCTGCGGCTGTCCGTGACCGCAGGCCCAGGACCAGTCCCACGCGGCCGGACGCGAGCCGACCGACGATCACCGGTGTCTGCAGTGTGCGGGCCGCGGCGACCGCGGCTTCCAACAGCTCCCGGTCGTGCGGGTCCGCGGCGGCGCCGCCCACCACCACCGCGGTCAGGGTGCTGCCGGTGGGCAGCCCGAGCGCCCGGGCGCGGGCGCGCAGGGCCGGCTCGTCGAGCCTCGTGCTGTGCAGCAGGTCCTGCAGAAGCTCACCTTGCGCCTCCAGCTCCAGCCCGAGTGAATCGTCACCCAGCAGGCGGCCGATGGTCAGCGCGTCGGCGGCATGCCCGAGCACCATCGCCACGTCCTCGGCCACGTCGTCGCCCACCACCCGCCGGGGCACCACGAGCCGTCCCCAGCGGCGGCTCCGGGGCCCCACCGGAGCGGTCGTCCATCCCTCCGGCCCGGTCGCCGACGGTTCTGCCGCGGCGGACACCTGGCGCGACCGGGCGGTCCAGTCCTTGAGCAGCGTCGCAGCCGGGAAGTCGCCGGCGAACGACAGCGCACGGTGCGCGAGATCTTCGAGCACGACCGGGAACCCGGTCAGCGCAGCCGCCTCCGCCAGCACGCGGCTCACCTCGCCGCTCTCCACCGTCAGCGTCCGGAAGGCTTCATGGACCCGCTGGATGAACTGCATCCGGGCGTACTGGCTGTTCACGATCTGGGCGTGGACGATCTCAGTGACCTCGACGAAGCGCACTGCCCGGGCGAGCTCGACCAGCGGAAACCTCTCGGCGCGGGCCGCCTGGACGAGTCCGGTCGGCAGCGAGCGGATGTGCTGGCCCAACTCGATGACCAGTCCGACCGCGCCCGCGTCCCGTAGCGCGGCGACGTAGGCTGCCTGGTCGGTGCCCGGGTCGGCCACGGCCACGCCGATCGACAGAACGAGCTCGCCGCCCGACAGGGTCCCGGCCGGGTTGCGCTGCTCGCTGACATGTACCCATCGCACGGGCACGTCCAAGCCCGCCGACCCGGCGCGCACCCGGGGAGCTGCCTGCCTCAGCACGGGCAGATCCAGTACCTCGGCCAGCGTGGGGTACATGTCGAACCTTAACGGATTGTCAAGCTGGAGGTGAACGGCGATACACATCGTAGCGTGACTCCGCGGTGGCGTATCCGCACACTCATTTCCATGGCGACGATTACCACCGCAGCGACCACGAACGGCTCCGGCCTGCGCACCCTGCATCACTGGGTGGCGGGTTCCGACCGCGAGAGCTCGGGTGGCCGCTTCTCCGACGTGACGAATCCGGCGACGGGCGAGGTCACTGCGCGTCTTGCGCTGGCGTCCGAGGCGGATGTCGAGGCGGCCGTCGCTGCAGCGAAGTCGGCGTTCCCGGGCTGGCGCGACACCTCCCTCGCAAGGCGGACGCAGATCGTGTTCCGGTTCCGCGAACTGCTCAACGCTCGGGCCGGCGAGCTCGCCGAGCTGATCACGGCCGAGCACGGCAAGGTCCTGAGCGACGCGCGCGGCGAGGTCGCACGCGGCCAGGAGGTCGTCGAGTTCGCCTGCGGCATCGCGCACCTGGTCAAGGGCGGCTTCACCGAGAACGCCTCGACCAAGGTCGACGTGTCGTCCATCCGGCAGCCGCTGGGTCCGGTGGCGATCATCAGCCCGTTCAACTTCCCGGCCATGGTGCCGATGTGGTTCTTCCCCATCGCCATCGCCGCCGGCAACACCGTGGTGCTCAAGCCGAGTGAGAAGGTGCCGTCGGCGGCCCTGTGGCTGGCCCGGCTCTGGACCGAGGCAGGCCTGCCCGACGGGGTGTTCAACGTGCTCAACGGCGACAAGGTGGCCGTCGACGGTCTGCTCACCCACCCCGACATCAAGTCGGTGTCGTTCGTCGGCTCGACCCCGATCGCCCGCTACGTCTACGAGACCGGCACCGCGCACGGCAAGCGCGTGCAGGCGCTGGGCGGGGCGAAGAACCACATGGTGGTGCTGCCCGACGCCGATCTGGACCTGGCGGCCGACCAGGCGATCAACGCCGGGTTCGGCTCCGCAGGCGAGCGCTGCATGGCCATCTCGGCCGTGGTCGCCGTCGGCGAAATCGCCGACGACCTGGTGGACCGCATCGCCAAGCGAGCGGTCAGCCTGCGCACCGGCGACGGCCGGCGCAGCTGCGACATGGGCCCGCTGGTCACGGCCGCGGCACGCGACCGGGTCGCCGGCTACGTCGACGCCGGTGAGGCCGAGGGTGCGACCCTGGTGGTCGACGGCCGCGGGATCACCGCGGACGCCGACGGCGAGGGCTACTTCGTCGGCCCGACCCTGTTCGACAACGTCACCACGGACATGTCGATCTACACCGACGAGATCTTCGGCCCGGTGCTGTCGGTCCTGCGCGTCGCGACCTACGACGACGCCCTCGAGTTGATCAACGCCAACCCGTATGGCAACGGCACCGCGATCTTCACTAACGACGGCGGCGCCGCGCGGCGGTTCCAGAACGAGGTCGAGGTCGGCATGGTCGGCGTGAACGTGCCCGTTCCGGTGCCGATGGCCTACTACTCCTTCGGCGGCTGGAAGAACTCCCTGTTCGGCGACACCCATGCCCACGGCACCGAGGGCGTTCACTTCTTCACCCGCGGCAAGGTTGTCACCTCACGCTGGCTCGACCCCAGCCACGGCGGCATCAACCTGGGCTTCCCCCAGAACGTCTGACCACCCTCCCCCACCGAGCCGAACGAGGAGCTGAAGATGACCACCGCCATCGAGGAGTACCCGGCCGGTGTCCCGGACGAGACCACATCCAGGGCCGCCGACCACCTGTGGATGCACTTCGCCCGCCAGGGCCGCCACCCCGAGGTTCCCGTACCTGTCGTGACCCGCGGCGAGGGCGCCTACATCTGGGACAACCGCGGCCGCAAGATCCTCGACGGCCTGTCCGGCCTGTTCGTCGTGCAGGTCGGGCACGGCCGCCGCGAACTGGCCGAGGTCGCCGCGAAGCAGACCGCCGAGCTGGCCTACTTCCCCGTGTGGGGCTACACCACCCCCGTGCAGGCCGAGCTCGCCGAGCGGCTGGCGACCCTGGCCCCCGGCGACCTGAACCGGGTCTTCTTCACCACCGGCGGCGGCGAAGCCGTCGAGTCGGCATGGAAGGCCGCGAAGCAGTACTTCAAGCTGATCGGCAAGCCGCTCAAGCACAAGGTCATCAGCCGGGCGGTCGCCTACCATGGCACCACTCACGGGGCCATGGCCATCACCGGCCTGCCGAACATGAAGAAGGACTTCGAGCCGGTCGCACCAGGCGGATTCCGGGCACCCAACACGAACCTCTACCGCCACCCGGAGTTCGCCGACGATCCCAAGGCCTTCGGTCAGTGGGCCGCGGACCGGATCGAGGAGGCGATCCTGTTCGAAGGCCCGGACACCGTTGCCGCGGTGTTCCTCGAGCCGGTGCAGAACTCCGGCGGCTGCTTCACCCCGCCGCCCGGCTACTTCGAACGCGTCCGCGAGATCTGCGACCGCCACGACGTGCTGCTGGTCTCCGACGAGGTCATCTGCGCCTTCGGCCGGCATGGCGCGACCTTCGCGTGCGAGAAGTTCGGCTACACCCCGGACATCATCACCTGCGCGAAGGGCATGAGCTCGGGCTACGGCGCGATCGGGGCGATGATCGCCTCGGAGAAGGTGATCGAGCCGTTCCTGCGCCCCGGCGTGGCGTTCCCGCACGGCTACACCTTCGGCGGGCACCCAGTAGCCGCGGCGCTGTCGCTGGCGAACCTGGACATCATGGAGAACGAGCGGCTCAACCAGCGTGTGCTGGACAACGAGGCGGCGTTCGGCGCGACCCTGGGCAAGCTGCTGGACCTGCCGATCGTCGGTGACGTCCGCGGCGACGGCTACTTCTGGGCCGTCGAGCTGGTCAAGGACAAGACCACCCGCGAGACCTTCGACGCCGCCGAACGCGAGCGACTGGTCCGGGGGTTCCTGCCCGGGGCGCTGTTCGACAACGGCCTGTACTGCCGGCCCGACGACCGCGGCGACGTGGTCGTGCAGGTCGCGCCGCCGCTGATCTGCGGCCAGGCCGAGTTCGACGAGATGGAGCAGATCCTGCGCCACACCCTGACCGAGGCGCAGGGACTGCTCTGACGCCCGGGTTAGTCGGACCTGGGCACACACTTGCGAACGGTAGGAGACACATCATGAGCACGCTCGTCGTCGGAGTTCCGAGCGAGATCAAGGACAACGAGAAGAGGGTGGCACTCACCCCGGACGGCGTCACGGAGCTGGTGCACAACGGCCACCAGGTCGTCGTGCAGACCGGAGCCGGCATCGGATCCCGGTTCCCCGACGACGAGTACGCCACCGCCGGCGCCAAGATCCTCCCCACCGCCGACGACGTGTTCGCCGCGGCCGACCTGATCGTCAAGGTCAAGGAGCCGGTGCCCGCCGAGTACCACCGCTTCCGCCCCGGCCAGCAGCTCTTCACCTACCTCCACC
>NZ_JAVREJ010000030.1:0-51339 GCF_031845345.1 Pseudonocardia charpentierae | reverse complement strand
CCGCTGCCGCATCGGCGTCCGGGCCGGGCTGGTCCTTGCTCACTCGGGTGTCCCTTCCGACCGCCGTGTCGATCACAGCGGTCGATCTTGGGTCACCCGCGGCTTACACGGTCGTCGTGACACGCCCCTGGCGGGCCGAGACGTTCAAGTTCTCCACCGATCCCGAGCTGGAGGCCAAGGTCCGTGACGTCGTCGGGCTCTATCTGAACCCGCCGGACAAGGCCGTCGTCCTCTGCGTCGACGAGAAGTCCCAGGTCCAAGCGCTGGATCGGACCGCGCCGATCCTGCCGATGCGCCCCGGCCTACCGGAGAAGGCCACCCACGACTACGTCCGCCACGGCACCACCACCCTGTTCGCGGCGCTGGAGATCGCGACCGGACGGGTCGAGCAGACATGCCTGCCGCGACACCGCCACCAGGAGTTCCTGGCGTTCCTCAAACAGGTCGCGAAGGCCTACCCGCGGCGCAAGCTGCACCTGGTGGTCGACAACTACGCCACCCACAAACACCCCGCCGTGAAGACCTGGCTGGCCCGCAACCCGCGGATCACCCTGCACTTCACCCCGACCTCCGGGTCCTGGCTGAACCTGGTCGAGGTCTTCTTCTCGATCATCACCAGACAGGCCATCCGCCGCGGCAGCTACTCCAGCGTCAAAGAACTCATCGCCGCCATCGAACGGTTCATCGACGGCTGGAACGACCGCTGCCACCCGTTCGTCTGGACCAAGACCGCCGACGACCTCCTCGACCACTGCCGCCCCGGTCAAAGAACATCGTTTACGCGACACTAGGGACGATGACCACGCGCGATGGCATTGGTCGCCTCAGACTCAGTAGGTTAGGGCTTATAGGTCCCTTCGGGCGCATCCCGTGAGCATCTAACACCTACCGCTGCTCACTCAGCAGGCCTGAGAGCGGCTTATGATGGCAACGCACTCACCGCGCAGTTCCTCACCCGACTGCTCGCGTCTGCGATGTGTGCGCGACGCGCGGCGGCTTGGTCACGCCGGCTCGATGCTGGCCGCGCAGGCGTCGACGAAGAATCCACTTGTTACGGCGGTGCGGCTGCCACGACAAGGCGCTAATCCGAATCTGCGTTTATGTCAGATACAATCCGCCTACGAGGATAGGAGGTCGCGCCACCGTTCGCGCAGCGTGCTGCGCAGCGCGTCGTGGAACAGGCTGTAGACGGTCGCGTCGTCCTCGACCGAAGTGACGAGGTACGCGCTCATGGGTGACGCCAACAGTTCTGCGATGTCCCTGTCCCCGAACTTGGAGGAACGGCCAGCAACGGCGTTCGCGACGGCCGGCCAGATATCGCCCCAGGGAAGCCCCCGGCCGTAGGCGAAGGCAACGGCACGAAGCAGCTCGACCGCGGCCTGCCGCTCGGACTGGTCGCGGTAGGCGCGGTCGAGGTCGGAGCGGAAGGCGGTCACGACGTTGTCGTCGACGGTGTCCAGCCACGCCGAGTCGTCCGGTTGGACCGGACCGCTCCGCTGCGTGAGCGCGTGTGCCGCGAGCCGGGCGATCAGGAAGCTGCGTCCCACGCGCTCGGCGATCACCTCCGCCAGCCGGCCGGCGAGATCGTGACGACCCGCGTCCCGGTACGGCGATTCGGGCGTGTGGCGTAGGTAGCTCGCGGCGTAGTCCCGCACGTCGTCCTGGTGCCACCACGGGTCTTCGTCGACGCGGATCCGGTGCGCCGCTGTGAGGCGCTCCACGTGATCGGCCAGCGAGCCGGACCGGGGTTGGTGGTCACCGGACCCGCTGGGTGAGCGCACGCCGACGATCAGCTTGACGCCGTTACCTCCGGTCAATCGCGCGAGGGCAGAGGCGATCGCTCCGGGATCCGCGGCCTCGTCGAGGGCGTCGACGACCATGACGGTGGGCAGGCCGGCGGCCGCGCGGTCGGCGAGATGTGCGCGACAGGTGTCGATATGCGCGTCCAGGCCGACGCCGACGTCCGTCGCCCTCTCGACCTCCATCGCAGCAGCGATCTGGCCGATGATCTCGTGCGGGTACTTGTTGGTCGCCAGCACGGCCACGTCGACCGCACCTACGGGTGGACGTAGGTCGTCGGGAATCTCGGCGACCCGGTCGGCCCATAAGTCGACGAAGTCCGGGTCAGAAAGCGTCACCAGGCGGGCCAGGACGGCAGACTTCCCGCTCCCGGCACCACCGGTGACGAGCAGCGTCGACGACGCGCGGGTCGGCTCGGGCGTGACGTGCTCGACGAGGGTGCGCATCAGGTCCGCCCGACCGGTGAACAGCCACCGCCCAGCGTCGGCCCCGCTCTGCCGCGGACCCCAGTGCGTGGCGAGGTCCGACTTCGGCAGAGCGAGGTCGTGGCGCTGTGGCTGCGTAACGACGCTGTCGGGCTCACGGTAGTGCGGGTTGGGCAGGCAGACGTGCTCAGCCTGCATGATCCCCTGGTAGCCCAGCCTCACCAGGTCCTGGCCCGGATCGGTGCGGTGCAGGTGCTCGGTTACCGTGTCGACAAACTGGCTGACCAGGAAGTAGCGCCGGTGGGTCCCTCCGCGCTTGGGTCCGATCGGGCCGCGCAGCTCTTCGACCGCGCCGGCGATGGCCGCTGTCAGGGCACCGGTGGTGGCGGTCTGGTCGCGGGACGCGCTGGAGAGCATCAGCCACGTCTTCGGGAACGGTCGGTCGAAGTCGTTGATCTCGCCGGCCGCGGCCCCGGCGAAGCACGCGTCGATGATCAGCAGCAGGTGCTCGACGCCGCCCCTGCGGTGCAGCCAACGAATCAGGTCGGCTGTGCTCACGGCGGTCGCCCCGAGGTCCCCCTGCTCGGAAGCGCGAAGGACGAGCCAGTGCTTGTTTCCCTCGACCTCGCCGTGCCCCGTGACGAACACGACGGCCGCGTCACGCTCGGTCCACGGCCGGGCCGGGTTGCGGAACGCTCTGCGGATGACGTCCTCGTCGGGATCGAGACCCACCGCTGGCGAGCCGACGTCGAACGCGCGGCGGCCCAGTCGTTCCCGGTCGGTCAGCCAACGGCGCAGCTGCTCGACCTCGTTCTCCACCGGGAGGCTGCCGTAGTGCTCGTCCTCGTAGGTGCTTGTTGCTACAGCTACGAAGTGTCGGCGCATGACGTTCTCGTCGTCCGCCGGGACCGGTGTGGTCATCGCTCCTCCGGGACACCCAGCCGCGGCTCGGCGCCGAGGATGGCCGACCCGGTCTCGACCTTGCTCAGGTAACGGGAGACGTTGTGCGCGTCGGCCTCGTTGTCGACGTGCCGGTCCTGCACGCCGGGCCACAGCCGGACGAGGTCGCCCGCGCAGGCCACCGGGTCGCGCGGATCGCGCACGTTGATCCAGCGGGCGACGTTGCCCGGCACGCCAGCGGACGTGTCCGCCCCGGGGAGCGGGTCGGGCAGTCTCGACCGCACCATCCGCAGCCCCAGGGGGGAGCCCAGGGTCAGGAACAGGTCGAGGCGGTGCTCGGGGTGACGGCGCAGATACTCTAGTGCGACCACTGAACCCAGGGAGTGTCCGATCAGTACTCGGCAGGTCGGTGTGGTCGCGCGGTCGACGATGCCGTCGACCTCGGCCTTCAGGTCGGGCAGCACGAGGTAGTGACGGACCTGGCGCAGTACGCCGAGGTACAGCACCCCAGCCGCCGCCCCGAACCTCGCGTCGAGCGCGCGGAGAACCGCCTGCAGCGGCTTTGGTACCCGGACGTATGCCTTCTTCGGTGGCCCGGCCTCCGCTGCGGCGAGCTCCTCCGGCGTCACCGCCTCCCGGGCGACGTCGAGCAACTCGTCCATCTCGGCGTCGGACAGATCCGCCAGGACTTCGTGGGGCTCCGTCGAACCGCCCTTCTGCCCGGGCTCGGATGGCGGAAGAAATAAGTTGCCGTAGAAGGCGAGATCGAAGGACGGCTCCACGACCGGGCGTCCGAACGCGAGCTCGAGGCCGTCCGTCAACGCCGGACCCCACGCTCGCAACAGTTGGCGGCGGCCCAGCTGCTGCTGCGCCACCCCGTGCACGCCGACGACGACACTCCCGGCAGCGACGCTCACGGTCACACCCCTCCTTGCGGGACATCCGGTGTCGGACTCGGAAATCCGGCCACGAGCGTTTCACCCATGGCGCGCGATCCGGCATCGTCCCGCACCGCCCGGTAACGGACCCAGGTGCACCGGCGAGTTGGTGTGCGGACCGGGACGGATGGTGGGAAGTGGACGACGATGTCGCCGCAACGGAGAGGGGCATCGCCGAGCGGCTCCTGGGCCTGATGGCGGTGCGCGGTAACCAGGCCACCGTGCCTCCCGCCTACATTCGCCGACACATCGTGGAGCACGCCGCGGCGGGCGGCGATCTCGACGGGCGTTTCGTCACCCCGGAGCTGCTTCCGTTCCTCGATCCGCAACGCCTCCGCGCCGTGCTGGACGACCTCGACACCGCCGATCCGGCGACCCGAGAGAACCTGCGCATCTGGCGGCGCGCGTCGCACGCGTGGGTGTGGGACGACCCATTGTCAAACGCCTCCTCGCTGGCATTCTGGATGCGTGCCTACGGGCGCGACCCGCTCCGCTCGGCCTTCTGGACCGTCCGGTGGGTCAACGCCTTCACCGGCATCGGGGAGACCGTCGGCCGCCACCCCGGGGCGGGGTGCGCGGCGATCGTCCGGCGACCATCGGCCGGCCTCGTCGCGCTGAGCGGCGGCCACGACCCCGAGCTGCGCCTGTGGGACCTGCGGACCTTCGACCCGTTCGCCCGTGTGCGGACCCGGCACAGGTCCATCTCGTTGCTCGCCACCGTCGCGCACCCCGACGGCGCTGTCATTGCGGTGACCGGGGAGAAGTTCGAGCAGCACGTCTACCTGTGGGACGTCTGGTCGGGCGCCAAGATCTGGGGGCCCGTCGTCCACGAGCGCGGCGTCCGCGACCTCGCCGCCTGTCGCATGAGCAGCGGGGACACCCTCGTCGCCGTGCTCGGCCTGGACGGGACGGTCTACGGATGGAGCGTGCGGCAACGGTCGCTGATCGCCCGCCGGCTCGACGACACGGGTCGTCCGCCGACGGCGCTCACCGCGGTGATGCTGCCGTCCGGAGAGGTGGCCCTGGCCCTCGGCCACTACGACGGCCGTCTCACCCTCTGGAGCCCGGCGGCGGGCGGCCGAGACATCGACTCGATCGCCAGCGGGGTCGAGCGCGAGGTCGAGGCCGTCACCGCGGTGGTGAGCACCGCTGGCCGGCCGGTCGTGCTCAGCGGCGGCTCCAACCCCGGTCAGCATCCCGGCCAGTCGGTCAGGGTCTGGCACGTCGGGTCGGGTCAGGAGGTCGACCAGGGCATCGGCGAGAACTGCGCGAGCATGAAGAGCATCGCCGCGATTACATTGGGCGACGGGCGGTCGATCGCGGCGTCCGGCGGCTCGGACACGTGGCTGTGGATCTGGGATGCCGGGTCGGGAACCGTCGCGGCGGCGTTCAACGGCCACGAGAACTGGATAACGGCGGTCGACCTCGTCGAGGAGGCGGGGCGGCCGGTCGTCGTGACGGCGGCTCAGGACGACACCATCCGGCTTTGGGACCTCGCCGAGGCGGAGATCGTCGCCGACCAAAACCGCCAGCACAGCGACTTCTTCGAGGCCGTAGCCGTCGACTTCCTCCCGAGCGGTGACGGGGTAGTGGTCACGGGGAGCCGGCAGGCCGAGCTCGCCGTCTGGAGCCTGGACTCCGGGGAACGCCGTGCCGAGTTCGACGACATGGTAGGTCCGTTCAACAAGCCGACCGGCGTGGCGATCCTCCGGACGAGCAACGACACCATCGCCGTAATGTCCGCCTACGACCGGGACAAGACCGTATGTGTCTGGAGCCTGGTCGAGAACCGACTGTTGCATTCCGTGGCCGCCGGGGCGAGCGCACCGGTATTCGCCTGCACCGCGACAGGCGACGGCCGGATCCTGGCGGTCGTCCCGACCGATGAACGGACGGTGGCGCTCTGGGACCTGAGCGGCGGAGCACGAATTGGGCCCTCCTACAAAGGCCACTCCGCCTACGTGTTCCAGCACGCCGCGTTGCTGCAGCTCCCCGACGGCAGCTTCGTCGCCGCGACGGCCGACATGAACCGGGAGGTGCACTTTTGGAATCCGGCCACAGCCGAGCCGATCGATATCGTCCAGTTCCGGGCGCTCAGCGGCTTCACCGCGTTCGTCGCGCCCGACGGCACGGCGACCGCCGTCGCCGTCGACCACGACGGCGAGGTCGTCGTCCGAGACATCCGGGCCGGACGCGAGCTCCGCCGCTTTGGCACCGGCCTGCGAGGCACGCACCAGGTGGCCGTGACGACCGTCACTGGCGGCGGGACAGTACTGGCGGTCGCCTGCGACGCCTCCGTGCGGCTGTGCAGTCTGGATCGCGGGCATGCTTTCGGGCACCCGATCCACGTGACGTCGCGCGTGGCCTCACTGGCGCTAGTCGAACGGGACCGTGTGCTCTCCGTCCTGATGGTCGGCACGGACATGGTGGCTCGGGTCGACGCCGAGACGTCAGCCCTCGCCCAGTGAGGACCAGTCGCCCGCGGGCGCGTCCGCCTCGAGGATCGTGACCCCGGACGGTCCCCCGGCGACGACCAGGAGGCCGGCCCCAGACCGACGCAGGATCCGGACCGCCGTCTGCGGGCCGTCCAGGGACAGCGTGGCCAGGCGCTGCCCCGACACGACGTCCCACCTGACGATCTCGCCGGGACCGTCGTGCGGGAACTTTTGACCACCGACCGTTACTCCGCGGCGTCCGTCCGGGTCAAGGGCGACGCCCCCGACCGCGTGCTCGACCTCACCGACCGGACGCGGCACGGGCACATCCCCGGTGAGGTCCCACGCCAGCACCAGCCCCCGGTCGCGTTCGCCCGAACCACCGGTCAACGCGGTACGGCCGTCGGCGCTGATCGCCACCGACTCCATCTCGGCGTCGGACGATCCCGGCCAGGGGACCGCGCGGTGGACGGGTTCGGCGGGCTCAAGGTCCCACCACAGGACGTCGCCGTACCCGCACGGGGTGAAAGCGTGGCGCCCGTCGGCCGTCACCGCGATCGCCTTCATCGGGCGCGGCGCGGCGTGCCTGGTCACCGACGGCGGGTCGGTCTTCAGGTCCCAGCGCTCCAGGGAGCCGCCGCCACCCCACGAGCTCGTGGAACACGCCCACAGCGTCCCGCCCGGCCCCGGCGCGACGGCTGCCACGCCGTCGCCCATCTCGTGGGCCTGCGGGGTGCCGACCCCGGCATCTAGCTCCCGGACGACGAGCGTCGACCTGTCGAAGAGGAAGCTCTCGGTCCGGACGATCATCGCCTGCGTGCCGTCGGGGCTGATCGCCACGTCCGTCGGAGAGCCGGACCCGTCGTCCTCGACCGGCCGCACACCCGGACGGGCCGGATTCTGCAGGTCCCACAGGTGCACCGGGCCGCCGCAGCGCCCACTACCGGCCGTGATCATCCGGTCGTTCTGTGCGGAGAGCGCGAGCCGGTGCGCGGCGTAGCGCGGAGGCGCAGGTGCGGGGGTGTAGTGCGGGTCGAGGTCCCACAGCTCAAGCCGGCTGGTGCCGAAGAAGTTGCGGCAAGCCAGGAGAGCCCGGCAGCCGTCCGCGGTCACGGAGATCGACTGGACAGTCCGTTCCGGTCGGAGCCACGTCTCCGAGCGGACCGGCGTCGCAGTGAGGTCCCAGAACAGGACCTCGGCCCGGCCGCCGTTGCCCGGGTCGTCACCGGCGGTCAGCGCGTACCGCCCGTCCGGACTCACGGCGATTCTGCCGATCGCCTCGCTCGCGGTACCTAGCACCTCGCTAACCAGCTCGGCGCCATTTAGGTCCCACCGGACGAGCGCCTGGCCGGGGTATCGCCCGATCATCGCGAAGAGGTCGAACGCCTGCGCGGAGCCGTCGCCCAGCACGAACCGACCGTCCGCGCTGAAGGCGACGCAGCGGGCGGCCCGGCCCGCGTCCCCCCGTCGCGCAATCGTCGGCGCGGGCCCGGTCAGGTCTAGCAGGACGTTCTCGCCGCCGCGCTCGACCCGGCAGCTGAGGAAGGCCGACCGGCCGTCGGGGGAGATCGCCATTGCCATGACCCGCCCGGGAAGACCGGCGACCCGCCGGGGCTCGTTGGCGAGATCGCGCAAATCGTAGTGGAGCAGGAATCCGTCGTCGTCGTCCTCGTAGCGACCGCCCTTCCCGCCCCGGACGAGCGCGCTTCGCCCGTCCGGGGCCAGGACGACCTGCGTGGCCGGGGTGTCGTCCAGGTCGACGTCCCCCGCGCGCATTTCCGTCGCCAGCAGGTTGTCGAGGTCCCAGCGGTACACGTTGCGGCCCACCGCGAGGGCCCAGCGGCCGTCGGATGCGATCGCCACATCGTCGGCGTCCGCGTGGATGGACGACGGGCGGAAGACCGGCGGGTCGGCGTCCAATTCGACCACGGCGACGCTGCCTTCACGCCAGCTCGCGCGAACGGCGGTCCCTCCGACCACGGCCCGGCGCCCGTCGGCCGACACCGCCGCAGCCTGGACCTCGTGCTCGAGCGGCTGGATCCACCGCTGCTCCAGCGGAACGCGGTGACCACTCCAGAGGGGCAGCAGTGCATCCGGCGACCGCGTCCGCAGGTGTGCGTGCAACCGGTCGGCCAGCGGCCTGTCGAAGACGCGTGCCTGCAGGCAGAGCTGGGTGAGCCCGGCGCCCGGCGTCCGGTCGGTGAGGAGGTCCCGCTGGAAGTCCAGGCACCGGCTCAGGTCACGCAGCTGCCGGTCGGCAGGTCGGCTACGGGTCAGCGCCCGGACCACCGAGCCGAGCGTCTTCGTCGTGCCATGGCCGATTATGAGGTCGACCAGCGGCAGGTCGGTGACGAGCGCGGCCGCTCGGGACACGTCGCGCGCTGCCGCGACCTCGAGATACGTCGACAGCACGTAGGCTGGCGTGTCCGCAGGCCAGCCAGCGGCGCGGTACGTCTCGACCCAGCCGTCGAGCCGGTCAAAGTACCCGTCGGTAACCCCCCGGGCATCGAGGTTCAAGCGGGTCCGCTCGACGAGGGCGACCGGGAACAGGGCATACGCGGCGTCGTCCCCCACGGGTGCGGTCTCCACAATTCGCCCCAGGGGTCCCTCGCCGATGGCTCGCCGCACGGCCTCCTCTGTGCGCGTTGTCGAGGCCGCGCCCGAAGAGACGAGGCCCGCCAAGTCCATGCCAGTCAGTCGACCACGGGTAACGGCAAGGAACGCCAGGCAGTCGAACGCGGTGTCCTCGGTCTGCTCGTGGGATTCTGAATCAAGGATACTGGCCAGGTCGCGCCACTCCTGGTCCTCGAAGGTCACAGGGGCGACTCGCGAGGGTCTCCTAGAACGTTACCCGATGGTAGTTGGCGGCGTCGCTGCCTCTGGCCGGATTGCGGCGCCGTCAACCCGGTCACCTCCGCACTTCACCCTCGCGACGGCGCCGGCTAATGGCGGCGCCTCCTGTCGCTCGCGTAACGGCACTGCGACCCATTACCCCCGCAGCTCGGACAACCTGCGTCCGTTCCAGAGGGTGGTCACGACGTAGCCATCACGACCGTCGAAGTGCTTGTCGAATACGTCCGAGGTCCGCGCCTGCTACCCGAGTGTCAGTGCAGGAGTCGCTCACACCTGCATCTCTGAGAGCCTGCGGCCGTACCAGAGTGTGGTGACGACGTAGCCGTCGAGGAACCCCAGCACGACGTAAGTGACGAGGATGGCGCCGGCCATGGCCGTCGCACCGGCGGAAACGGGTGCCGTCCCAGTCGTTGTCGTGCTGATGCCTTGGGCGATCGCGTGCACCAACACCCCTGCCAGCCGGGCGAGGCTCCCGAGCTGTACGAGGCCTGCCCCGAGCAACAGCTTGGTCAACCAGTCGCTGATCTCCGACAGGTTGGTGCTCGGAGTGAACTGACCGGTGACCGCGTCGGGTTTCGGGTCGTCGCTCACCTTGCCGTCCTGCGTGAGCCGCAGCGCTCCGGTCGACACGACGCGGGGGATTCCGAACAGGAACCCGGCGAGACATCCGACCAGGAAGCTCGCCATCCCCGTTGTCAGGGCGACCGCGAGGTACCGGGCGTGCGGCCCGTCGGTGGCAAAGCAGTACACGACGATCACCACCAGACCGGCCGCTGCCAAAACGCCTGACAGCAGGGCCAGCCAGCCAGTGACCACGCGCGGCAGCCGCATCGTCACCTACCCATCCGCCGCTGAGGTCGCGACTGTCTCCGCATCCCGCGCTCGTCTCGGCGGTTGACCGCCTCCGTAGAGTCCTGCTGCGCTAACGGTCGCCCGTCGACCACCCACTGTTACGGGAGGTGTGCGAGTTTCGGCCACTCCACGAAAGCCGTAAGTCGATCTTGCCGACGAAGATCACGCTGGACCCGCTCGCATGGTCGTCGTCGCGTGACACCAAACGTGACACGAAACGGAGTCGACAACAGTGGGTACCAGCAACCTGAGGGGTCGGCGCTGCTACTGGTGTGCCTGGTAGTGACCCCAGTGGCGGTTGTCGGCGGTCTTCCAAACTGGCTACGCGGGTTCGATTCCCGTCGCCCGCTCCTCTGACCAGCGGTTTTGTGGTCGGAACTGATCTTTGAAGATCGCGCGTGACACGAAACTGCACTGGAAGTCACCGGTTCGACGGCGGCAGGCGAGGGTCTACGAGCGGTTTGTCCGTTGTTGGGCGAGCTGTCGCCCCGAGGTGGTTGTCGCGGTCGCCGGGATCTTCCTGCACGGCCGCATCTGCCGGCGACACAGCGGCCTACGACGAGACCGTGATTAGGTGCGGAGGTCGGGCCCATTTCAGACCCTCTACACCGGGCCAGGCGAAGATCGCTGACCCCACACCCGAGCTTGCCCGCGTACGGGGGCAAGCTCAGGACGTAGTGGTGGGTGTAGCCCTGTGCTCACGCAGTACGCCAGCGCTCGCACCGACGGCCCCGACAAGTACGGCGAGCAGCGCATACGCCGCCGGAAGTCCAAGCGCAGCCGACGTTGTCCCAATCAAGGGTGGGCCGGCGAGACTGCCGACCGTGCTGAAGCCGATGACCCGCGTCAGCACGGCAGGGTCGGCATCGCCCGCCCGCCCAGCGGCAGCGAGAATGCGCGGACTGAGAGACGAGAGGCCGAGCCCGCAGACGACCACGCCGACGAACGCCGCGACGAGTGTGGGACTCAGCAGGAGAATCACGACTCCCAGCGCTGTCGTCGCCCCGCTGAGTCGCACCATGCGAACGTCGCCGAGCACTCCGGTGATGAGGTCGCCGAACATCCGACCAATGGTCAGGGCGGCGGCAAGAGCCGTGAAGCCGAGTGCTGCGACGGCGGTCGTCGCCCCGGACTCCGCCCGGAGGTAGACCGTGATCCAGTCCGAGATGCCGCTCTCGGCGACAGCGCAGGTTGCCGCAACAGCAGGGATCAGCAGAGACCGTGGGCCAAAGCCGCCCGATCCGGTACGCGTAGGCCGCTCGGGCTGTTCAGCACTGCCGGGCATGGGGGCAAGTCGCATGCTTGCTGCCGCGGTGGCTACCGTCACGAGGACGAGTGCGACGGCAGTCGCCGCCTGCCTCTGCTCAACCAAGTGTGCGATGTAGACGAGGGCCGCTCCTGTAGCGAGCCCGTACCCGAATGGAGCGTGCAGGCTGGCCATCAGTGGCCGCCCCTCGGCCACCTCGAGCCGGGCGCCGTAGTGGTTCGCCGCCACGTTGACCTGGCAGAGCGTGACGCCTAGCAGGAGTAGCGCGAGACCTACCTGTATAGGACTGCGTGCGTTGAGCAGGCCCACCAAAACCGCCGCGGATCCCAGTTCTGCGCCTGCGAGCAGCAGGCCGTGGCTGAAGCGAGCCAGGATCCGGCGATGGAGGGCCAACCCGACGAAGGTTCCGACTGGTAGCAGGGCGAGCACCAGTCCCAGCCCCTGGGCCGAGAGTCCGGTGCGCTCCTTTACACCGGCGATCTCGGCGCCCCACAAGCCGGTGGTTAGGCCCAGGTAGGCGAAGGCGAGCAGTAACGGAGCCGTCGAGCGCGATGGCTTCACGGCCGGCGCTTTTCCGTCTCGGCGCGAACGAGCTGCGCGACGGCGTGCCGCAGTTCGCGAGGAGCGGGATCGAGCCCGACGAGTTCGGCGTAGCGGGGGAGAGCGGGCGCAATGTCGTCGCGCTGGTGCGCGGAAGCGCGAGGTTCGGGTCGGCGCCCGGCCACGTTGCGGGTCGTGATCCTGGGCCCGATATCGCTGTCGGCGTTGGCCAGCATCGTCTCGCAACTCAGCGTCGCCAGCACCTGGGTGAAGCATGCGGCGTCCGGCTCGACGCGCCCGTGATGCATGCCCGCAGGGTTCTGGCAGGCCGCGGCAGGGTGTGCGACACGAACCACCTTACGTTCAGACACTGTGGCCTCCTAGATGACGCAGACTGACACCTTGCGTCGACGCGCGACGACTCCTAGTCTCAGCGAGCGACGTAATCGGTGTCAAGGAGGCTGATCCTGTGGCAGACCCCCCGGTCCGGATGGATCCCGTTCTCGTCAAGCTCGCCGAGTGGGCACGGCAGGAGCCGCGCATGAGCCGCGAGGCCGTGGCGCGGCGTCTGGGGGTGAGCCGGGGCGCCGTGACCGGCTGGTTCCTCTGGCTGGAGGCCGTCGAGCGCGGCGATGACCCCCCGTCGAGCGCCCGGACCTTCCAGTTCGCCAAGCAGCACCCGGACGTGCAGTCGAGAATCGCGGCAGTTCTGCGACAGCCCGTCGCGGTCCTGATGGCCGAGTCGACCGGCTCGACGGACGATTACACGCTCGACCGGCACAGTGGTTCGCTGCTCAGCGACCTCGCGCTCGGCGAGGGGCCGTGGGGACGCCCCGGCGAGCAGCGTTACCGCGTCGTCGCGCTCCTTGAGCTGGTGGACGGCGTGGCGGCGACCGCGATCGTGCCCGTCCGCCGCGGCCTCGACGGTCTGGTCTACCAGTATCAGGTCGTCGTGCTGGTCGACCCAGAGCGGGACAAGTTGCCGATCAAGGAGGAGATCGACCGGGATCTACGGGCCGCCGGCCTCGACTGCTACTGGGAGCATGGACCCGGGCAGCCCGGTGTGGAGATCCGCTCAGAGGGCCGCCGGCTCGAACTGCTTGGTTCCCTGGCCGTTTCGGCGCTTACCGGGGTGCGGTCGCCACGATCCGGAACCCTCGCCGACCCGCGGTTCTCGCCCGGACTGCAGCCCCCGCGGCTGGCTGTGGTGGTCTCCCCGCCCTACGGCGGCAGTCGACCCGCCGCTGCGCTGCTCGCGGTGGACGTCGGGGCCGGGCACATCCCTGCTGAGGCATGGATCCGGCTCGTCCACTGGGCCGAGGACGCGGAACTCGGCAGTCCCAGGACGCTCGACCACGTAAGGGAAAGCGTCGCGCTCGACGCGGGCTTCGTCATGCACAGAGTCGTGCACCAGCTCGAGCGGGGCGACATCCCCGGAGCCTGGCTGATCTCGCTGGAGACGGGGTCCGCGCTCGACTACCCGCCGCTCGGTACCGCCCTCATCGAGTTGCGCGGCCTCTTCATTGCCATGCGGCTGGGTCCCGTGTGGCGGCGCATGGCGGCCTGGCGACTTGCAGGCAGCGATCTCGATGACGACCTCAACCGCGGTGGCGCCGGCAATCGCCGGATCGTGGTTTCGAACACCGAGCCGTTCGTCGCGCGGACCCCGTCTGACGCCGGTCGGCGGGGCTTCGCTGACCACCGTGTCAAAGCGGCGCAGCGGCTCGCCGAGATCGACGAACTCGAGCGGCACCTGGACGACCTGCTCGCCCGCCGCCGCGAACTCGGCCTGACCACCCACGAAGTGACGCTGGACGACCTCGGTGACGAGCTCCTGTGTGTCCGCCTCCGTGATGGCCGCTACGAGCGGGTGCACGGTGACGCGCGGCTCGCCGACGACGTGGCCTTCGCCGACGACGTCGTGCCGATGATGCGGGAGTGGCGCCGGGCCGCCGACCGGTTGTCCGTCACGTTGGTCGCGGTCGAACCTCCGATGGTGTGAGGGGTGGCCGGGATGGACCTCGAGCTGGTCGCGAACTTCCTTGGAGCCGGGGGCAACGTCGCCGCTGTGATCACCGCGTTGTTCCTCGCTGTCTACCCGAGCCGGCGCAGCCGACCGCGGCTAGGTCTGTGTTCGGGTGTCATCGACGGAACGCTTGAGGGCAGCGAGGACAACGTGCTGATCCAGGACCCGGACCACGGCATCGTGGAGTACTGGATCCGGCTGCGCGTGTGCGCGGCCGCCGGAAAGCGGACGGCGAGGAACGTGCAGTGTCGCGTGGCGAGCGTGACACCCCTGTCCCGCCCGGCCAGCCGCGTGATCCCGAGCGGCCCGCTGAACTGGTCGAGCATCGGTCCTGAGCCGCAGTCGATCCTGTCGGGCTCCTGGCTGCGGGTCGACCTCCTGGTGTTGTACGTCGAGCACCCCCAGCGCACGTGCGGCCCCCGGATCGCCATCGGCTACTCGTTCGATAAGGGGGAGGCGCAGATCATGCTGGAGCCGGGCCGTTACGAGGTACGTGTGCACCTGGGCAGTGACGACGTTCCGACGTCGTTGTGGAGCGTTGAGCTTGAGTACCTCCCCGACGCGAAGGCGATCAGCGACGCCGACATCAGGTCGCAGATCCGCCTCACACGTCTGGAGAGGCTTCGGTAAGTGGCCTGCCCTTCGTGGGTCTGATCGTCGAGGACATTTGAGCAGTCGGTCGAACAAGCCTCCTGCGGCGTCAGGTGATCGTCGGGCTGCTCGAACCAAGCTGGCCGAGGCTGTTGATGCGGAGGTCGCGTGACACGGCGCGTGACACGAACTGACAGCGACTGAGGCGCCTGTAGGACGCGAGCGAGGTGAGCTGCGAGGCCATCGGTGCAGGTAGTGGCCACAGTGGCGGGTGTCGGCGGCCTTCCAAAACTGGCTACGCGGGTTCGATTCCCGTCACCCGCTCCATATCTGACGTGCTGTTTTGCGTTGTAATCTAGATCTTGGTTGATCAACTGTGGCATCATGTTGGGCGGAAGTCGATGCAAGTCATGCCATGGCGGTCCCGGTGTTCGAAGTGAACGATGATGCGACGCTGGACGTCGCATGGGCCAGGCTTAGGTTGCGTCTCTAGTCTCGTCGCTGTGGAACAACGCAACTCGGGTGCTGGATTTCGTTGTGCGAATTGGCCAGTTGGCGTGGCGCCGCTGGCTGGCGCGCTTCGGTGGTCGCGTCGACGGTTCGACCCGTCCTCGGACTGCTCACCGCGTCAGCCGGGCTCGGCGACGTTCCGCGGGAAGCGCCGCTGGGGTTCCCAGTGACTCCCGGCTGTCCAACCAGTTGGCCCAAGACCTCTACCGACGCGCCCGAGCCCGCGGGCACGATCACCCCCACGCCGGGCGGCCTGGCCCGTGCCTGGCTCTACGTGATCTGGCGCTGCTGGCAAGACGCCACCCGCTACGACCCGACCAGCGCCACGGCTTGCAGCGCGTCCTCGATTTCGAGCGATCCGGGGACGATAAGCCCTGACGCGGAGGAGGTCGGCGGCGCGGAACAGGCCCCGAACGAAAAACCGCGTCTGTCCCTCGCAGCCGTCGGCGCAGTGAGGCTTTGCCAACCTGATGTTCGAGCAAGTCAACTGGCGTGCGGCGTGGCGTGACCACGAATGAGTGAAGCTCCTGGTAAACGGGCGGTTGCTGACCAGAACGTCCGACCAGGAGCTTCAAGGTGCTGTCCTACCCGTCTGGGATGACCGTGTCCACTCGCGCGCTGGGCATGCTCGCTGATGCGCTGCGCCGCCCACGCCGAGAGCGGGCGACCCGCTGGCGCAAGCTGTCGGCCGGCCGCCAGGCCTTGCTCGTGGTCGCCCATCTGCGTAAGGGCGAGACGTATGCCGACTGGCCTGCGGGTTCCGGATCGGGACCTCGACGGTGTACTGGAATCTGCGCGAGGGGATCGGGCTGCTCGCCGCGCTGGGCCCGACCCTGTCGGGGTGGTGCGGGACGGATCGCTCCAGTTGGGGGGTGACGGTTGTTAGCCTGTTCTGCGGTTGCGGGTGAAACCGTAGGCCTTGAACCAGACATGCCGGACGACCTGCATAAACAAGCCTGACCCGGCCGCATCAGGTTAAAGATCAAGCTTAGCCACGATCGCGCAGTGAACGTTCTGGATCAGCTGCGCGACCCGAGAATGGAGATGACGGCAACGGTGAGCGCCAGGGCCCCTGTCACCTGCAAAACAGCCGCGGCGAAGACGAGTTTCGCCTTGCGCTGAGTCAACTTGTGAGTCGTCTCCCACAGCTTCAGCCTGGTCGCAGCGATCTTCGCGACCGGATTGTCGGATGCGTCCCCCCATCGCTCCCATAGCTCGGAGCGCAGGCAGTGCGGCCTCAGTCCCCACCCCCGCGACGGCGCGTTCGCGACGCCGGCGCAGGCGGCCGCCGCGACGAACAGGACTGCAGCCGTCGCTGCGCCCGCGAAGGCAAGGCCGGGCAGCAATGCTTGCTGCACGCGGGTCACCAGCGCCGCGAGCGCCAGCAGGAGAGTGACAAGTGTGCCGGAGCTGGTCACGACAGCCAGTGCCCGCGTTTCCATGCCGCTGTTGCGCTTTTCCTCCGCCTCCAGGAGATCCTTGAGGAACGCGTCGTACTCCGCGCCGGGCCTGGACGGCTCCGCGGTATCTCCGCGCCAGATTCCGGCGGCGTCGGAACAGAACTCGACAGCACTGGGCGAGATTTGCTGCGTGGTCGGGTAGTCGGTCATGAGCATCCCTTTCGCACGTGAGCCCAATGGTCTCAGTTGTCTCGACCGATGCTCACTGTCACCATGGGCAGAACGAGACGGAGGGGGAGTGGTGGAGCCTACGCTGGCCACAGTGGTCGCGACCATCCAGAGGAAGTTCGGGCAACGGGTACTCTCCCTCGCGCCGAATGCCGGGTACGTCCTGGACGGGACGACCAACGGACCGGACAGTGAACTGCGTGTCCTCGACCTCTCCGGCGCCCTCCAGGCGTCGTGCTCGGTGCCGGGTCGCCTGGTCAAGGCCGAGCTGGCACCGGACGCCGATGCCGTCCTCGTGCTGACGGAGGACGACAAGAAGCGCAGGCGGGTGCTGATGCTCCGCCTCGACCTGGCCGAGGGGCTGCTGGTCGGTAACGAGCCCGACTGCCCGGCCGCCGCGGCGCCGGACGACGTCGCGTGGTTGCCGGACGGCTGCGCATTCGTCGTCGGCGATCGGGGTGATTACGCCGCCTTTGCGATCGCTCGCCGACTCGGCGAGCCATGGTCCGAGGTGAATCTACCGGCGGCGTTCCACGGAGGGGTGTGGGAAGTCCACTGCGAAAGCGACTGCCTGGTCCTCACCACCGTTCTTGATGGGAAGCGTGATGACTCCGGTGAGATTATTGATCGGCAGAGATCTTACGTCAGCACTTGGGCCGTGACTCCGGACGGACCGACGCCCTTGGTCGCCGACCGTCCGATGCTCGCTGTTCCCGGCATCGAGGGGTACCTGGCGAGTGCGGACGGTCGCCACCTGTCGCGCCACTTCAGCGACGAAGCCACCGGCTCAAGGACCAGCGTCTGGGCAGCTGGATCACCGCCCCGGCAGTTCGACATTCCGGGCGTGTTGAACCTCGCGATCGGCCGTGACTGCTTGGCGGCCTCGGGCCCCAGAAACCTCATCCACGTGTATCGCCTGACGTCTGAAGGTCCAGTTTCGTGGGGCCCCGGCTGGCGGCTTGGCGTATACGACCTGCTAGAGGAGGTATTCTTCGCGAACGGTCGCGAGGCCACCTACATGGTCGTGTCATTCTCTCACCGAACGCAGGTCCTTCAGCTCAACGATCCAGATATTTTGGACACCTACGTCGGTAATGCGACCCGTCGGCAAGCGGCCGTGCGCGCCTTAGGGAAGCGACAACGTGCCGACGCGGTACCTCACCTCACGCGCCTGGTGCCGCTGCACTGGAACGTCGACGTCCCTGCCGTGGCGTGGGCTCTTGGTTTGATCGGCACCGACGAAGCAGTCGACGGACTTCTCGCCATGGATCCTGATGTTCCCGAGGTGCAAGAGGCGTTGCGGATGATCGACGCTAGCCAAGCGCAAGCGGCAGTGCGACGAGGCCTCGCCGGAGACAGCCGCGAGGCGTTGCGGGGTGCTACGGCGCTGCTCGTCCGGCGACCGGACGTGCCGGCGACCGCGGAGCTCTGCACCCTGCTTGCGGATGGTGAGCCACGGATTCGGGCGATGGCTGCCGAAGCGCTGGCGGCTCGGGCCGACCCTGCAGCCCTGCCGGCGCTCATCGCTGCCCTCAGCGACTCCAACGAGGCGACGGTGCGGCATGCTTCCACAGCGGTCTTGGCCGTCGACGCGGAGCAGGTGCTCGAGGTCGTGCAGTCATGGCTCGCCCGCCGCCGACGCAAGCCGTTGCGGGACGCCGCGGCAGTGCTCGTCCGGCGACCGGACGTGCCGGCGACCGTGGAGCTTCGGACCCTGCTCGCCGATCGGGACGCAGGGATCCGGGCGATGGCTGCCGAGGCGCTGGCGGGCCGGGCCGACCCTGCAGCGTTGCCCGATCTCATCGCCGCGCTCGCCGACTCCGACAAGCGGACAGCGCAGCACGCATGGACCGGCATCCTGGCCGCGATGCCCGCCGCTTCCCTGACGGATGGTCCGACGGCGCATGGAACCGTCGAAGCGGCCATCAGGTTCGCTGCCTACGTTCGCAGGACCGGATGTAGCGACACCACCCATGTGACGGCTCCGGAGGGTGGCCGGCTCCTCCGGGCCATCGCCGCAGCTCTGGTTGACGACGAGCAGTCGGCCGATCGCGTCCTCAACGCGCTCAAGGACCTCGGGCACAGCGATCGACATGCGCCGACCGCCATGACGATTTCTCTGCTCGCCGCCGAATCCCTCGTCGAGCGCGCCCACCGCGAGAAGGCCATCTCCTTCTTCAGCCAGGCCGCCGAGCAGGCCGCACTGGTCGGATCGGCCGAGGTGGAGTGGCGTGCGCGGGCCGCAATCGGTGACGCCCTCGCTGCGTCGCGACGCTGGCGACAGGCACACCTGCACTACAGCGCCGCCGAGCGAGTCATCGATCGAATGTGGGCAGCCCTGCTCGGCGACCTCGACGACCGCAACTTCTTTCGGGACAAGGCGCACCTCTACGAGCAGGCGATGCTGTGCCGGCTACGGCTGGGCTCGACCGCGAGCGCGCTCGAGACGCTCGAGCGGGCGAAGACCCGATTTCTCGGCGACCTGATCGCCCGACGGCACGCCCGGCCGGTGCACGGGCTCGCTCGAGTCGACGAGGAGTTCTGGCGCGCAACCGGTCGGCGCCGGCCAGTCGTCTTCAGCCGCAACTCCGACAGCGTGAGCGAAGGCGACGACCTGGAGATCATCGACGTGGCTCTCGGGGAGCCCGCGAACGACGACGGTGTGCTGCCGGCCGCGCTCGCCGAGTTGGCGGACACGACGAATGACACCTACCAAGCCATGATGATGGCCTTAGACCTCTGGTCAGTCGTGGCGATGCTCCAGCGCGGCGAGTACGAGGATGAGCGCGCAGACGCCGTGCGCGACGTGCTTCTGGAGGTTGACGCCGCAATGGCCGAATTGCGGGCGGCGGCCGATGAAGTGCCGCGAACCGACGGCCGTGCCGCGGCACGACGCTACGATCAGGTCGCCACGGCGCTGGACGATCTGCGGCAACGCGATCCGGCTGCATCCGACGATGGCTCGGCAGAGCCAGGTTGGGCGCTGCGGGAGTTGCGGGGGTGGGTGGTGCCTTACCTCGATGGGGCGCAGGAATACGTCCCACTCGTGGAGGCCCTGCAGGAAGCAGCGCGATTCCCCGCGGGGCGCACCCACGTCCGCGCAGTGCGGGGATCCGAGACCGCGGAGCGCGTGGTGTTGAGCCAGCGTCGAAACGGCCCGTTGCCCGTCTTCACCGCAGCCACTCCCTCGGACGAGCAGGCGGCCGACGGCGACATCCACCCGACAGCCACGTCAGCCCTCTCCGTGGTCACCATCGCCCGCTGGCGCTACGTGCGGCAGATTGCCCGCGGCGAGACGGTCGGGGTGCGAGAAGCCGCAGGGTTGCTGGCCGGCTGGCCCGGCACCGCACTGCTGGAGTATGCCGTCACGAAGTCCGGGGCCGTCGTTTACGTCATGGTGCCGGACGCGGTTGTCGATTCGGAGCCACTACCCGACCTTTCCGGCTGGTACGGGCCTGCGGTGTTCACCATTTCGGACGTGACGAGCCAGGATCTGGAGAATCGGATTTATGGACCGCGAGGCTGGATGAAGCGGTACGAGGGCCGTCGGTCCGACCCCGTCGCCTGGCAGGAGGCGACCGACCAGCTGCTGCAGTGGCTTTACGGCGAACTGTTCGAGCCGATACGTAGGTGGTTGCTCGACAGAGACATCCGTCGCCTGCTCGTGGTTCCGCACCGCGGGCTCCATCTGCTACCTCTCAATGCCTGGTTCACGACGAGGTGGGGGCGACGCAGCTATGTCGGTGACACATTCGACGTGTCATTCTCGCCGAGCCTGACACTTCTCGACATCTGTCGAAATCGCATCGATGAGGCCACTCAAGCCGGTTCCGGCGGCCGCCTGCCCCTTGCGCTGCTCGATCCTACGTCCAACCTGCCGTACACGCGGCTCGATGCCCTCGCCATCCGTCCGGAGCCGTCACCGACGGACATACTTGCCGGGAGCGACGCCACCCTCGGCCGATGGGCGGAACGCGCCGCTAACGCGGATCCCTGCCACTACGCCGGCCACGCGGAGTACCTTCGCGCCGACCCCCTCGGCTCACGAGTGGAACTGAGAGACGGCGCCCTAACTCTCGGGCGCATGTTCGACGGCGAGGTGCCCGTCGCGCCCGGCGCGACCGTGGTCCTTTCGGGATGCGAAACGGCAATGACCGATTATGGAGACGTGGCGGACGAATACCTCGGTATCGCCAGCGGATTCCTCTTCGCCGGCAGCGCAGCCGTGCTTAGCACACAGTGGGCTGTAGCGGAGGGAGCGGCCGCGCTCCTCATTGCGGGCTACTACGCCAACCTGCGCCGAACCGATCCCTCAGCGGCCTTGGCAATCGCCCAACGTCGGCTTCGCCGCGCATCCCGAAGGGACCTGATCCGTCTCCTCGACAACACTCGGGATCTTGACAGGCTCGGCCTTCTTGGCGCGCGTACGCGCGCGCATCTGGAGGATGCACGGCAGGGGGCTCGGCAGGTCCGCCTGGACTACTCACATCCGGTCTTCTGGGCGGCCTATACCATCACCGGCCTGCATGCTCGATCGTCACCGAACTCGTAGTCGACCAACGGGTTCTGCTCGGTGATCTCGAATCGACCGACGAGGCGTCACCCGGGATCGCGGTTGTCGGCCCCCGACGACGGCGACGGCCGCACGGCGGTTTGCGGCGCGGGCGCTCGCGCTGATCCGCTTCACCCATCAGCCACGGCCCCGCGCCCCGAGCCGGGCATCCCCGTCGCGCTCGGGCGTTGCCAGTCGGGTCTAGCAAGTCCACCTACCTGGGGTTCGGGTAACGATCTTTACCGCGGTCAGCTTGCTCGACCGGCTCCTGCACCACGCCAACGTCGTGGGTCACCGACGGCGAGTCCTACCGCATGCGCGAAGCCAAAACTCGGCGGGGCCCAGCCACCAGAAGAAGCTGATCAACCCGAGGGTTGGAGACATCTACTGGCCACCAGCGGGGACCGCAACTTGGCCGTTGACACGGTCCATCTCACTGCGCCGGCCGTAGAGCGGGCCACGGTCGGCACGAGGCAGCCGCGGCGAGAACTGTCGACGTGTTGGCCCAACGCGAGCCGACTGCCCGCCGGAGCCGTGGCATCACATGTGGCGCGAACAAGCGTCGCCTGCTGTTGCTCGCGGCAACGCCGGAGCGCCTTTTCGTGGCCGTCGACGCAGGTAGAGGCCACAGCCTACGCCGAACGGTTGCCTTCCAAGCTAATGACGGGATCCCGAGGTCGATCATCCAAGAGCCTCGTGCCCTACGGCTTCCGCCGAGCTGTACAAGTCACCGCAGCGCGGCGTCCAGAAAGACCGCAGCGTCGGGGTGCAGCTCCCCACGGCTGACGTACGTGTCCTTGAGGAACTTCGCCTGCCCCATGAGGTCGGCCTTCGCGCGGTCGGTCAGGCTCATCTCGTCGTCGAGAATGGTGGCGTAGGTGCGGCGCCACGTGTGAGGCGTCATCCAGTCCAGGTCGACCTTCTCCCGCAGGACTCGGACGCTGCGGCGGACGTTGGAGGGCCAGCGGTAGGTCGGCTGCCCGTTGCGGCCGGCCGAGGCGAACACGGGCCAGGCGGGGTCATCGTCGGCGTGTAGCCGTGCCCGCAGTTGTGTTACAACGAACTGGGGCAGCGGAACGATCCGCAGCGCGGTCGAGGTCTTGCCGCCGTGCACGACCAGGCCCTTGCCCTTGACCGGGTAGACGTTCTGTCGAACCGCGACGACGGGCACGAGGCGCATGTCTTTCTCGCTGACGACGGGGATGCCGTCGAGGTCGAGGTCCATCCAGCGCACCGCGCAGATCTCGCCGATGCGCAGCCCGGAGCCGAGGGCGAAGCGGATGAGGTCCGGCATGTCGGCCCGCACGGCCGTCTTGTCGGCGTCGACGCAGACGAGCAGACGTCGGCGTTCTTCGGCCGTCAGGCCGCGTGGAGGCGCCTTCTTGTGGCCCTTGGGCGACTCGATGCGCTCCAGGTCGCGGACCGGGTTGGTGGCAACGGCGTGGTGAAGCACGGCCTGTTGCATGATGCCGCCGACGATGGCGCGCACCATCCGACGCGTGTTGGCAGCAAGCTGTGGTTTCTCGATCGTCGAGCCGTCGGCCTGCTGAACGAGCTTCCGTGCGCGCTCCAGGCGCGAGAAGAAAGCGTCGAGGTGCGCGACGTCGCATTCGACCAGGCGCAGTTCGCCGAGCTGGGGAAGCACCTGGTTGCGGAGGCAGCTCGCGTAGGTGTCCGCGGTCGAGTCTTCCCGGCGCTCGCGGATCTTGCCCATCCAGATGTCGGCCGCCTCGCGGAACCGGGACTCAGGCCGCAGGACCTCGGCGCGCTCGCCGCGTTGGGCCCGTAGCTCGTCCTGAAGCGCGAGCCGCGCGGCTGTCTTCGACTTGCCCGACTTTTGGATGTGACGGGTCACGCCATCGAACCCGCGGACGCGGCAACGGGCCACCCAGTGATCACGTTTGGGGGCGATGGAGATCGAGCCGTGCTCGCCGAGCGGCAGGGGAGGACGGGCCATCGTGTCCCTCCTGGAGAGGGTTTCCGCGGGGTTACCGTGGGCTTCGATCTCCAGAGACACTAGCAGGCCAGAGCAACAACGCTCTGGCCTGCAAGTTTGGTGCGCCGCGAGGGAATCGAACCCCCAACCCGCTGATTAAGAGTCAGCTGCTCTGCCTATTGAGCTAGCGGCGCTCGTCCTGCGCCCGTCCGCTCGGCGCCCTCGGAACGTTACCAGCTGTTCCGATCGTGCCGGGCGGCCGGGGCCGGCCGGGTGAGTGACGGGACTTGAACCCGCGACTTCCTGGACCACAACCAGGTGCTCTACCAGCTGAGCTACACCCACCATTGTTCACCGGCCGGAGCCGGCGACGAAGTTGAGCTTACCGTGCCTGGTCGGCGTGTCCGACCGGGGGAGGGGCAGGGGCCAGCGAGGCGGCGACGGCCTGGGCCTCCTCGCTCGTCGGGCCGGGCGGGGCGACGAAGAGGGTGCGCCGGTAGTAGTCGAGCTCGCGGATCGACTCCTGGATGTCGGCGAGCGCGCGGTGCGCCAGCCCCTTCTCCGGCTTGGCGTAGAAGACGCGCGGGAACCAGCGCCTGCACAGCTCCTTGATCGAGCTGACGTCGACCATCCGATAGTGCAGGTGGGCGTCGAGTTCCGGCATGTCCCGAGCGAGGAACCCGCGGTCGGTGGCGATCGAGTTGCCGGCGAGAGGGGTGGTGCGGGGGTCGGGCACGTGCTCGCGGATGTAGGCGAGCACCTGCTCCTCGGCTTCGCGCAGGGTCACGGTCGACCGCCGGACCTCCTCGGTCAGCCCCGAGCGCGCGTGCATGTCGCGGACGACGTCCGGCATCCCGGCGAGCAAAGGCTCGTCGGCGTGGATGACGAGATCGACGCCCTCGCCGAGCACGCGGAGATCGCCGTCGGTCACCAGCGCAGCGATCTCGATGAGCGCATCGCGCTGCAGGTCCAGGCCGGTCATCTCGCAGTCGATCCACACCAGACGGTCGTTCACCCGGCCAGCCTATTCGCTAGGCTCCGACGTCGTGGCAGACGACACGGGGCAGACTCCGGCGCAGCGCATCGCAGCCGGTTACGCGGTCGAGGGTGGCGCCCTGGAACTGGGTACCGTCGTCGTCGACGGGCAGGTCGATGCGGAGGCGCGGGTGCGGATCCCGCTCGCGATGCTCAACCGGCACGGCCTCGTGGCGGGCGCGACCGGTACCGGCAAGACGAAGACGCTGCAGGCGCTGGCGGGGCAGCTGTCGGACGCCGGCGTGCCGGTGTTCCTGGCCGACGTCAAGGGCGACCTGTCCGGGATGGCGCGGCCGGGCGAGGAAAACGCCCGCGTCCAGACGCGCGTGAAGGACACCGGCGACGACTGGACGCCCACGGCGTACCCCGTCGAGTTCCTCTCCCTCGGCGGCAAGAGCAGCGCGACTCCCATCCGCGCGACGCTCACCCAGTTCGGTCCGATCCTGCTGAGCAAGGTCCTCGACCTCAACGACACGCAGGAGTCGACCCTCGGGCTGATCTTCCACTGGGCCGACCAGCGCAAATTGCCGCTGCTCGACACCAAGGACCTGCGCGCCGTCATCCAGCACCTCACCTCGGACGAGGGGAAGGCGGACCTCAAGGGCATCGGCGGCGTGTCGTCCGCGACGGCCGGGGTCATCCTGCGCGCGCTGGTGAACCTCGAGGCCGCGGGCGGCGACGACTTCTTCGGCGAGCCCGAGTTCGACCCCGCGGACCTGATGCGGCAGGTCGACGGCAAGGGCGTCGTCACCCTTCTCGAGCTGGCCGACCAGGCCGGCAACCCGCGGCTGTTCTCCACCTTCCTCATGTGGCTGCTCGCCGAGCTGTTCGAGGACCTGCCCGAGGCGGGCGACCTCGACAAGCCCAAGCTCGTGTTCTTCTTCGACGAGGCGCACCTGCTGTTCACCGACGCGTCGAAGGCCTTCAAGGAGCGGATCGAGCAGACGGTCAAGCTCATCCGGTCCAAGGGCATCGGCGTGTTCTTCTGCACCCAGCTGCCCACCGACATCCCGAACGCCGTGCTCAGCCAGCTCGGCGCCCGCGTCCAGCACGCCCTGCGCGCGTTCACCCCCGAGGACCAGGCAGCGCTGGCGAAGACCGTCAAGACCTACCCGAACACCAAGGACTACGACATCGAGGAGGCGCTCACCTCGCTGGGCACCGGCGAGGCGATCGTCACCGTGCTGTCTGAGCGCGGGGCGCCGACACCCGTGGCGTGGACCCGGATCCGGGCGCCGCGGTCGATGATGGCCGCGATGCCCACCGCCGACGTGACCGCGGCCGCGCAGGCGTCGCCGCTGCACGGGAAGTACGGCACGACGGTCGACCGCGAGTCGGCCTACGAGCGGCTGACGGCGCGGATCGCGGAGCCGGAACCCACCCCGGAGCCGCAGTACGTGCCGCCGCCTCCCGCCTACGAGCCCGAGCCGCCGCGCGAGCGGGAGGAGCCGGGGTTCTTCGAGAAGGCGTTCGACTCACCGGTCGTCAAGTCGTTCCTGCGGTCGGCCGCGACACAGCTGGGTCGCGAGGTGACGCGTGGGATCTTCGGCACGCGGACGCGCACCACCAGCCGGACCCGCAGGCGCAGCTGACGCGATGGTTCATGGCGGCGCCGGACAAGGGTGAGTAGCGACTACGGATTCGCCCGCGCCGGCGCCGCGCTGCAATCTGCCCATGTCCTTCTACATGGGGTGGCGACGATGATCCGCCCGTCGCCGTGGCCGGAGCTCGACCGGCTCGCTCGTTTCGTCCGCGCCTCCGACTCGCTCGCCGACACGCTCGCTGCCTGGACCGGGCGTGGGCTCGCCGTCGAGGTCATGAACCGCGTCGACGGCGTCTGTCCGGACCCGCTGGTCGCCGACTTGCTCGCGCTGTACGACGGCGCGCGCGTGCAGGACCGGGTGGTGCTCATGCGGTGCGGCGACGTCGTCGTGGCCGCAGCTCGGTCATGGGTGGCGGCCGATTCACCGGCCCTGACGCCCGCGGTCCGAAAAGAGCTCCGGAGCGGCGCCGACCTCGGTGACCTGCTGCGGCCGCTGAGCCACCGGCGGGTGGCCGTGCAGGTGGCGGCGACTCGGGAGCGGGCCACCGGCGATCTCACGACGCCGGTGCTCACCGTGCAGGCCCGGCTGGACGTCGGGGGCACTCCGGTCGCCTGGTCCGATGAGACGATCTTCGAAGCGGTGTTCGCGAACGACGGCCGGACTGCCCGCCGCGGACCACTGAGGATCGCGGCGTGATGGCCGGCACGATTCTCACCCTGCTCGGGGTCGCGGTGACGTTCGCGGCCGGCGTGGGCTACGCGGGCGACACCCTCCGCGGACGCGTGCAGCCCAACCGCGTCACCTGGTTCGTCAGCGGTGTGACGGCGTGGATCGCGTGTGCGGGGCAGGTCGTCCAGGGCGTGGTGCTCGGCGCGGTGCTCACGTTCGCGGTCGCCGTCGTGCCGACCTTGATCGTGGCCGCCTCGCTCGTCAACCGCGACGCCTACTGGCGGACGACCCGGCTCGACGTGGTGTGCCTGGCTCTGGCCGGCACGGCGGTGCTGGTGCTGCTGACCTCCTCGGGTGACCTCGCCATCGCGATGGGCATCACGGCTCGTTGCCTCGGCGGGGTGCCGACGGTGGTCAAGGCGTGGCGGGCGCCGCGCACGGAGCAGACCACCGTCTACGCGGCCGGAGTGTTCGGCGCGGTGTGCACGCTGGTGGCGGCGCCGACGTGGACGTTCCGGACGGTCGGGTTCGCCCTCTATTTCTTGGTGTTCTGCAGCGTCATGACCGTGCTCGTCCGCATGGGCGCACTGCGGAACGGCGCGAACAGGTCCCGGGTCACGGCGTCGGCGAGCGCGACGGCGTCGTCCGGGGCGACGTCGAGCACGAGGTAACCGCCGCGTCCGGCCGCCGTGACCGCCTCCGCGGTGACGACCCCCGCGCGCCGCTGGAAGATGCTCTGCCGGAACGTCCAGCCGATCACGCCCTCGCGCTGCAGGGCGACGGTGCTGCGGCGCAGACCGCCGATGCGGGTGACGAGGTGCCGGGCGGTCAGCGCGTGCCCGAGCCCGCGGTAGCGGTCGACGGCCAGCCAGACCGCCGCGGGGAGCAGCACCAGCGACGTGACTCCGGCACCGGCCCACCACGGATCGACGAGCCAGGCGCCGGCCACGAGCGCCGCCGCCGGCAGCACCGCCCGGGTGAGCCGGCGGCGGAACGCGGCCCGCGGATGGCGACGGAGCGGGGCCCGTGTCACCTCGGCGGGATCGGCGCGCAGGGCGGCCGCGGCCACCCGGTGCGTCTCGGCGCGGGGAGCCGGGGGAGCGAGGGCGCCGCTCCCGCCATCCCGGAGGCCGGTCGACAGAGCCCGGGCCTGCGCGCCGCGACCGGCCCGCAGCAACAGCGGCTCGGTGATCTCGGCTCCGCGGAGCCGCTCGTGCGACACCGAGAGCGACCGCTTCGTGAGCAGGCCGTGCCGCACCCGCAGCGATCCGTCGGGCTCGCGGGTGAGCCGGTAGCCGTACCAGCGTTCGGCGAACAGCACGACCGCGCCGACGACCGCGACGACGAGCAGCGCCGCTCCGGCCAGGCCGATCCCGACCCAGAGCGGTGCCATGGCGACGCTGCGCGCCGCGTCGGCGACGACCCCGACGTCGCGCGGGTCCACACCGGCCTCGACCAGCAGGTTGAACACCGCCCCGCCGAGGGCGCCGACGCCCGCCAGCGCGGAGAACGTCAACGGGGCGAACCGCAGCCAGGCCCAGTCGAGCCGGGCGATCTCCACGGACGGCTGTTCCGACGGCGTGGCGGCGACGGAGGCGCGGTCGAGCAGCACCCGCCGCAGACGTTCGGCCTCTGCCGTGGTGACGGCGTCGAGGTCCATGCGGGCCGAGCGGTCCAGACCCGACGACGCTCCGGTCGCCGACCCGACTTGGACGACGCTCAAGCCGAAGATCCGGTGCAGCAGCGAAGCATTGAGATCGACGGTGCGGATCCGGTCGCGCGGCACCGAGCGTCGCTCCCGGCGCAGCCACCCGGTGTGCAGCTCGACCCGCTCGTCCGTGATCCGGTAGCGGGTGGTCCGCCAGCGGAGCACGCCGGCGAGCACGACGACGGCGGCGCCGCCGACCGCGAACCAGACCTGGGTGAGGTTGCCGGAGCGGCCGGTGAGCAGTACGACGAGCAGGAAGGGGAGCAGCTGCATCAGGTTTTTGACCGGCCCGACCACGAGCATGCGCGGATCGAGGCGCCGCCATGCCTCGTTGAGCGGGGCAGTGTCGGTCACGTGGCGTCGCCCGACGTCGCGTGGGTGGTCTCGGTGAGAACGCGGGCCAGTTCGGCGGCGTCGTCGGCGGCGAGCCCGCGGATGCGCACGGCACCGCGGGCCGACGCGGTCGTGACGGTGACGTCGGCGAGCCCGAGCAGCTGCTGCAGGGGCCCGCGTGCGGTGTCGACGGTTTGCACCCGCGAGATCGGCGCGATCCGCCACTCGCGGACGAGCCAGCCGTGCAGCGTGTAGACCGCGCGGTCGGTGATCTCCCAGCGCGAGATGCGGTAGAGCCACGGGGGGACGGCGGCGACGTAGGCGGCGCCGACGACGACGATGGCGACGAGCAACGCGACGGTCCAGGTCGTGCCGATCACGAGGAACAGGGCGAGTGCGGGCACGGCGAGCACCAGCAGCCCTGCTGCGGCCCGGATCCGCCACCACGTGACGGCCCGCGGGTGGACGCGGTGCGCGGGCGGCCGCAGGGGCAGCTCGGGCAGCGGGGCGGCCACCACGTCGGGGTGCATGGGTCCACTCTGCCCCGAGCGGCCTCTCGGGGGTGTCAGGAAGGCCACCTTCAGGGCGGGAGACGTCGTGAAGGTGGCCTTCCAGGCGGGAGCGCAGCCGCCGGGCAGCTCAGCGGGCGAGAGCCGTGAGCTGGGCCGCCCGCACCGCCGCGGTCTGGGCCTGCACCAGATGGAACGCCGCTTCCCTCGCCCAGCGCTGCTCGGCGCTGTCGGCCAGCAGTGCGCTCCCCGAACGCGCCGCGATCAGCGCGTGCGCGGCCTGCACGGTGAGCGCCGCGAGCTCGCCCCGCAGCGTGGTGCGCTCGGCCTGACGCTCCTCGGCCGGCATGCCGAGCCGCAGCGCGTAGGCCTGCCCGCGCAGCGCGGCGGCGCGTCCGCCGAGGTGGAAGGCCGCATGTACGGCGTCGGGTCGTTCGCGCTCGTCGCCCAGCTCTGCAAGGGCCACGACGATCCGGCGCAGCAGGCCGACCGCCGCCGGCATCACGTTGGCGGTCCGTGCCTCGTCGGCGGCCCGCCAGGCCGCACCGTCGACCACCGCGAGCACGTCGTCCGGGGCCACCTCGAGGTCGTCGATCGTCAGCGGGACCGTACGGGTGCCGCCCATCACCGACAGCCGCAGCGGAGCGCCGGCCCGCAGCCCCGGGCCGTCGCGCGCGGGCACGAGGGCGAGGATGATCCGGTCGTCCGGAGCGGTGCCCGCGATCATCACGACGTCGACGAGCCCCCATCCCGTGCACCAGTCGGAGGTGCCGGTCAGGTGCCAGCCCGCGCCGTCGGGCACCGCACGCACCGCGGGCTGACCGGGCCGTCGGAGGTGCGCGACGGCGATCCCGGCTCGGAGCCGTCCCGACGCGAGGCCGGGCCCGTGCCGCTCGGCGGCCGGGCCGCGAATCCAGCGGTCTCCAGGACCGAGCGCACCACGGGCGACGGCCTGCGGCATCTGGTGCTGGGTGAGCACGAACCACGTCGCTCCGCACGCCCCGCTGAGCCGCTCGACGACCTCGATGTCGACGCGGGCGTCGCCGCCCAGCCCGCCCTCAGCCGTCGGCACGCCCACCGCCAGCAGGCCCGCGTCGCTGCACAGGGAGAGGTGGGCCGGACCCACGCCGCGTGCGGGGTCGTCGGCCGCGGCGGCGTGCGGGACGAGCATGTCGCGGGCCAGCCGGGTGACGGCGCGGACGGCGGGGTGCTCGGCGACTGCCGGTTCCGGGGCGAACAGCGCCTCGACGGCGGCAGCGGCACCCGTCTCCACGAGCCGGACGCTACGCGAGCCGACGCACCCGCGAGGCGCTCAGCGCGGTGACGGGGAGGGCCGCAGCGCCGCAGGAGACCGGACGATCGCCGGGGCAGGAGATCGGGCGCACGGTGACCTGCCACCGCCTGCCGTCCGTGGCGGCGACCGTCACGAGCTCGGCGCCTGCCGGGCCCTGCTGCGTCGCGGGCTCCACCTGCAGCACGTTCGCGCCGCGCAGCCCCGTCTTCGCACGCACGGCCAGCTCGGCCACCTGACCGGGCTGCGTCCACGTCGCCCGCCCGCGGCAGAGGCCCGGCTCCATCTCGCCGACGGCTGCAGCCTTGTGTGCCAGGACCGCGCCGGCGACGTCGAGCCGCCCGTAGAGGTAGCCGGTGGGCAGCACCAGCGCTGTCGGGGCGAAGCGATGTCCGCCGAGGTGGGTGGACTCCCAGACGTCCGACTCACCGGTCGCGACGACCGCCCGGGCGAGCGCACGGCCGTCGACGGCGCAGCAGCGGTCGCGGCGACCGTGCGTGCAGACCAGCAGCATCGGGTCGGCGACCGTCTCGCCCGGGAGCGGGGTGCCGTCGGCCGGGAAGGCGATCGACGCCAGCTCGGCCGGGTCGACGACGCGGAGCACGGTCGTCCGCGGCGCCGGAGGAGCGGTGTCGGCGAAGAAGATCCGCGTGGGCCCGTCGGACGGGCGGCGGCCCGGGCGGCGGACCAGCACCGGACGCCAACCCGAGGAACGGGCCCGGGCGATGAAGGCGCGGACGGCGTCGTCGCGGTGCTGGGTGATCTCGTGCGGCCAGGTGCCGCGGTGCTCGATGCCCACCCAGCGGCGGGCGACGGAGGCGGTGCCGGGAAGGGGCTCGTCCAGGGCGCGCGCCAGTGCGGCACACCACGGGGTGGATCGGTCCGCTCCCACCACGGCAGCTTAGCGGAGGCTTCCCTAACTCAGGCGGGTGATTCTCGTTGCCGGTGACCTGCGGGTCCAGGAGAGGCCGCGGGCGTGCGCATGGTCACGAGACCTTGCTGCAACAAATTGCGTTCGTGTAACGATTAAGGTCCGCAGGCCCACAGGCCCGCGATCCACTCTGACACGTCGGGAACCTCGATGCACCTGTACTCCGCCTCCGTCCTGCCGCGCCGTGGTCGAGGAACCGTCACGCTCCCGCACAGGACAGGGCGTCCGGCCCGCACCGCCCCGCGCAGCGGGCCGATGTCTGCGACGTGTCGGTGCGGTCAGGAGCGTTCCCTCCAGGAGTCCCTGCGCCCGGGCCGCGACTGCGCCCGCTGTAGCGCGCTCACCGTCCTCTGACCCTGACCGAAGGGCGAGGGCCGGCCGCTGTGCGCACCGGCCCTCGATCTGTCGGGCTGATCAGCTTGTCGGCTTCGTGAGGTCGTAAACCGTTCGGCTCCCGATCGTCTGCGCCGCGAAGTGCTGCTGCACCCACTGCGTGATCTCGCTGTTGCCCCGGCCCGGTCCTCCGCCGCCGGCGACGAAGTAGTGGATCTCGCCGTTCGCGACGTAGGTATGGAACTGCGCGAGCGTCGGCGACGGGTCGCTGCCGGTGTATCCGCCGACCGCCATCACCGCGGTGCCGGTGCCGAGCATCATCGACGACGCGCCCTGCGAGCCCATCGTGGCGCGGCCCAGCGGGTGCCGGCCGACGTCAGCATGCCCGCGAGCTCCGTGCCGACCTCCTCGCCGCAGGGGCCATGCCGCTCACCAGCATCGCTCTGCCTGCCACCAGCAGATCCCGGATCTGCCGCCACCAGCCGACGGGCGCGGCGAGCAGCCACACCGCCGTCAGCGCCGGCCGCGCGAGGAACGCCTGCAGCATCTTCGCGAGGAAGCCGATCCCGACGAGCACCCCGGCAAGCACAAGCCAGCGCGTGCCGCCCTTCTCGACCCCGCGCTGCATGGCGTACGCCGCACCGATCAGCACCAGCACGAGCAGCGCGTCGGGGTTGTTGAACCGGAAGATCAGGACCGCGACGGGGGTCAGCGCCAGCGCCGCGCCGGCGATCAGTCCGGCGCCGGGCCCGGCGACCCGCTTGACCGCCGCATACAGCAGCCCGACGGACGCGACACCCATCAGCGCCTGGGGAACGAGGACGCTCCAGCTGCTCAGCCCGAAGAACCACGCCTTCCAGCTCTCGCCGCCGGCCTGGGCTGCGGCGGAGTAGAAGGCGTTGCCCCAGCCGGAGCGGGACAGCCCCCAGATGTAGAGGACGGCGGTGGCGGCGAGCAGCGCGGACAGCGCGAGGCGGGGCCACCGCGGCGCGCGGGACCGGGATGTGCGGGCTCGGCGGCGACCGGTCGAGCGGGGAGCGTGGGCACGGTCGTGGTCACGATGGCCACGTTTCCTGCGCCGCCTGTGCCGTCCCGGTGGGCCGCCTGTGCGTCACCTGTGAGCGTCGACCCCGCGCGAGTCTTGCGTTGGGGTACGCGAGTCTTGCGCTCCGGTGCGCGAGTTCCGCGTTCGCGTACGCGCAGGGCTCACGGGCCGGCGTGGATCCCGCCGCTGATCACCGCAGTGCTCGGGGCGACGCGGTCGTCCGGGGGAGGCGCAGGTGTCTCCGTCGGCAGCCAGACCGCGAACTCCGTGTGTCCCGGCCGGCTGTGCACCCGCACGTTGCCGCCGTGCGCGGCCACGACTGCGTCGACGATCGCCAGACCCAGTCCGGTGCTGCCGGTCCGCCGCGACCGCGAGACCGACCCTCGCGCGAACCGCTCGAACACGTGCGGCAGCAGGTCCTCGGCGATGCCCGGGCCGTCGTCGACGACCGTGAGCCGCGCGCCGCCGTCGCCGCGGGCGAGGCCGACGGTCACCGTGGTCCCCGCCGGGGTGTGCGTGCGGGCGTTCGCGAGCAGGTTCGTCAGCACCTGGGTCAGCCGCGGAGCGTCGCCGGGGACGACGACCGGCTCGTCGGGCAGGTCGAGCTGCCACCGGTGGTCCATCCCCGCTGCGTACGCGTCGTTGACCCCGTCGAGTACAGCCGCGTCAGGTCGACGGCGCCGCGTTCGAGCGGCCGTCCGGCGTCCAGCCGGGCCAGCAGCAGCAGGTCTTCGACCAACCCCGTCATCCGCTCGGTCTGCGACGAGATCCGGGCGATCGAGTACTCGGCGTCCGGCGGCAGGGGAGCCCGCCGGGTCAGCTCCGCGTAGCCGCGGATGGCGGCCAGCGGCGTGCGCAACTCGTGGCTGGCGTCGGCGATGAACTGCCGCAGCCGCATCTCGCTGTCCTGCCGGGCCTCCAGGGCGCCCCCGACGTTGTCCAGCATCTGGTTCAGGGCGCTCGCGACCTGGCCGACCTCGGTGCCGCGGGTCGACGTCGCGCACCCGCTCGGCCAGCTCGACCTCGCCGCGGTCCAGCGGGAGGGCGCTGACCTTGACGGCGGTGTCGGCCACCCGCTCCAGCGGCCGGAGCTCGCGGCGCACCAGCACGGCGCCGGCGATGCCGCCGCCGAGCAGTGCGAGCGCGATCGCGATCACCTCGACCACGACGAGCCGGCCGATCACGTCCTGGGCCCCGCCCGCGGGCTGGCCGATGACGTAGACCGTCCCGCCGGTCTCCGTCGCCACCATGCGGTAGTCGCCGATCGACAGGTCGACGCTGATCGGGCCGTCGCCGACGAGCACGGCGAGGAGCACGGCCTGGTCGACCGCGGGCAGGGCCGACGATCCGCCGCCGCGGGTGCTCACCTCGGCGCGCTGCACCGCACCGTCGCGGATCGTGGCGCCGAGGGTGCGGGGCCCCTGGACCGGGCCGAGGAAGTCGGGCTGCCCGTAGCGGAACCCGCCCGGCGGCATGAGCTGGCCGGTCTGGGCACCCACGAACCGGCTGTTGGCCTCGGTGACCTCGCGGTCCAGGCGGCCGTAGAGGAACTGGCGCAGGGCCAGCGTCGTCGCCACTCCGATGATCGACAGCGTCACCGCGAGCAGCACCAGGACGGTGGCCACCAGCCGCGCGCGCAGCGAGTGCGGGCGCGCGGGCATTCTCATTCCGCCGGGTTTGAGCACGTAGCCCGCCCCCCGCACGGTGTGGATCATGGGGGCCCGGCCTGCGTCGATCTTCTTACGCAGGTAGGAGATGTAGAGCTCGACGACGTTGGACTGGCCGCCGAAGTCGTAGTGCCACACCCGGTCCAGGATCTGCGCCTTCGACAGCACCCGCCGCGGGTTGCGCATGAGGAAGCGCAGCAGTTCGAACTCGGTGACGGTCAGCTCGACGGGGGTGTCGCCGCGGCGTACCTCGTGGCTGTCCTCGTCGAGGGTCAGATCGCCGACGACCAGCGCGACTCCTGGCGGGCGGCCGTCATCCCGGCCCGCCGCAGCAGCCCGCGCAGCCGCGCCACCAGCTCCTCGATGCTGAAGGGCTTGGTGACGTAGTCGTCGCCGCCCACGGTCAGGCCCGCGACGCGGTCCTCGACCGAGTCCTTCGCGGTGAGGAACAGCACCGGTACCTCGGGGCTTCCACCGCGTATGCGCCGCAGCACCTCGAAGCCGTCGAAGTCGGGGAGCATGACGTCGAGGACCACGGCGTCGGGCCGGAAGTCGCGGGCCGTGCGCACGGCCGACGAGCCGTCTTCCGCGGTGCGCACCTCCCAGCCCTCGTAGCGCAGGGCCAAGGCGAGCAGCTCCGAAGAGAGTGGGCTCGTCGTCGACGACAAGGACCCGGACGGCACTGCCGTCCGCGCGGCGCAGCGCGGGCGCCTGCTCACTCACCGACATCATGCTAATCAGCCTCGCGCGCGCGGCTGTGCCCCCGATGGGGTTCTCCTGTGTGCTTCCTGTGCGTCGGCATGTGGACAACTGCCTGTGGACAAGTCGTGGCGGGGAACCGCGGCGGTGCCGGGTCCGTCTGGAGTCCCACCGACTCCAGGAGGACCCCATGACCACCACCGATGCCCACCCCTTCACCGGCTGGCCTGCCGACGCCGCGGCGTTCCTGGCCGAGCTCGCCGCCGACAACACCCGCGCGTTCTGGACGGAGAACGCGCACCGCTACCGCACCGCGCTGCTCGAACCGACCCGTGCGCTGGCCGCCGCGCTGACCGAGGAGTTCGGGCCGCCGCGGGTGTTCCGCCCGCACGTGGACCGGCGGTTCCGCCCGAACGCCGACCCGTACCGCACCGATACCGGCATCACGGTCGCCGGGCCGGGTGGCACGCCGTACGCGGCGGCGCTGTCGGTCCAGGGCCTCGCGGTGCAGGTCGGGTACCAGGCGTTCGATCCCGGACAGCTGCGCCGGTACCGCAACAGCGTCGACGGGGCGGCGGGGGAGACGCTCGAGGAGGTGCTGGCCGCGCTACGCCGCGACGATCTCGTGCCGGACGGGGTGTCGGCGTTGACCGGGCGACCGCGGGGCTACGCCGCCGACCATCCGCGCCTGGCGCTGCTGCGGGTCCGCGGCCTGCACGTCGACCGCACCTGGCCGCCGGGCGAGTGGCTCGGTACCGACGAGCCTCTGGAGCAGGTCCGGGCGGCGTGGCGCGCCGCCCGGCCGCTCGCCGACTGGCTGGATGCCCATGTCGGGCCGCGGGACGAACCGGTGTTCGCCGCACGTCGGCCTGCCTCGTCCGACAACGACCAGGAGGGCTGAACCGGTCGTCGCCGGGGTCGTACCGGTGGGCGGAGCACAGCTGATCATGGCTGGACGCACAGGGAACACCCATCCGGCGTCGACAGCGTGTGCTCCACGAGCCGCGGCACTCGACCGCGGCCGGACCCAGGAGTGCGAATGACCGACATGCGGACCCCGTCGCGACACCGGTGGATCCGCGTGATCGCGGCGCCCGTCTGCGTGGTGGCCCTCGTCGGGCTCGCGGCATGCGGCACGAGCACCGACACGACGTCCACAGCAGCGGCGTCGAGCGCGGTGGCCGCGCAGCCGTCGGCCGCGGACGACGGGGACGACGGGGACGACACGGACGCCGACGACACGGACATGGCCGACTACCGAACCTGTTTGGAGGAGAACGGCATCACGATGTCGGAACCGCCCGCCGGGGGCGGCACGCCGCCCTCGGGCGCACCGGCCTTAGGTGGCGGGCTTAGCGGCGCGCGGCCTCCCAGGCGCCTCCGGGCGTCGACAGCGACACCTGGGCCGCCGCCCAGGAAGCGTGCGCCGATCTGGCCCCGACCCCGCCGGACGGCTCCGCGCCGGCGGCGGGCTCGGGTACCTGATCGGCGCTGCGGGGGAGGGGAGGCCCGGCATGGGGACGCCGGGCCTCCCGACCGTCCGGGCGTCGGGACCTCAGCGGGCGCGCCAGTAGCCCGTCGCGTACACCGCACGGCGGTCGAGCTTGCGGTCGTCGAGCAGATGGCGGCGCAGGTCGCGGACGCACGCCGACTCACCGGCCAGCCACGCCTGCCCTCTGCCCTCGGGGAGCTGCGCGGCCCGCACGGCATCGGCCAGCGGTTCACCGGCAGGCCGGTCGCGGCGGTGCACCCAGTGCACGGCGGCGCCACCGGGGAGCTCCTGCTCCTCGGCCGCATCGGCGACCTCCAGGTACGCAATGGCCGGCACGCCGCCGGGCAGCGCCGCGAGCACCGTCGCCACCGCGGGCAGCGCGGACTCGTCGCCGATCACGAGATGGAAGTCCGCCTCCGGATCGACGACGTAGCGCCCGCCGGGCTCGGAGACTCCCACCCACGCGCCCGCCCGGGCATCGCGCGCCCACGCAGCCGCCGGCCCGTGCCCCTCGTGCAGCACGAAGTCGACGTCCAGTTCACCCGCCGCCTCGTCGAACCGCCGCACGGTGTAGGTGCGGATCGTCGGCCGGGCCTGGCCCGCGGGCCACAGCGGGCCACCCGACGTCGCCCGTGGCACCGCAGGCCGGTCCTGCCCCTCGACCGGGAAGAACATCTTGATCCGCCGGTCGGGCCCGTCGCCGCCGAAGCCGGCGAGCTCGTCGCCCGCCAACGTCACGCGGACCATCCGCGGGGTGATCCGCGTGCTGCGCCGCACCTGCAGCAGCCGCGGTGCCGTCGTGCTCACCGCGCCCATGATGCCGCCGGTGCGGGCCGGCCCGGTCGGCAGGGCGACGGGCAGAACCGGCGGCCCACCCCTGTCCGGCCGGGGGGTGTCGATTCGCGGGAAGGAGGTGGGGGGGCCTAGCGTGCTTCGGCGATGACTGTGGTGGTGGTCGGGGCCGGGATTGCCGGCATCGCGTGTGCGGTGGAGTTGGCGTCGGCGGGAGTCGAGGTGCGCGTCGTCGATCGCGGCCGCGCCGTCGGCGGCCGGATGGCGAGCAAGCGGATCGACGGCCGCCCCGTCGACCTCGGAGCGGCGTACTTCACCGTGCGCGACCCCGAGTTCGCCCAAGTGGTGGCCCGGTGGCGGACGGCGGGTCTGGCGCGGCCGTGGACGTCGGAGATGGCCGTGTTCAAGGGGACGGGGGAACGCAGCCGCGCTCCCGGCCCGGTCCGCTGGGCTGCGCCCGGTGGCTTGCGCAGCCTCGTCGCCGCGCTCGCCGAGGGGCTGCCCGTCGAGCTCGGGCACAAGGTCACGCGGGTCGGTCCGGGCCCGACGGTGGACGGCGACGCCGCCGACGCCGTCGTCCTCGCGATGCCCGACCCGCAGGCCCGGCGCATTCTCGCCGACACCTCGCCCGCGACGGCCGAACTCGACGGCCGGGAATGGCAGCCGGTGATCACGGTGGCCGCGGGGTGGGCGCGGCGGGAGTGGCCGCCGATGAACGCGGCGTTCGTCAACGACCACCCGGTGATCTCGCTCGTCGCCGACGACGGCGACCGCCGCGGCGACGGCGCACCGGTGCTGGTGGCGCACACCGTCGCCGACGTCGCGCGCCGGCACGACGCCTGTCCCGACGACGCCGTAGCCCCGGTGCTCGAGGCTCTGCGCCGCCTGCTGAACCTGCGGTCCGACCCCGTCTGGACCCACGCGCACCGCTGGCGCTACGCCTCGCCCGCCGAGAAACGGGATTCCACGTTCCATCTGGGCGACGACGGCATCGGGCTGGCCGGCGACGGCTGGGGCAGCCCCCGCATCGAGACGGCCTGGCGCTCCGGGACGGACCTCGCCCGCGCCTTGCTCAAAGGGTCAAGATTTTCCTCGTGAGGGATTAACGCGTACCCGGACTTGAACGACTTCATTCCCGACACGACCGGGATGTTCTCGGATCGGGTCCATGGGGGCCGAGATGGCGACGATGCAGCATCTGCGTCGACCGAGGACGCTGGACCTCGTTCTCGTCGCCGCCGTGGCCGTCGTGGCCGGCCTGCTGCTGATCTGGTCCGCCACTCCGAAGACACACGTCGTGGACGCGCCCGCCACCCCGGGCAACGAGATGCTCGACGACCACGCGTGGGGCGAGCGGGGTTGCGTCCTGCCCGGTGCGGGGATCGACTCCGTGCCCGGTCTGTTCGATTTTCGCCACGCCTGCACCCACCACGACGGCTGCTACCAGGGCCTGAACCGCGCGGGCGAGCAGGCCGTGACCGACCGGCTCCGCTGCGACGACCTGTTCCGCACCGACCTCACCGCCTCCTGCGAGGACCTGCACGGTGCGGTGCACAACTGGCGGGCCCGCGAGTGCGTGGACACCGCGAACGCCTACTACGAGGTGGCACGGTCGTTCGGCCGGACGTACTACACCGGCCGCGGCGACGCGTCCTGACGTCCGAACGCGTTACCGTGCTCGGGTGGCAGCACCCGGGGACCCGGTTCTGGCGGAACTGCGAGCCGCGCTTCCCGCCGACCGCATCCTGACCGACACCGACGTCGTCGGCTCCTACCTGCACGACGAGGCGGAGTGGGCCGAATACGGCCGCGCCCGGGCCGTCGTCCGACCGCTGGAGACCGCGGAGGTCGCCGCCACGGTCGCGATCTGTGCCCGCCACGGCGTGCCGGTCGTGCCCCGCGGAGCAGGGACGGGCCTGTCGGGCGGTGCGAACGCGGTCGAGGGCGGCATCGTGCTGTCCACCGAACGGATGCGCCGCATCGTCGAGATCGACGCCGGCGAGCGGCTCGCGGTCGTGCAGCCGGGCGTGGTCAACGACGTGCTGCGTGCCGCGGTCGCCGAGCACGGCCTCTGGTACCCGCCCGATCCGGCGAGCGCCCCCTGGTCGACGATCGGCGGGAACGTCGCCACCAACGCCGGCGGCCTGTGCTGCGTCAAGTACGGCGTCACGCGCGACTACGTGCTCGCCCTCGAGGTCGTCACGGCGTCCGGCGAGGTCGTGCGACTGGGCCGGCGCACCGCGAAGGGCGTGGCGGGCTACGACCTGGTCGGGCTGATGGTCGGCTCGGAGGGCACGCTCGGGGTGGTCACCGAGGTCACGGTCCGCCTGCGCCCCGCCCGGTCGGCGGCGTCGCGGACGGTCGTCGGGTTCTTCGACACCCTCGCCGCGTGCGGCGCCGCGGTCGCCGGCGTCACGGCCCGAGGCCTGCAGCCCGCAGAGTTCGAGCTCGTCGACCGCCACTGCCTGCAGGCGGTGAACGAGTGGAAGCACACGGGCTTCCCCGACGACGCCGCGGCGCTGCTCCTTGCGCGCACGGACCTGCCCGAGCCGGCCGGGGGCCAGGAGGCGGACGCGATCCTCGCCGAGTTCGAGGCGGCCGGTGCGCGTGATGCCGTCGTGTCGACCGACGCGGTGGAGGCCGAGGCCCTGTTCGACGCCCGGCGCCTGGCCTACCCGGCGCTGGAGCAGCGCGGCGACGCCGTGCTGACCGAAGACGTTTGCCTGCCCCGCGGACGCCTGGCCGAGATGCTCGGGCGGATCGACGAGATCGGCGGCCGCCACGGCATCCTCATCGCCACCGTCGCCCACGCCGGCGACGGCAACCTGCACCCGCTGCTCATCACGAAGCACGGCGACGAGGCGGCACGGGCCCGCGCACAGGCGGCGTTCGAGGAGATCGTGAACGCCGCGATCGACATGGGCGGCACCGTCACCGGTGAGCACGGCGTCGGCCTGCTGAAACGCGCCGGTATGCGTCGCGAGCTCGGGCCGGCGGTGCTCGCGATGCAGCGGGCCGTCAAGGCGGCGCTCGACCCGCACGACATCATGAATCCCGGCAAGGCAATCGGGTGACCGACGCACTGCTGCCCGCTCTTCTGGACCCGCCGGCAGAGCGGCCTGCGCTCGCCTTCCCCGACGGCGCGCTGACCTACCCCGAGCTGGCCACCCGCGCCGGAGCCCTCGCGCAGCAGATCGCCGGGCTGAAGCGGGTGGCCGTCCGGGCCACGCCGACGCTGGACACCGCCGTCGGGATCGTCGCGGCGCTCCTCGCGGGGGTCCCCGCGGTCCCGATCAACCCGCGTAGCGGGCCGCGCGAGCTCGCCCACGTCGTCGCGGACGCGGCGCCCGACGCCGTGCTCGCCGCCGCCGCCGCCGACGCCGACCTCCTGCCTCCCCTCGCCGCGCTTCCCCGGTTCCCGATCCCCCGCGAGTCGGCACGTTCGACAGCGCGAAACCCCGATCTCGACATGCCCCCGAGCGCACCGGCGCTGGTCATCTACACGTCCGGGACCACCGGCCCGCCGAAGGGTGCGGTGCTGTCGCGGGTGGCGCTCGCGGCGAACCTCGACGCGCTCGCCGACGCGTGGGCGTGGACGGCCGCCGACGTGCTCGTCCACGCCCTGCCGCTGTTCCACGTGCACGGCCTGGTGCTCGGGGTGCTCGGCCCGTTGCGGCGCGGCGGTTCGATGCGGCACCTCGGAACGTTCTCCGCGTCGTCGCTCGCCAGGGCGGTCGAGGATGGCGCGACGCTCGTCTTCGGCGTCCCCACCCACTACCACCGGCTCGTCGACGAGCTGGCCGCGGATCCGGCGGCAGCGGCCGCCGTCGGCCGGGCGCGACTGCTCGTCTCCGGTTCCGCCGCGCTGACCGCCGTCGACCACGCCCGGCTGCAGCGGCTCACCGGACTGGCCGTCCGCGAGCGGTACGGGCTGACCGAGACCCTCATCCTCACCGCCGCCCGCGCCGACGAACCCGTCGAGCCCGGCACCGTCGGCCGCCCGCTCGCGGATACCGAGATCCGCCTGGTGCGCGAGGACGCGGGAGACGACCTGGGCGCCGTCGAGGTGCGCGGACCGGGCCTGTTCAGCGGCTACCTCGGCGGGTCCGACCCGACGACGCAGGACGGCTGGTTCCGGACCGGCGACATCGGCCGCTGGACGGCGTCCGGCTCGCTCGCGCTCGTCGGCCGGAAGACCACGGATCTGATCAAGTCCGGCGGCTTCAAGATCGGCGCAGGCGAGATCGAGAACGCCCTGCTGGAGCACCCGGCCGTCGCCGAGGTGGCGGTGCTGGGCGTTCCGGACGACGACCTCGGCGAGCGCGTGGTGGCCTTCGTCGTGACGTCGGACCGGACGGACGCCGGCGCGCTGGTGGACCACGTCGCGGGCCTGCTGGCCCCGCACAAGCGCCCCCGCGAGGTGCGGTTCGTCGATGCCCTGCCGCGCAACGACATGGGCAAGGTCGTCAAGTCCCGCTTGCTGCGCTGACGCCCGCCCCTCCCGGCGAGTTGCGTGCTCCTGCAAGGCGGGTCGCGCCTGCGCATCCGTGGCACCATCGCGGCGTGACCGCACCGCGTGATCCCGTCGCCGACCTGCGGCGGATCGCGTTCCTGCTGGAGCGGGCCCACGAGTCGACCTACCGTGTGCGGGCCTTTCGCGGGGCCGCCGCCGCGCTCCGCGGCCGTGGTCCCGACGAGCTGGCCGCACTCGCGGCGTCCGGGGAGCTGCGACGTCTGCGTGGAGTCGGGGACGTGACGGCGAAGTGTGTCGCCGAGTCGCTCGCCGGCGAGGAGCCGGTGTACCTGACCCGCCTGCAGGCCACCGAGGGCGCGGCGCTCGCCGACGCCGCCGCCGACCTGCGAGCGGCCGTGCGCGGCGACTGCCACAGCCACACCGACGCCTCCGACGGCGGCTCACCACTGCCCGAGATGGTCGAGACGGCCCGCGACCTCGGCCACGAGTATCTGGTGATCACGGACCACTCACCGAGGCTGACCGTCGCCAACGGCCTGTCGCCGGAGCGGCTCCGCGCGCAGCTCCGCGACGTCGCCGAACTCAACGAGGCGCTGGTCGGCTCCGGGTTCCGCGTGCTGACCGGCATCGAGGTCGACATCCTCGACGACGGCAGCCTGGACCAGGAGCCCGACCTGCTCGCCGAGCTGGACGTCGTCGTCGCGAGCGTGCACAGCAAGCTGCGGATGCCGGCGGCCGAGATGACCGAACGGATGCTCACGGCCGTCGCGAATCCGCACGTCGACGTCCTCGGCCACTGCACCGGCCGCATGGTGACCGGCAACCGGAAGCGGCCCGAGTCGCAGTTCGACGCTGCCGCCGTGTTCGCGGCCTGCGCCGAGCACGGCGTCGCCGTCGAGATCAACTCCCGGCCGGAGCGCCTGGACCCGCCGAAGCGGCTGCTGGAGCTGGCCGTCGACACGGGGTGTCTGTTCACGATCGACACCGACGCGCACGCGCCCGGCCAGCTCGACTGGCTCGACGCGGGGTGCGCGCGTGCCGCGGCCTGCGGGGTGCCGGAGGAGCGGGTGCTGAACACGTGGCCGGTCGAGCGGCTGCTCGAGCGTCAGCGCTGAGGCCGGGGCCCGTACCGGAACGCGCAACTCGCCGTACCGACGCGCAACTCACCGGGCAGGAACGCGCAACTCGCGGTCAGGAGCTGGACCCGGCGAGCTCGAAGTCGGCGAAGTCGAAGCCGGGGGAGACGACGCACGTCACCAGCGCCGGGTCGGTGCCGAGCAGCCGGGCGGTCTGCCACGTGGCGGCGGGGACCAGCAGCTGTGGATGGTCGGCGTCCAGGAGATGGACCTCGACGTCCGTGGGCGCGCTGTCGACGCCGCCCGTGCGCAGCTCGATCGGTGAGCCTGTGTGTCGGCACCACAGTTCCGCGGAGCGGACGCGGTGCCAGCGGGAGACGTCGCCGAGCAGGTAGAGGATCGCCGTCGCGCTCGGCCGTGGGCCGCCCGGTGTGTCGACGGTGACGATCGACGTCCAGGTGCGGCGGTACCACCCGCCTTCCGGGTGAGCGGCGAGGTCGAGGGCGGCGGCGAGGGCGGGAACGGTCACGCGGACAATCCTTTCGCGACACCCGACCGGGTGGCAGGAGTCGCGTCCGGCCGCCGGTACCGGTGGAATGTGCCCCGAGACGGCGCGCGCAGCGCACGACACGAGCAGACGAGGAGGTGACGCGGTGCCGAGGTGTCGCACCGCGCGCCCGATCGCCGCGCTCCTCGGCGGCTGCGCCGTACTCGCAGCCTGCGGGACCGACGGGGGCCGCCCCGCACCGCAACCGACCGCCACCCCGGTCGCCGGCACCGATGCGCACTGCTCCACGACCGCAGCCCAGCGCCTCGGTTGGGGCGAGCCCACCCGCGCCGCGGACTTCGGCGACGGTCTTCCTTCCGACTGGCATCCCTACGGGCCCGAGGTCGGTCACAACAAGAAGGGCGTGCGTACGCCCGAGGCGATCACCACCGCCGACGGGGTCGTGACGATCGCCGGGACCGCCGACGGCACGACCGGTGCTATGAGCTGGCATCCGGGACAGCGGTACGGCCGGTGGGAGGCCTGCGTGCGGATGGACCCCGGGCCGGACGCGCTGCACGGAGTGCTGATCCTCTGGCCGGTCGCGGAAGACTTCCCGGCCGGCGGCGAGATCGACTGGATGGAGATCTTCCACGGCGACCGCGACGAGGTCACCGTCAACGTCCACCACGGCCCGCCCGACACGAGCTTCGGCGGCAAGGTGGACCACGACGCGACGGAGTGGACCGCGTGGGCCGTCGAGTGGACCCCGGACCACATCACGACCTATGCCGACGGTGAGGAGTGGTACTCGACGGACCGCTCCGATCTCTTCCCGCCGAGACCGATGAACATGACGATGCAGCTCGACTGGTTCCCGCCCGACGGCGGCGGTCCCGCGGAGAGCGGCTCGGCCATGCAGATGGACTGGGCCCGTCAGTGGGCGCTCCCGGAGAGCGAACCCGCGACGCTGTCGCTCGCGCCCGGTGACCCGGCCACGGGTCAGAAGCGCCTGCACCCAGACCGGAAGCCGCGGCCACTGCCCGGCGACCCCTGACTCGTGGGCGGCGGGTGGCGAAAAGGATCTGGGGCCGTCATCCGCCGCCCACGACCTCGTCGTTCGCGCGTCAGCCCATCCGGGACAGCCGCAGGTCGCCGCGCGTGGGCGGGTCGGCACCGCGCCGCGAGCAGGCGATCGCCGCTGCCAAGACGGCGTCGTGCAGCAACTCGTCGAGCGTGCTGTAGTCCAAGGTCTGCAGCTTGGCGGCTCCGTCGCCGCCGAGCAGGCCGTGCCCGTGCAGCCCGGCGAGCAGCGCGGCCGAGAACGTGTCGCCCGCCCCGACCGTGTCGATGACCTTCACCGCGACGCCCGGGCGCCGCGCCCGCAGACCCGCGCTCGCACCCGCCACCACGCCGTCCGAGCCGAGGGTGACCGCCACGAGCGTCGGCCCGCGGGTGAGCCAGTCGTCGACGACCTGCTCCGGAGCCATCCCCGGGAGCAGCCACGCGAGGTCTTCCGAGCTGACCTTCACGACGTCCGCCGCGCCGAGCATCTCGTGCACCCCGCGCAGGACCTCGACCGGATTGCCCATGAGCCTCGGCCGGCAGTTCGGGTCGTAACTGATCGTGATCGTGTCGGACGCCCGCATCAGCAGGTCGCGCAGTACGGCGTCGCCCGGTGCCATGGTCAGGGCCAGTGACCCCGAGTGCAGCGCCACGACCGGCCCGGCCGCTCCGGGCTCGAGCGCACCCGCCACCTCGGCCGGCGTCCACTGCCAGTCGGCCGTGCCGGTGATCCGGAAGTCGTAGGCCGGAGATCCGTTCTCGTCCAGCGACACCATCGCCAGCGACGTCTGCTCCTTCGCCGCCACCGCGTGGTCGAGCTGGACGCCGTTGTGCACGAGGTGCGTCCGGATGCGCTTACCGAGCATGTCGTCCGCGATCCGGGCCAGCAATCGTGCCGGGACGCCGAGGCGCGCGAGGCCGAGCGCGACGTTCGCCGGGCTGCCACCCGGGGCGATCTCGAAGTAGCCACCCACGGGCGCCGGGACGAGGTCGACGAGGGCCTCGCCGGCGACGGCGATGATGCCGGGGCCACCGGAGTGGGCGGTCGCGTCGGCGGCCAGGCCGCCGGCGGCGGGCGCGTCGGGGGCGGTCATCGCTGACCGGCCCGGAGCGAGGTGTCGATGGTGCACTCCTCTCCATTGGCGGGCCAGGCCCGCCGGACGTGCTCGGCTGCAGTGTCATCGTCGCCGGTGCGGTGCGCTCCTCGCCACCGCTGACCGGTGCATCAGCCTCCCACGCCACTCATCCTGCACCCGGGTACCGACAGTTCGGCGACGACCCGTTGTCGATGATCCCGTCGGCGTGCTCCCACGGCCGTTCGACCGCGTACAGCGCCTCCTCCTGCGCCGCCCACCGCGCGCGGTGCGGCGCGTACCGCGGCCAGTCGATCCGCTTCTGCAGCCGCTCGTCCCGCAGCTCGGGCGGGGTGTCGACCCACAACGCCGTCGAGGTGTACGGCCGCAGCATCGCCGCCCCCGCCCCGCAGCCCTCCAGCACGACGACCGGCGCGCACGGCGTCTCCCGCCACTCCGCGAACCGGTCGGTGGTCCAGTCGTAGCGCCGCCAGCGCGCCGGGCGTCCCGCCGCGAGCGGCCGGGCGACCCAGTCGACGGCCAGTTCCACGCCCCCGGCCAGTCCGTCCCAGCCGGGGTAGAAGAAGTCGAGGTGCACGATCGGCGCGCGGTCCAGCGCCCGGGCCAGGCGCCCGGCGAGCCGCGTCTTGCCTGCTCCGGAACGACCGTCGACGGTCACCAGGCGCATCGCGCCGACGGCAGGCTGCCGCCGTACGAGCGCGGCGAGATCGTCGATCACTTCTGGTCGCCGCGCCCTACAGCGCAGCCGACCACTTCGACAACCCGACCGCCAGCGCGACCTTCATCAACTCGACCACGTCCGCCATCGGCGGCTCGTCGTGCGCGGGGACACGCGTCAGCACGTCGGCCGCCAACCAGAGGACGGCGGCGCTGCCGATCATCGTGACGAGGCCGAGTCCCAGCGCCATCAGGACGAGCGGCCTGCGGGACCGCCGGGCTCGTCGGGACCGCCGGGATCCTGCCGGGTCTCGCACGGTGGCAGAGACTACCGCCGCCGACCGACCGGTCGATCATCATGTCCGAGCTCCGCCCTGTTCTGCGCCCTATTCTGCGGGTATGCCGATCACCGATCCCGTCGACGGTTTCCGACTGGTCTACGACGACCACCCCGGCGGTTCCGGGACCGTGGTGCTGCTGCACGGCTGGCCGGGCGACCGCCACGACTGGCGCGACGTCGTACCCCTGCTCGCCGGTCGCTGCCGGGTCGTGGTCCCCGACCTGCGGGGCTTTGGGGAGTCAGAGTCGGAACCCGGCGCGGAAGCGGTGGCGTTCGGCGGTGACGGGCAGGCGCGCAGCGTGCTCGGCCTCGTTGAGCAGCTCGGGGTCGGCCCCGTGGTCCTGGCCGGCTACGACGTCGGCTCCCGGACCGCCCGGACCGCCGCCTCCGCCCGGCCCGATCGCGTGCGGGGGCTGGTCCTCGCGCCGCCGCTGCCCGGTGCGGGGGAGCGGGTGCTCGAGCCGTCGGCGCAGCGCGAGTTCTGGTACCAGCCCTTCCACCAACTGCCGCTGGCGGAGCGGCTGCTGGACGGCTCCCGCTCCGCCGTGCGCTCCTACCTGGAGCACTTCTGGACGCACTGGTCCGGCCCCGACTACGTGCCCGACCCCGCCCAGCTGGACCGCCTCGCCGACGCCTACGCCCGGCCAGGAGCGTTCACGGCGTCGATCAACTGGTACCGCGCGGGAGCCGGGACCGTCGCAATGGCGGTGCAGGAGAAGCCGCCCGCCCCGGCCGACCGGATCGCGGCGCCGACGACCGTCCTCTGGCCGGAGCATGATCCGCTCTTCCCGCGGGCGTGGTCGGACCGGGTGGACGACTGGTTCGCCGACGCGAAGGTGCGTCCGGTCGACGGCGCCGGGCACTTCACGCCGCTGGAGGCGCCCGAGGCGTTCGCGGCGGCGGTGCTCGAGCGGGTCAGTGCCGGGCGGGGGTGACCGTTTCGCGCTCGTCCGCCACTGCAGAACAGGATCCAGGCGACGGACAGCACGGTCATCGCCGGACGTGAATGTGGCTCGAAGATCGGACGTTATGCCCGCAATGCGGAGAAAGGTCCGATGAGTTCCCACTCACAAGGGCTCCGCGATGAGGATCGAGAGCCCGGTGCAGAGCTTCGGCCCTGGTGCCCCCGGCAGGACTCGAACCTGCGACCTAGAGATTAGAAGGCTCTTGCTCTATCCAGCTGAGCTACGGAGGCTTGCGATGCGGCACCGCACCGTCGAGCCTAGCGGCCGGGGCACCGGAGCACGTCGCGGCAGGTCACCGATCGGACCCGTTCGGGCGACACACCAGTACCGGAGCGTGGCGGCCGAACGGTTGTTGAGAAGGTAGACCCATGACTCCGACGGTGCGCTCGGCGGCCGGATCCGACATCGGGTGCCGCCGCGCCGTGAACCAGGACTCCGCATACACCAGCTCGCGACTCGTCGCCGTCGCCGACGGAATGGGCGGGCACGCCCACGGCGAGGTCGCGAGCGCAGTGGCGATCAATACCGTCGCCGAGGTCGACGCCTCGCTCGACGGTGTCGATCTGCACAACGTCGATCTGCTCAGCACTCTCGGCACCGCGATGGACACCGCGGCGAGCCGGCTCACGGACGTCGCCGACTCCGATCCCTCCCTGCGCGGTACGGGCACGACGCTGGTCGCGCTGCTGATCGACGGCACGCGGGTGGGGGTGGGCCACATCGGCGACTCCCGTGCCTACCTGCTCCGCGACGGCGAGCTCCACCAGATCACCCACGACCACACCCTCGTGCAGAGCCTGATCGACGAGGGCCGGCTCACGGTCGACGAGGCCGCGGACCATCCGCGCCGGTCGGTGCTCGTGCGGACCCTGCAGGAGGGCAGTCCGGCCGAGCCCGACCTGTTCACGGTCGAGGGCCAGATCGGCGACCGCTTTCTCGTCTGCTCGGACGGGGTCACCGCCGTGCTGGACGACGACGAGATCCACGAGGTTCTCAGCGACGTCGCCGAGGCCGCGGATGCCGTCGACCGCCTCATCGCCCTCGCGAACGAGGGAGGGGGACCGGACAACATCACGTGCGTGGTCGCGGACCTCGTCGAGGGGACCCCGTCGGATGCAGGCGGCTTCCTGTTCGGCGCAGCGGCGGAGGCGTCGAACGCCTCCTGAGGCGGCTGCCGGACACCGATCCCGTCGGTGGACGGGGCGCCGGCCGCGTCCCGTCCTAACCTGGACGCATGGCGCAGACGACGGCTCCTCCCGGCTCCCCGCCCCGGCGGGGTCAGCGCAGCGTGCTCGGGCTGGTGGGAGCCGGGGCGGCGCTGGCCGCCCTGATCGCCGCCGTGCTGACCCTGGTGGTCAACGGGCCGGTGGACGTCGTGCCCGGACTGTCGAATCCCGACCGGCTCACCACCGTCGGGCTGCCTGCGGTGCGGGCCGTCGCCGAGATCGCCATGGCGATCGCGGTGGGTGCGCTGCTGCTCGCGGCGTTCCTCGTGCCGCCGCAACGCTCGGGCTACCTCGACGTCGCCGGCTACCGGGCTGTGCGGTCCGCCGCAGCCGCCGCGCTCGTCTGGGCGGTGGCCGCGACCCTGATGGTGCCGTTGACCGTGGCCGACTCGGTCGGCAGGCCGGTCGGCGACGTCCTCGACGTCGGCCTGCTCGCCCAGACCGTTCCACTGCTCAGCACGGCCACGGCGTGGCTGGCGACGGCCGCCATCGCCCTGCTCGTGCTCGTCGCCTGCCGGACCGTCCTCGGCTGGGGCTGGACGGTGGTCACCTTCGGCCTCTGCCTGCTCGGACCGCTGCCCGTCGCCCTCACGGGTCACTCCGCCACGGGTGGAGCGCACGACGTGGCCAGCGACAGCCTGGTGCTGCACGTCGTGGCCGCCTGCCTGTGGGTCGGCGGGCTGGTCGCGGTGCTCGGTACCGCTGCGGCTCGCGGGCCCGATCGGGCGTCCGCGCTCGCGACGGCCGTTCCCCGCTACTCCCGCCTGGCCCTGGTCTGCTGGCTCACGCTCGGGATCACCGGGGTGGTGAACGCCCTCGTCCGCGTGGCGCCCGCCGACCTGTTCACCACCGGGTACGGCGCGCTGGTGGTGGCCAAGGCCGTGGCTCTGGTCGCTCTCGGTGCGCTGGGGTGGGCGCACCGCAGGCGGACGGTCGACCGCGCTGCGGCGGGGGAGCCACGAGCTCTCCTGCGACTCGGCGCCGTCGAAGTCGTTCTCATGCTCGCGACGATGGGGCTGGCCGTCGCGCTCGGCCGCAGCGCACCACCTGCGTCGGCCGTGGGACCGCCGTCCCGTACCGAGGTGCTGATCGGCTACGACCTGACGGAGGCGCCGACGGCGCTGCGCCTCCTCCTCGACTGGCGGTTCGACCTGATCTACGGCACGGCGGCCCTCGTCCTGACCGCGGTCTATCTCGCGGGAGTCCGGCGGCTACGGCGTCGGGGCGACGCCTGGCCGCCCGGGCGGACCGTCGCATGGCTCTGCGGGTGTGCCGCCATGTTCGCCGCCACCAGTTCCGGCATCGGCCGGTACGGGCCGGCGATGTTCAGCGTGCACATGGCCGAGCACATGATCCTGTCGATGCTGGTGCCGATCCTGCTGGTACTCGGCGCTCCGGTGACTCTCGCTCTTCGTGCACTGCCGGCGGCAGGCCGCGCCCGGCCGCCCGGTCCGCGGGAGTGGTTGCTGACAGGTCTCCACTCGCCGTTGGCCCGCTGGCTCACCAACCCGTTGGTGACGCTGCCGCTGTTCGTCGGCAGCTACTACGTCCTGTACTTCTCGGGGCTGTTCGCCGCGGCGCTCCCGGTCCACGCCGCGCACGTGTTCATGAACCTGCACTTCATGGTCACCGGGTTCCTGTTCTTCTGGCCCCTGATCGGGATCGACCCGGCCCCCCGCCGCCTGCCTCCGGCCGCACGCCTCGGAGTGGTGTTCGCCTCCGTCCCCTTCCACGCCTTCTTCGGCGTGGCGCTCATGAGCGCGGGGACCGTCATCGGCGGCGGCTTCTACCGGGCACTGGCCCTGCCCTGGGTGACCGACCCATTGCGTGACCAGCAACTCGGCGGCGGGCTGGCCTGGGCGTCCGGTGAGCTTCCCCTGGTGCTCGTGGTGATCGTGCTGCTCGTGCAGTGGTCCCGCCAGGACGAGCGGTCGGCACGTCGCGACGACCGACGAGCCGATGCGGACGGCGACGCGGATCTCGAGGCCTACAACGCGATGTTGCGCCGCCTGGCCACGAACGGACGGCCGTCCGGCGCGGACGATGAAGTGCGGTCGGGGTCACAGGAGGCCGTTCGGCGCGACGGGGACGATGTGGTGCCCCGTGAAGAGCGGACCATCGGCTCCTCGTGAGCTCGGTGTCGTCGCTGGTGACGGGCCTGAAGGCGGGTTCCGCCGGTAGGCCGGAGGCGGCTCCGGAGGCACGACCGTTCGTCGCGGACAGGTCCGGCGTGAACCTGCCCCAAATCAACGTTTCCGCTGGTCACCATGCTTTGAGGGGGGCGATTTGACCCCGGCGGAGACGCTCGCGTAGGTTTCTTCCTGTCAGCGAGACGCCGGACAGAACGAGCCCCTCGGGGATCGGTCACCAGGCCCGTTGATCTCCCCGCCGGGCCCACCTGGGAACGTTAGTTCCCATGGGGGCGTAGGATGGGGGAACACAGCCCCGGATCGTGGCTTGCTGCTGCGAGATGGTGTGCGGGTGTCTTTTGAGAACTCAACAGTGTGTCGAGCTTGTTTGTTTGGAGCTGGTGGTGTTGTGCCAGTTTTGATATGGCTCTTCAATATCTACGGCCCCGTCCGTGGTGGAGAGTTTTTTGGTTAGAGCCAGTTTTTGTTGGAGAGTTTGATCCTGGCTCAGGACGAACGCTGGCG